>JAGCPV010000089.1 GCA_017965475.1 Prevotella sp.
AGTCACGCCTGCCATCGTACGAACAACCTGTACGGCCTCAACACCCGAGATGGCCATGGCCACAATAGGCGAAGCCTGCATCGAGGCACAGAGACTGGGGAAGAAGGGTTTATCCACGAGGTGAGCATAGTGCTCACGCAGGATTGCGTCGCTCAGCTGCATCATCTTCATACCAGAAATGCGCAGTCCGCGACGCTCAAAACGGTTAACGACCTCTCCAATCAGCTGACGCGCTGTACGCAGCTGGGCTTCAGTAATACTAATGTTGTTTCCATATCAATTATTATTTATAAGACTGTTTTCGTCTGCAAATATACGAAAAAAGTCCTAGAAGCGCAATACTTTCCAAACTTTTTTCGTATCTTTGCCACAAAACTAGAATTCTAACGATATGAAACTGAAAAGACTATTCACAGTCATGCTGGTGATGACAGGCCTCCAGGTCTGGGCGCAGGATCAGCAGATGAACACGTTTATCGACCAACTGATGGCGAAAATGACCGTTGAGGAGAAACTGGGGCAGATGAACCTTATGCCTGGAACATCGGCCACGACGGGCGAATTGAAGAACAGTCCGCTACTACAGCTCATCGAGGAAGGCAAACTCGGAACAGTACTGAACCAGAAGGGTGTGGAGGGCATCCGACAGCTGCAGGATGCAGCAAAGAAGAGTCGTTTAGGCATCCCCGTACTTGTGGGCATGGATGTAATCCACGGCTACGAGACGATCTTCCCCATACCGCTGGGAATGTCGTGCAGTTGGGATTTGAAGGCGATTGAGCAGGCCGCAAGGATAGCAGCGAAGGAGGCCACGGCCGATGGTATCTGCTGGACCTACAGTCCGATGGTAGATATTGCTCTTGACGCCCGCTGGGGGCGCATTGCCGAGGGCAACGGCGAGGATCCCTTCCTGGGCTCACGTATCGCAGAGACATTGGTGAGGGGCTATCAGGGGAACTATGGCCCAGAGAACATGATGGCTTGCGTGAAGCATTATGCACTCTATGGCGGTGCAGAGGCTGGACGCGACTACAATACGGTGGATATGAGTCACGTCCGGATGTATAACCAGTACTTCCCACCCTACGAAGCAGCTGTCAAAGCAGGGGCTGGTTCGGTCATGACCTCTTTTAATATCGTCGATTACATCCCCGCCACTGCCAATAAATGGCTCATCGACGATGTATTACGCCACCAGTGGAACTGGAACGGATTTGTAGTGACAGACTACGGTGCCATCGGTGAGATTACCCAGCATGGGCTAGGAGACCTGCAACAGGCTTCGGCGCTGGCTTTGAAGGCAGGCACCGATATGGACATGTGTGCAGAGGGCTACATCAAGACGCTGGCGCAGTCACTCGAAGAAGGGAAGGTGACGATGGCTGAAATTGACCATGCCTGCCGACGCATCCTGGAAGCGAAATACAAATTAGGATTGTTTGAGAATCCCTACCGTTTCCTCGACCCTAAGCGTCACGAGACGGATATCTACACCTCTGAACACCGAGAGGCCGCGCGCAATCTGGCAGCAGAGAGTTTTGTGCTCCTGAAGAACGAGGGGCAGCTGCTGCCACTGAAGAAGCAGGGAAAGATAGCACTGATCGGTCCGATGGCCGACAACCGTGTGAACATGACGGGCACCTGGGCACCGACAGCTACTAACGAGCGATATACCACGCTGAAGGAGTCCATGGAACAGGCACTCCAAGGAAAGGCGACACTCACCTATGCCCAAGGTTGTAACTTCACCCGCGACTCTACGCTACAGAAAGACGGTGGTTTCTATCGTGCCACCCCTTTCAGGGACAGTGAGCAGATGAAGCAAGAGGCCATAAACATCGCCCGCGAGGCTGACATCATCATCTGCGCTATGGGCGAATCAGCAGAGATGAGTGGCGAGTGTAGTAGTCGGGCTATTCTGGAAATCTTTGACGTACAGCGGGAACTGCTTGAAGCCCTACTGGCATTAGGCAAGCCACTTGTGGTGCTGAACTTTGCAGGACGTCCAACAGTACTGACGTGGGAGCAGGGGCATATACCAGCTATCTTACAGGTATGGTTCGGCGGCAGTGAGGCCGGTGATGCCATCTGCGACGTGCTCTTCGGCGACAAAGTACCCAGCGGCAAACTCACCGTCTCGATGCCTCAGGCCACAGGTCAGGAGCCACTCTACTACAACTTCCTGCCCACTGGTCGTCCCGTGGGCGAGAATCGTCAGACATTCTCAAAGTTCGGTAGCAACTATTTCGACGTGCGCAACGACCCGCTTTTTCCATTCGGATTCGGACTGAGCTATACCACGTTTGAATACAGTGACATCACGCTCAACGGGCGAACAGCTTCTGTTACCGTCAAGAATATTGGTGACTACGACGCTGACGAAATCGTGCAGTTGTACATCCACGATACG
Source organism: Prevotella sp. (assembly GCA_017965475.1). GTDB lineage: Bacteria > Bacteroidota > Bacteroidia > Bacteroidales > Bacteroidaceae > Prevotella. Next base: position 2,411 of record JAGCPV010000089.1, read on the forward strand.
GTGGCCAGTATCACACGACCAGTCAGGGAGTTAAAAGGTTTTGAGCGCATCCACTTGAAGAAGGGCGAGAGCAAAGAGGTGAAGTTTGAAATCACCAACGACCTGTTGAGTTTTTACAATTACGACCTCGACTACGTGCTGGAGCCTGGTGACTTCGAGATCATGATTGGTCCAGACAGTTGTCTGGAACATCTGAAAAAGGCCATACTGACCGTCCGCTAAAGAATAGGATGCTTGCGGCGGAACTCCCAGAGTTCCACACTGTTGACAATATTCTGCCAGAGCACATAGCAGCCCGCGCCCACAGAGGCAATAGGGTTCAGGTAAGTATAGGCCACCCAGATGGAAAGGGCTGTATTCTTCTGGAAAAGCGCCTGACCAGAATTAACCTCCTCGCCCAAGTGACGGCCGATACTACGACCCACCAAGAAGAGTACAAAGCAAAGGACAAGACTGAGTACAGCGATCATCAGGAGCACTGGGAGACCAGCCTCACTATGTACGATATTGCGAACGGTCACACCACTAGTCACGCTGAGCTGTACGGCCCAGAGGTAAAACGACAGGTCGGGAATGCTGACAATCCACGCACAGACGCGCTTGGCAAAGTGTTGCATGTACCACCCCAACGCCAACGGAGCAATGAGCACCATGGCCAGTTTTTCGAGAATGATGATGAAGGCAGACCAGAACGTGAGGTTGCTGCCACGCTCCAACAGTGGGAACACGGCGGGGATCATCAACGCCGAGGCGAAAGAGGAGATCACCACGAAAGCCGTCATCGTGTTAATGTTACCACCTATCTTCGCCGTGACCACAGGTGCTGCCGTCGCCGTCGGGCCGATGATGCAGGTAAGCACGCTCTCCCACAGGATCTTTTGTCCAGGACTGGCCTCAACACAGAAGATGATCCAGACGTTAAGTGCCACGAGCAACACTTGTGCCATCAACACACCAATGTGCCAGCGGTGGGGCTTCATCTGATGGAAATCAACACGACAAAAAGTAGAAAAGAGCGTACAGAACACCATCATCGGGAAGATGGTATCAACGACCTCACCCAGTACATCACCTGCGGTATCGAGTTGCGGTACCCAATAGAAGATCAGATAGACCACCGTACCCACGGCAATCGCCACAGGCAGTGTCCAGTCCTTGAGAAATCGCTTGATATCCACCATTTGGGTACAAAGATAATAATTTTTCGGCACGAATGACATGTATTACACGGATTTTTTGTAATTTTGCAGCGATTTATGCACAATAGACAATGAGCGTTACGGAATTTATCCATCAAGATACAGACACACGGCGATTCTCGTTTGAAGTACTGCCTCCCCTGAAAGGGACGGGCACAGAGAAGTTGTTTGCCGACATCGACAAGCTGCGCGAATTCAATCCCGCCTACATCAACATCACGACTCACCACTCGGAATTCGTCTATAGGGAACTGCCCAACGGACAGTTTGAGCGGCAGCGTATCCGTCGTCGGCCTGGTACGGTAGCCATCGCCGCAGCCATCCAACAGCGGTATAATATTCCCGTACAGCCCCACGTGATCTGCAGTGGAGCCACCATCGATGATATCGAATATGAACTGCTCAACCTGCAGTTCCTCGGTATCAGTGACTTGTTGCTGCTACGTGGTGACAAGGCCAAGGAAGATAATCGTTTCGTCCCCACCCCGGGTGGTCATGCCCATACGACGGAACTGATGAAGCAGGTAAGACGTTTCAACGAAGGTTTCTTCGCCGACGGTACACCCATCAAGAACCCGGGCAGACCGTTCGACTACGGTGTGGCCTGCTATCCTGAGAAGCATGAGGAGGCACCGAACTTGGAGATGGACTTACAATATCTGAAAGAGAAACAGGAACTGGGGGCACAGTATGCCGTCACCCAACTGTTCTTCGACAACGGGAAGTACTTCGCTTTCGTGGAGAAGGCTCGCCAGATGGGTATCACTATCCCCATCATCCCCGGCATCAAGCCAATGGCGAAGTTGAGTCAATTGACGGTGGTGCCCAAGACTTTCCACTGCGACATCCCTGAGCCACTGGCCCGTGAGGTGGTGAAATGCAAAACCGACGAAGACGCCCGTCGGCTTGGTATTGAATGGACGACAGAACAATGTAAAGAATTGTACGCCAAAGGTGTGCATAATATCCATTTCTATACGGTATCGGCAGTAGATTCCGTTGTGGAAGTAGCCAAACGCCTATTATAAGATGCATTGGAGTGAGGTGATAGGACAGCAGGAGGCGCAGGAGCGGTTGAAGCAGATGACGGAAAGCGGTCACCTGCCTCATGCCATGATGCTCTGCGGTCCGCAAGGTAGTGGCAAGCTCGCACTGGCGACTGCCTTTGCCTGTTATCTGCTAGACAATGGGACACCCTCAGCCCAAGCCATGCTGGAAAAGCTGGAACACCCAGACCTGCACTTCACCTACCCCACCATCAAACTACCGTCGATGGGCAGCGACCATAAGCCTGTGAGCGATGACTTTGCCAAAGAGTGGCACGAACTGATGATGCTGGGGCCCTATTTCACCATGGATGAGTGGATGCAAGCGATGGGCGGTGAGAACCAACAGGCCATCATCACCGCCGGAGAGAGTGACGAACTGGTGCGCAAACTCTCGTTGAAATCCAGTCAGGGTGGTTATAAGGTGAGTATCATCTGGCTGCCAGAGCGGATGAACATAGAATGCGCCAACAAACTATTGAAGCTCATTGAAGAGCCGCCCCAACAAACGGTGTTCATCATGGTATGCCAGGAGCCCGACAAGCTGTTGGAGACCATCCGCAGTCGTGTGCAGGTGATAGACATCCGCAAGACCGACAATGAGGATATCCGAAAAGCCCTTATCGAACGCCGGGGCATTGACGAGGAGGCTGCTCACCGTATCAGTCGGTTGGCTAACGGCAACTGGCTAAAAGCACTGGAAGAACTTCAAGTTGGTTCGGAAAATGAACTGTTCCTCGACATGTATATCATGTTGATGCGCCTGGCCTATCAACGAAAGGTCAAGGATATGCAGAAGTGGAGTGAGCAGATGGCTGGTATGGGACGTGAGAAACAGAAACGCTGGCTCACCTACTTCCTCCGGATGACACGTGAGAACTTCATGTATAACTTCCAGAATACCGAACTGAACTATATGACACAGAAGGAAGAAGATTTCGCCCGGAACTTCGCCCGTTTTGTGAACGAGAATAACATCCTGCCTATCAACGACATGACTAATCTCGCTATCCGTGATATCGGACAGAATGCCAATGCAAAGATCGTCTTCTTCGACTTTGCCCTACAAATGATTGTGCTACTACTGCAGAAACCCTAGAAATACTAGAATAAAAGATATGACAGAGAAAACGAAAGAATTGCCCATCAAAGTCGGTTGCGACCGAGGCTTATGCCACGCAGCCATAGGCCGGCAGGACCGCCAGTTGAACACCTATGACTGGCTGGCAGACGTGCCGGGGAATGCCAGTGTCACCGACCTAGTGGAGGTACAGTTCAAACATACCCGCAAAGGATATTACCACAATGTCAACAACTTAGAGCTGAAGAAAGGCGACGTAGTGGCGGTGGAGGCCAGTCCCGGACATGACATCGGTGTCGTGACACTGACGGGAAGGCTCGTAAAGCTGCAAGTGAAAAAGGCCAACCTGAAGTCGGCTGATGA
>JAGCPV010000090.1 GCA_017965475.1 Prevotella sp.
ATGTTCTGCTGATGCTGTCCGAGCAGCATGTTACAGCGCATGAGGAGCAGGGCGTGCTGCGAGCGCAGACGTGTCTTCAGCTTACTCTGTGCGTAGGTGCTGATGGCCTGAAGGTCGCGCTTCTGAGCGGCGATCTCCTCTTTCGTCGGGTAGTTCCATTCGTACTGCTTGCGACTCTCGATGTTTGTACATTCGAGGTATTTGTCGAGGTTCTGCACGTAGGAGACCATCAGCAGGTCGTTCTTCTTCTGGGCGGCCTTGATGATGTCGTCGGCACGGAACCAGAAGTAGTCTTTCTCGCCCATGCCGAGGTAGGTCTTCCAGTTGTTCCTGGTGATCTCGTCCATACGGTCGCCGAAGTCCGTGCGCTCATAGGCGCTGAACAGGTAGTAGTTGGTGGTCCATCCTCCCCAGCAGGCCAGGAGAGGCAGTGCGATGACTGCCAACAGATTAGTGATGATAAATCGCTTCATAGGTTTCGGGTTTATATCTGTTAATATTCTCTTTGTCAAGATGGTAGGTGATGATGCTGCGCTTCAGACCCTCGCGCCGCTGTTCCACGGCCTCTTTCACCTTCAGGATCTCCGCCGCCTCTACCGTATGTTCGACATGGATGCCGTTGATGATGCGCAGCCAGCTATAGACGGGGTAGGCGGCGGCCAGTGGCAGGGCATATTTGTCGAGCCGTTTGAGATAGGGCGACACGTCGCGGATGTCGAGGATCGGGTTGCGCTCGACAAAATTCCTCGGATCGCCTGTGTTGTAGATCATCAGCACCCCGTAGTCAACGGGTGGCACGGGCATCGAGAGCTGGTGCAGACGGATGGTGGTGGAGAGGTTGGCCTCCCAGTTTTCTCTCACGGCTTCGAGGAAGGCGTAGTAGGTCTTCATGCTTCGTGCCGTGTAGTCGCAATCGATCTGGATCTCATGGACGTTCTGGATGCTGTTGGTCTCGTTCATCTGGCGGATGCGCCTGACGATCTTCTCTGCCAGGTCTTTGTGGGGCTGATGCATACAGTCCTCTGTGATATACACCGTGGGGATGAGTTCAATGCCCTCTGGCAGGGTGTCGTTGAAGGTGACGGTGGCGTTCGGGTGGGGCCCCTGCCCGTGTAGCGTGTCCATCACCACGTCGAAATAGCGGCAATACACCTTATTGATATTATATTGCGTGAGGAAGGCCCTTTCCGTGGAGTCGAGCCTGAGGTCCGTACGCCAGTAATAGATGGCATTGCCTTCGTCCAACTCTTTCTGCTCCTGACAACTCGTTGTCAGAAGGCTAAGTAGTACTGCTGTCAGAGAGAACCACTTCTTCATCCTTAAAGCAGTTCGGGCAGTTGGAAGAGCTTGTTACTGTTGCTGCCCTTGATGAGGATATAGAAATCCTCTGGACAATGCTCCTGAATGGCGGTCTTCACAGCCTCGACATCGTGGAATTTCCTAAAGGGACAGGGGATATCCTGGAAGTTGTCGCCTACGAGCCATACCTCATCATAGCCGGCAGACTCCAGATAACTGACCAGCTGACGGTGCTCCTTGTCGCTCTCCTCACCCAGTTCGCCCATCTGTCCGAGGATCACCATCTTCCTGTCTGCCTGAATCAGACTGAAGTTCTCCAGGGCCGCCATCATCGACGTGGGGTTCGCATTATAGGCATCCACGATGAGGTGGTTCTTCGTCGTGACGGTCATCTGACTGCGGTTGTTACTGGGGACATATTCCTCCAGGGCGGCACAGATCTTCTTGCGATCGACGCCGAAGTTGATGCCTACGGCGATGGCAGCCAGGAGGTTGTCGATGTTATAAGAGCCCACGAGCTGGGTCTGTACCTTATGCCACTTGGTGGAGCGGCCCTCTTCTTCGAGTGTCATCAACGGCTCGCGCCAGCGGAACTTCAGGAAGGGGTCGCAGGCGATGATCTCACCACTGATGCAGGTGTATTGCTTCTCGGGGTCGGTGGAGTAGGGGGAGATCCAGAGGTTCTCCTCTTCACCGATCTGATCGACGAGATACTCGTTGTCGGCATTGAGGAAGATGAGGCTGTCCTCACGGGTGCGGAGGAAGTCGTAGAGCTCGCACTTGGTCTTGATCACACCTTCAAAGGAGCCGAAGCCCAGCAGATGGGCCTTGCCGACGTTGGTGATCAGACCACAGGTGGGTTCTGCCGTCTCTGCGAGGGTCTTGATGTCGCCAGGATGACTGGCGCCCATCTCGATGACAGCGATCTCGTGCTCCTTCGTCAGACGGAAGAGCGTCTTGGGAACGCCGACGTCATTATTGAAATTTCCCTGGGTATAGAGCACGTTGTATTTCTGGGAGAGTACGGCGGCAATCAGTTCCTTCGTGGTGGTCTTGCCGTTGGTGCCCGTGATGCCGATCACGGGGATGTCGAACTGACGGCGATGTTCACGGGCCAGATCCTTGAAAGTCTGGAGGCAGTCGTCAACGAGGATGAGCCTTTCATCATCGGTAGGGATTACGGTCTTGTCATCGACGATGGCGTAGGCGCAACCTTTTTCAAGGGCTGCGATGGCGAATTTGTTGCCGTCGAAGGTCTCACCTTTCAGGGCCAGGAAGATGCTGCCCTCAGGACAGTCGCGACTGTCGGTTGTGATGCAGGGATGCTGCTGATAAAGCTTATAAAGTTCCTTGATATCCATAAACTTCGTGAATTTGCGGCAAAATTACAAAAAAACTATGAAGTAAGAACTATAAATTATGAATTATTTTGTATCTTTGTGGGCGAAAATGGACTATACGATCAATGTCAATGGCAGATTGATGGACCTCGGCGAGCCGCAGGTGATGGGTATCCTGAACGTGACGCCCGACTCTTTCTATGCCGGAAGCCGGGTGCAGACGGAGCAGGAGATCGTGGCGCGTGCCCGCCAGATTATCGCCGAAGGCGGTGCCATCATCGATGTCGGTGGCTGTTCCACACGTCCTGGTGCCGAGGTGGCGTCGGAGACGGAGGAGATGGAGCGGCTGCGTCTCGCCTTGGGTATCATCCGTCGTGAACTGCCGGATACCGTGATCTCCGTCGATACGTTCCGTCCCGACGTGGCACGGATGGTGGTGGAGGAGTACGGTGCTGACATCATCAACGATGTCAGCGAGGGTG
>JAGCPV010000091.1 GCA_017965475.1 Prevotella sp.
GCACATTCATGGCCCACCAACGGTTCAGATCGTGGCTGAACGTGCCTGTTGAAACTACTCCCAAACGATACTGCTTGCCAACGTGATTAAATTCAATGGCCTTCATAAGCTTAAACAGTATCCATGAAATTACGTTGTACCTTATTAAATATAGCAACGCTGAATAGCAACAGCACGCTCATAAACAGAAAACTATAACCTAAGGCTAGCCAAGAGAAATAGCCCTGCCCAAGGGTAGCATATTTGAATGCCTCGATAATCGAGGTCATCGGATTGGCCATAATCAGCGTGCGCAAGGGACCTTCTTCCACCATGCTGAGTGGATAGACGATGGGGGTGGCGTACATCCACAGTTGGACGATAAAAGTGAAAAGGATCGTAAAGTCGCGATACTTCGTGGTAAGCGAGGAGATCAGGATGCCAAAGCCAAGACCCAGACCTGCCAACATCACTACCAAAAGGGGTGTAATCAGGATGGTCCAATTGGGGGCAATCGGAGCGCCATTCATGAAGAAATAGAGATAGAGCACCACAAAGAGTCCTACCTGTATGATAAATCGAAGTAGATTGGATATCACCACAGCGATGGGCACCACCAGACGAGGGAAATAAACCTTGCCGAACATATTCTGATTGGCAGTGAACGTGTTTGACGACTGGTTCAAGCAATCAGAGAAATAGAACCAACAGATGTTGCCAGCCATATAGAAAATGGCCTGTGGCATCCCGTCTGTACTCATCTTGGCAATTCCTCCAAACACCACCATATTCATGATGACGGTCAAAATGGGCTGAATCAAATACCAAAGCGGACCAAGGATGGTTTGCTTATATTGCACCACGATATTGCGCCTGACAAACAATTCTATCAAGTCGCGATAACACCAGATCTCGCCCAGATCGATATGCCACAGCTTCTCGTGAGGCCGTATCCGCATCGTCCAGAATTGATTTTGCTCTTCTCTATTCATCTATCAAGATATTCCTTATTAACCAAAAACGTACCACAGTAACCCCTGCGATACGTTTCTTTTATTCTATGTTGGCCTTGAATGTACCCAATTGATATCAAATATCTTTCTTCACATACTTCATCCACTTCCTCAGACCATTCCATCCATTCCTGATGGTATAGAAGAACGACGTAATCGGTCCAAGATCCTCCTCAACTCGATACACCTCATACCTCCATTTCACCTTATCCGTCCTGAGGAATCTGCTGAATAGACCATACGGCGTCCTCATCGTTGCCAGATTCTCGCCCAGCAAATGGCAGTCATTCTTTTCCGCGATACTCAGCCACAGTGCATAATCATTATTCGCCTTGGTATTATGCAGTCTGATCTTTCCCACTTTCTGCGCATCATACATCACCGTCAGATACGCGGGCCAGCAGCAGCGCAACATATCATTAAATGTCACATGCTCCTTTCCACTGATCACGACTCCACGATTCTGCGACTTGTTATTCATCAGGCCATAGTTAGTATATGAAAAAGAATACCCATTCTCCTCCATAAACTTAACCTGCTTCTCCAATTTATCAGGCGCCCACACATCCCCTACATCCAGGAATGCGATCCACCTACCCTGAGCCTCTCTCAGCAACGAATTTCTATTCACCGCCTCGCCTCGATCCGATACCGTCTGCGACACCTTGATACGATCAATCACAGCATAATCCTCTTTCCTGATCTTGGCCTCATCTTTCAGGGTCATCATTTTCGTGATAGTGTCATCCATCGAGTTATCGTCCACAAACAGCAATTCCCAGTTCTGATAGGTCTGCGCCATCACACTCCTGACACTTTCCTCCACATATTGTGCCGAATTATGCGACAGCATAATGATAGATACCATTGTATTTTTTTTCATATCTGTCCCCCCATATTAAAGCTGTCCTGTATAATCAATATTCGCCTTTATAGTCTCCACGATATACCTCACATCATCATCCGTCACATAAGGCCCTGCAGGCAAGCACATGCCAATCTTAAAGATCTCTTCCGACACCCCATTCACATACGCAGGCGCATCCTTATAACAAGGCTGCTTATGCATCGGCTTCCAAACAGGGCGAGCCTCGATACCCGCCTGATCCAGTGCCACTCTCATCGCCTCCACATTATCATTAGGCTGACAATCCGTCACCGCACTCGAAGCCGCATGGATCACACCCGCAGCACCACCTACAGCCCCTGTCACGATCGTCTTATAGGCATTCTCCTGCCCCTTTACCTTCACCGAAGGATCAATCGTAATCGTGCACAGCCAATAGTTGCTGTCGAAGACTGGTACACTGGGGCCTGACACAAATGCAGATGTCTTTGACTCTGCAGAGGGGTCTGGCCCCAGTGTGCCAGTCGGCTGCCGATGTACCGTCACACCCTTCACCTCTTTGAGCAACTCTTCATAAAGAGCCTGCACATGCTTATGATGCTCAATATGCTCATTCACTATTGTCATCTGCCCTCTTCCGATCCCGGCGCAGATATTACTCATCCTATAATTATACCCTATTTTCTCATGCTGATAATACGGATAACTCTCCCGATATTGCGTGGCGTACATCATAATCTCACGCCACGACTCCTCATCAGGCGTAATCAGCGCGCCGCCCCCCGACGTCGTGATCATCTTGTTGCCGTTAAAGCTCAGCACGCCATACTTACCGAACGTACCTAATACTTGTCCCTTAAACCGCGAGCCAAATCCCTCCGCCGCATCCTCGATCACGGGAATCTCGTAGCGATCCGCAATCTCCATAATCCTGTCAATCTGATACGGCATACCATACAGCGCCACAGGCACGATCGCCTTCGGTTTCTTGCCCGTCTTCGCGATACGATCCTTTATCGCCTCTTCCAGCAGTTCCGGATCCATGTTCCATGTCTCCCTCTCCGAATCCACGAACACAGGCGTCGCCCCCAGATATGTAATCGGATGACTCGATGCGCAGAACGTAAAACTCTGCACGATCACCTCGTCCCCCGGCTTCACGCCACAAGCAATCAGCGCCAGATGCACTGCCGATGTGCCTGAAGCGAGGGCCACTACCCTTTTACACGGGACTGGCCCAAATGCGGATGTCTTAGACTCTGCAGAGGGGCCTGTCCCCAGTGTGTCATCGGTCGATGTGACAAACGCCTCCAAGTCTTTCTCAAACCCATTCACATTCGGCCCGAGCGGCACCACCCAGTTCGTATCAAACGCCTCCTTAATGTATTTCTGCTCTAATCCCGCCTCGCTCATATGCGCCAGACAAAGATATATCCTTTTTCTCTCAGCCATATTATATTGTATTTGTATGTCTTTATATAAGTTTGTTTACAAGTTATACGTCACATCAAGCGTATTTCCACTACTGCCAACCATAACACTACTCTTTGATCCGAACAGTTTGTCGCTTACCCACCATGTCAATTCAGCAGTCCCAATACCGATACCAGCACCAGCCACCACATCATACCAGTGATGCCGGTCACTGGCGATACGCTCTATTCCCACAGCTGTTGCAGCGGCATATCCCGCTATAGGAATCCAGATACTCTCCTTCCTAAACTCCTTATCAATCGACCGTGCTAAAGCAAAAGCCATCGAAGCATGACCAGATGGGAACGATTGATTGTCCGAGTGGTCAGGACGTTCTTCCTTAATAACTTTCTTAAGAACCGACTTCACACCATAGGCTACCACCACCGATGCCCCTGTATTCACAATAAACCTTGGCCAGTTATGGCCTATTACATTAGCAGATGCCGGACGTTTCTCCCCAAGTCGTCCCCATGTATTACACCCGAACTCATACTGCACACCAGCATTCAGGTCAAACCATCCATTACTACCTGTTCCAGCCCCTGTTTTGCTCTGTTTCCCCATCAGCTCACCTGTCGTAAATTGGTATGCCACATCCACAAACAGTTTCAGCCGGTCATTCAGTTTAAAAGTCTGCTCTGTACCAATACCAACCAGCGGAGAAGCCGATCCTGCCTCCAAATTACTATCAAGTCCAACTCTTGGGAATACGATAGCATTCCATTTTCTGCTTTCATCATAGCTCCCAAAAAGATGATGCAGATTGAAGAATACATCCATATAAACCGCGCCATAGCCACCACCGTCGTGATTACCACCAGGTTTGTCTTTTGGATCCATCCACTCTAAGTGATCATTGCCGATGATACCATTCTGCCAGTTCAACCCACCACGGAGGCCAACTTCTGGCGTAAACCACTTGCCTAGTCCCAAATTGACGCCAAATGTTTTTCCATTAGGAAACACTTCAGCGAAATTAGAACCATAACGGTTCAGCAGCGACATGCCAAGACCAGCCTGTATAAACCAGTTATCCCAGAATTCATTGATCACAACCTCTTTAGTTCTATTTCTTCCATACAAGTTTGATACCTTATAGAAACAGTTAAGCGAAGACAAACTCAGTTCTAAGCCTACACTTATGTCAAAGAAGCCATTACTCCCCGATCCCACATCCGTCTTTTCTCCCATGGCACTTGATATCACCTGATAAGACGCATCCACATTCAGGTTAATCTTATCGGTCAGACGGAACGTATTGTTCACGCCGAATCCCAAAAGCGGAGAGCCGTCTTTGTTTTTCATGGCAACAAATGCACCCATCCTGGGATAAACACTCAGATTCCACACCCGGAACTGGTTATATTCACCCAAGAGGTTATGAATATTCAGAAGCACGTCCCCGCTCAGAACAAAATAACCGCCATGTTTAGAATCACCATTCTCCAGCCATGTCGCACGTTCATTCTTCAATATGCCATTCTGCCAGTTCA
>JAGCPV010000092.1 GCA_017965475.1 Prevotella sp.
AGCTCTTGGAAAAAGTCTTGGCGGAGTTTATCAGCATCCATCCAGCCCTTTCTACTCATTTCGATATGACTGAAGAGGGTGTGATGCAGATTCCTAACGAAGATCAGAATGCGGTTATCGAACAGCTGACCATGACACCTTCAGAATTTGAGGAATACAAGCAGCAGTTCCTGCAGCCCTTCCGTCTGTCGAGTGGTCCGCTCTATCGTTTGGTCATCATCACGGTTGAGGATGAGGTCTATCTTTTGGCCGACTTCCACCACCTCGTGATGGACGGTGACTCGATGAACACCTTCACCATCCAGTTGGGAGAAGCCCTGCGTGGTGAGAAGTTGGAGGCAGAGACGCTTGGCTATGCCAAGTTTGCAGTAGATGAGAAACGTTTCGAGGCTTCTGAGGGTTTCGAGGCTAACAAGACATACTTTGCCGAGATGTTGGCAGAATATGAGAGTGCCAGTGAGATTGCAGCGGATATCAAGGGACAGGAAGCTAGCGGTTTGATGCAAACGGTGGCAAGCACCTTCGATCTAGATGCTGTCGATCACTTTGCCAAACAACAGGGTGTGACTCCAGCCTCTGTGATGCTTGCTGCAACTTTCTATACCGTATCGCGTTATGTCAACAACCGTAATGTCTATCTCTCTACCATCAGCAGTGGACGTAGTGATGTACGCACGGCAGGTACGGTGGGTATGTTCGTTAATACCCTTCCATTGGGTGTTACAGTGGCTGACACGACGGTAGCAGAGTTTATCAAGGCCAGTGCCGATGTGTTCAAGGGGGTCATCGAACATGAGAAATATCCGTTTGCCCGTATCGCTGCTGACTATGGCTATCAGCCACATATCGTCTTCGAGTATCAGATAGGTGTCATCGGAAAAGCAGATATCCCAGGACTGAAGTCGAGAGAGGCGCTGAATAATGAGAGCGCTAAGTTTAAGTTGGCTGTCCACATAGAGTACAGGGACGGCAAACCTGCTGTTGTGCTGTACTACAACGATGCCCTCTACAGCCGTCAACTGATGGATGGACTGGTGGGTAGTATTGTGGCCGTTGTTGAGAGAATGATGGCTTCACAGGATACCAAAGTGCGCCAACTCTCTATCATCAGTGAAGCTCAGGAAACAGAACTGTCAGGCTTGCGTCAGACAGCTACAGGCGAAGCCCCATTTAAACTTTTCCATGAGTGCATTGGTCATTTCGCTGAGACACAACCCGACCACGAAGCCTTGGTGGCTATTGATGGTACGTTCACCTATCAGCAGATGGACGAAGTCACCAACCGCATCGCCAATGCCCTGCGACAAAAGGGTGTGAAGGAACGTGATCGTGTAGCTTTGTTGCTGCCACGTACCAGTCGTCTCATCCTCTCGCTCTTCGGTGTACTGAAGGCTGGGGCTGCTTATATCCCCTGTGATCCAGAGTATCCTGCAGATCGCATCAAACTCATCTTAGAGGATAGCGAAGCACGTTATATCATCACCACTGCCGATCGTCTCGACACCGTACCTGCCGACAAGGCTATCGACGTAGAGTCCCTTCTTGCTGGTTCCGTAAGCTGCAGTGCCACTGTTGCAAATATCACCAGCGACGATCTCGCGTACCTTATATATACTAGTGGTTCAACGGGTCGTCCGAAGGGTGTGATGCTGCGCCACGAGGGTATCTGTAATTACCTCTACGGCCATCCTGCCAATGTCTTTGCCAATGCCATGCTGACAGATGCGGAGCGTATCCTCAGCGTCACTACGATTTCGTTCGATGCAGCCTTGCAGGATATCGGTATGGCCTACTTCAATGGTAAGACACTGATTCTTGCTACCGAGGAGCAGGCTAATAACCCATTGGATTTGGCAAAGCTTATCGCAGAGCAACATATCAATATGGTCAGTGGAACACCATCGCGTTGGGGCGCTTGGCTCATGAGTCCAGACTTCTGCAAGGCCATCGCCAACCTCGCCATCTGTCGTGCAGGTGGTGAGAAGTTCAGTGACCAGTTGCTCTCCCAGATGCGTGAGACTACAAAGGCCCGTATCTTTAATTGCTACGGACCTACGGAGATAACGGTGGCCTCGAACAATGCGGAACTTACCCATGCTCAGATCGTCACTGTGGGTAAGCCCCAGTTGAATGTCAAGGAGTTTATCGTTGATAGCGATGGTAACGAACTACCAGTTGGTGTCGTTGGCGAACTCTACATTGGTGGTTGTGGTGTGGCTCGTGGTTACAATAACCTCGACGAGATGACCCGTGAGAGATTTGTGGACTACAAGGGTGAGCGCATTTATAAATCAGGCGACTACGCCAAGTGGTTACCCGATGGCAATGTGGTTATCCTTGGACGTACAGACCACCAGATCAAACTCCGTGGCCTTCGTATCGAACTCGGTGAGATTGAGAATGTCATGTTGAAGGTTGAGGGCATGAAGAAGGTGGTCATCATGATCCGTAAGATCAATGATCGCGAACACCTCTGCGCATACTATACAGCAGATCGTGAGATAGCTGTAGATGCCCTGAAGGCAGAGATCTCAAAGAGTCTGACGCAGTATATGGTGCCCACTGCCTATCTGCAACTCGCAGAGATGCCTATGACGCCAAACGGTAAGACTGACGTGAAGGCTTTGCCTAACCCAGAACTGGCAGGCGTTGGCGAATTTGTTGCTCCTGCCAATGACACGGAACGGATCTTCTGTGACATATTTGCAAATATCCTGAAGATGGACAAGGTGGGAGCCACCGACAGTTTCTTCGAACTTGGGGGCACATCGCTGGCTGTGATGCAGATTGTGGTCCAGGCAGAGAAGGCTGGCTTGCATGTGGCTTACCGCGATGTGTTCGACAATCCCTCACCACGACAGTTGGCACACTTAGTCACAGGCGAAGTGGTTGAAGATCGTCACGACGAGGTGAGTGACTTTGACTATACTGCCATCAACAATCTGTTGCAGCGTAACACACTCAAGAATTTCCTCAGTGGCGAGCGTCGTCAAATAGGAAATGTCTTGTTGACGGGTGCTACAGGCTATTTGGGAATCCATATTCTGAACGAACTGATCGAGTCTGATGCACCAAAGATCTACTGTCTGGTTAGAGGTAAGACGATTGAAGCAGCAGAGCACCGTCTTAACACCATGCTCTACTATTATTTCAACAAATCGTTTGCACCACTCTTTGGTACACGCCTCCATATCGTTTTGGGCGACGTCACCAGCGACTTTGCAGGAGGTTTGGAGGTCGATACCGTCTTCAACTGTGCTGCTATCGTGAAGCACTTCAGCGAAGGCACAGAGATAGAAGACGTGAACATCGGTGGTGCCCAGCGCTGCGTGGAGTACTGTATCAAGACGGGGGCTCGTCTGATTCATATCTCTACTGCCAGCACCCGTGGCATCTGGACTGGCGAACCAAAGGGGGATGTGTTCACGGAGCAGAAACTCTATATTGGTCAGTATCTGAACAACAAGTATATCTACTCGAAGTTCATGGCTGAACGACTGATCCTTGAGGCGATTGCCCTCCACGGACTCGATGGTAAGATCATGCGTGTGGGTAACCTCGCAGCACGCTCTACCGACGGTGAGTTCCAGGCTAACTTCTCCACTAACTCGTTCATGGGGCGTATCCGTGTCTTCAATATGCTGGGCTGCTGTTCTTATGCCATGGCTGCCAGCAAGGTGGAGTTCTCGCCCATCAACGAGGTGAGTCACGCCATCGTGCGCTTGGCCACCACTCCAAAGGAGTGTACGGTGTTCCATCCCTACAACAACCACGTCCAGTTCCTTGGCGATGTGCTGAACGGATTGTCTGTAGTAACCAATGGAGTACGTTTTGTTGAACTGGATGAGTTTAATGAGGTGATGAACCGTGCCAAGGACGATCCAGCGAAGGCCAGTCAGTTGGCTTCCCTGCTGGCATACGCTGATGCAGCCCACGGACAGCGGGTGACAGATGTGACTCGAAATAACGACTACACCACTCAGGTGCTTCTCCGCCTTGATTCTTCCTTCTCGCCCACTTCTTGGGATTATGTGGAGCGTATGCTCACTGCCATTGAAGGCTTTGGATTCTTTGAATAAAAACTGAAGAGTATGAAAACGATAGAATTGAGTGAGGCTCAGCGCCTTGTGGCAGAAGGTGATAAATTGTCACCAGATGAAAGGCAGGAACTACAGCAGCAACGTCTGCGCGAGCTCGTGGCTTACGCCCGTGAGAAATCCCCTTATCTGGCCAAACTCTATGCTGATTTGCCAGAGAACTTCACGCTTACCGACCTGCCCATCGTTTATAAGAAAGATCTATTGGAGAACTTCGATGACTACGTGACGGATCGCAACATCCACATGCAGGATGTGCTCAAATATGTGGATCGTCCCACCGATGATACCAGTCTCTTATTAGGTCAGTATTCAGCCTTGAAGACCTCGGGATCTACAGGCAAGCCGTTGCCGATGGTGCGCGACGACTATCACAATAAGATTCATGGTCAGATGATGGGCCAACGCCTGATGGGTGGTATCCCGTTGGAAGTGCTGTCGCTGAAGCATCATCACCATGCCTCAGTCATCCATCTGGCTAACGGGGCTTCGAGCTACACTGCCTTCCTCAGGACGAAGGCTGCCTTTCCAGAGATGGCGCACAACCTGATGGGTCTGTCGTGCCTGGACAGTGTCAATCACCTTGTCGAGCAGCTCAATGAGTTCCAGCCAACCACGATTACTGGTTATCCCTCCATGCTCGTTCCCTTGGCTGTAGAGCAGATGAAGGGTAACCTGAAACTCGATGTCAAGATGATCTGCACCTCATCAGAGATGCTGACCGAAAAGGACTATCAGGCATTGAGAGAGGCATTCCATTGCCCTGTGCTCAACAACTACTGCATGACAGAGGGAGGTGAGGTTGCAATGACGCGTGGCAGTTCCCACTTGCATATCAATGAGGACTGGGTCATTGTGGAACCGGTAGATAAGGATATGAATCTATTGGGCGAGAGCGACGAATGGTCTGCAGGTCTGCTCATCACTGACCTGACAAACTATGTGCAGCCTATTATCCGGTATTATGTTTCGGATGTCATCCGCATCAGCCGCAAACCCGTTGATGACTGTAATCTGCCATGCTTGGAAATCCGTGGGCGCTTGTTCGATAACTACACCATTTGTGGCAAGACTTTCGGCGTTGTCGGGCTGGTCACGGAAACGGAAGTCTGGCCTCATCTGTTAAAATACCAGTATGTGCAGACTGCCGACGACACGATTCAGTTGCGAGGCTTGTGCAGTGCCGATTCCAACCCAGAGGAGGTGCTGGGTGGTCTTAGCAAGCACTTGAAACAGTTCCTCTCCCAGCATGGCTGTCCTGATGCCAAGGTGGAATGGTCTCTGGAACCCTTCATACCCAATAAGCGCGGAGGTAAGATTCCTATCTACATCAAACTGTGATGGAGCAGGGTATCGCCGATAAAAACTTAGTGCTGGGGCCTGGCCCCAGCACTAAGTTTTAGTCCGTCGTGATGATGAGGAGTTGTTCGCCGGCATCGATGGCGGACTTGATGTCGCGGCCACCGGACTGCACCTTGCAGAGACTGATATCATCGCCTTCGACATCAGTGACCTTCAGACGGCCGATCTTCTTCCTGGCCTCGCGACCTGCCACCGTGCGGACGGTGAAGACCTCGAAGTGCAGACCCTTGAAGGCTCCCTCAGCGGCGCCGAGGTCGATATAGACTTCCTTCTGCTTGTCCTTCTTGTCGCGTGCACCCTCAATGATGTTGGCTGACAGCGGAAGATTGACGTTCAGGTAACGGGTGATGCGTCCTGACAGGCTGTTGATGGCATTGTTGATGGCGCCTGCGGCACTCTCCACCCACGAGAGGTCACTCGACGTGATGTTGAAGGAGGGACTGAACATCACCTCGTCGCTATGGGCGTTCTTGAAGTGGAGCGTCACGCTGACAAGTCCTTTATAGACGGTTTTGGAATGTTTCTTCTTGTCCTTGTCCTCCCAGGTATCGACCTTCGACGTGGAGGAGATGCTGGCGATGGTGCCATCCACATACCAAGTGTTGGGCTGTTCCTTCTCTTCCGGGGTGAGTTGTCCCTCGATCGCCTTGATACGGCGTGCCTGAGAGATGCCCTTGACAACGGCTGCCTGTACGGCGGGCACGTATTGTCCCATGTCCTGCGAGGTCTCGCCAGTGACGATGGCAGAGAGTACTTCGCCAATCACCTCTCCAGTCGTGGGTTTCGTATCCTTCTTGGCGTACTGTAGTTCGTTGATACCCGTGGTATATACCACATTGCGCACTTCCTGAGCCTCTGCTCCCGTTGCGATTAATAGGGCAAGGAGGCATAGCATCATCATGTTCTTTTTCATTGTCCTTATTTGTTGATAATTGTTGCTTGGATGATTGTTCTCTGTTGCAAAGGTAAGAAATGTATTTGGAGTATGCAAGAATCTGGCTGTTTTTTTACAGATTTAGAAAAAAATGACTACCTTTGCAGGCAAATTTAGTTGATAGTTGATAGTTAATAGTTTACAGATGGAATCAAAGCTGGTTATTTACAATACGCTGACGCGGCAGAAGGAGCGCTTCGAGCCGTTGCACGCTCCCAATGTGGGTATGTATGTGTGTGGTCCTACGGTCTATGGTGATCCTCATCTGGGTCATGCCCGTCCCGCCATCACTTTCGATCTTGTGTTCCGCTACCTGAAGCACTTAGGATATAAGGTTCGCTACGTGCGTAACATCACGGACGTGGGTCATCTGGAGCACGATGCCGACGAGGGCGAGGACAAGATCGCCAAGAAGGCCCGTCTGGAGCAGTTGGAGCCCATGGAGATTGCGCAGTACTATACCAACCGCTACCACCAGGCGATGGACGCCCTGAATGTGTTGCGCCCAAGCATCGAACCTCATGCCACAGGACATATCATCGAACAGCAGCAACTGGTGCAGCAGATCCTCGACAATGGCTTTGCCTATGAGAGCAATGGCTCGATCTACTTCGACATCGAGGCTTATAATAAGAAGTATAAGTATGGCATCCTGTCTGGTCGTAGTCTGGAGAACATCAAGGACGAGAGCCGAGAACTGGCTGGCGTCGGCGAGAAGCGCAATCAGGCCGACTTCGCCCTGTGGAAGAAAGCACAGCCCGAGCATATCATGCGCTGGCCCTCACCCTGGAGCGACGGATTTCCGGGCTGGCATTGTGAGTGTACGGCGATGGGGCGTAAGTACTTAGGTGAGGAGTTTGATATCCACGGTGGTGGCATGGACCTCGTGTTCCCCCATCATGAGTGTGAGATCGCGCAGGCTCAGGCGTCGATGGGTCATCCCGCCGTGAAGTACTGGATGCACAACAATATGCTCACCATCAATGGTCAGAAGATGGGTAAGTCATATAACAACTTCATCACGCTGGAGCAGTTCTTTACGGGCAACCATCCGTTGTTGGAGAAGGCCTACTCGCCGATGACCATCCGTTTCTTCGTGCTCTCAGCCCACTATCGTGGCACCGTCGATTTCTCGAACGAGGCTCTTGTGGCAGCAGAGAAGGGATTGGAGAAACTGTTGAACGCCATTGCCGACTTGGAACGTGTCCAGGTGTCGGCTCAGTGCGACGCCGAGACTGAGAAGGTCGTGAAGGCCCTGCGCCAGAAGTGCTACGATGCCATGAATGACGACTTCGCCACCCCGCAGGTGATCAGCTACATCTTCGAGGCTTGCACCACGATCAACAAACTCACTGACCACAAGGCCACCATCTGTGCCGACTGTCTGAAGGAGCTCTCGGAGGTGATGCACCTCTTCGCCTTCGACATCCTCGGCTTGAAGGCAGACAATTCTGGTTCCAACGACGCCCGCGAGGAGGCCTTCGGTAAGGTGGTCGATATGGTGCTCGAACTGCGTGCCAAGGCCAAGGCAGACAAGGACTGGGCCACTAGCGACAAGATCCGCGACGAGCTCGCCGCTGCTGGCTTCGAGGTGAAGGACACTAAGGACGGTGTCACGTGGAAACTGAATAAGTAACAAAGAGATAAGTATGACAAAAGAGGCGTGTCAGTTCTGATACGCCTCTTTTGTCATTTCGATGGCGAGGGTCTGACGGCGGAAATCATCGAACGAGAGGTAGTCGAGACCCTTGTAGGGACGGTCTGTGCCCCAGGAGTTCTTCATGATGAAGTATTTCTCCCCAGCGTCATCATGGGCGATGCCTACGATGGCCATCGCATGGCCCTTGCTCTCCCAGCAGATGCCGTGATGCTTGCGGACGGCGCGCTCCGTCTTGGCGAGCAGGGTGTCCATGGGGATGTTGTAATAGCGGTCGTGCAACCAGTTGTCGGGCACGTCGATCTCCGTCATCTGATAGTAGGGTTGGTCGTCCTGGCTTGTCAGGGTGAGGTATTCGTGAGGGGCACAGACGCTGCGGGCGAACTCCTGAGGGGTGTAGGTGGCACCCAGCATGAACACCCACCTGGGGGCGGGCGTCTCCACGTTGCGCATGGCATCATAGCTCACGATACCGTATTTCTGGATGAGCCTGATCAGGGTGGCACCCATGCCGCGCCTGTTCTCTGGGGCGTTGGGCTCCTGCTCCATCTTCTTCTCTATATAATAAGGTGAGAGGTTCACGGAGTCACCCCAGGCGAGGTGTTCCGTCTCGATGGCGGCGAGCATGGCGTAGATCCAGCAGGTCTGGCTCTCCCCCTGGTCCTTCACGGGCGTCATACGGTTCAGCACCTCGTGGGTGAAGTGCTTCGGCTGCTGTTGGGCACAACTCAACAGCAACATAACGGCCATGAAATAGAAAAATCTCTTCATCGTGTGCAAAGTTACGAAAAAAAGTTGTTGTAACGAAGCGAGTTTGGAAGATTAACGCATTTCGGCCTGAAATAAAGGCAAAGAGGGGAAGAACGTGGAAGTTCAAAAATAGGGACAACGCAAAATTGGGAGGATTGGTGAAGGAGATAGGTTGCCAAATCGTAACCCTGAAATGGTCTCGTGGATGGGTTTAAAGCTTCTTAATTGACTACGCAAATCGAGGCAGAATACAGCACCTCTCACCGCCAGTTGGTACCCTCCCCGAGATACTCAATCTCGTGGTCCCTCCCTTATTCCGCAAACTGCTACATTTTGCATAGCGATGGATAACCCAAAAGATAGTAGTTTTGCAGCCCAAAATTAAAAAGGAATAATAAATGAGAAGTACATTCAACATTTTGTTCTACGTGAACAAGAGTAAGGAGAAAAACGGTGTGGTACCTGTGATGGGACGTGTGACGATTAACGGTACTCAGAGCCAGTTCAGTTGTAAGAAGACAATCCCGCTTGACATGTGGGATGTAAAGGGCAATTGCGCTAAAGGTCGCAGCAAGGAGGCATTGCAGA
>JAGCPV010000011.1 GCA_017965475.1 Prevotella sp.
ACACTGCAAGCAATCCGCCCACAAAACCCATGAGCAGGATATATAACAGGGAATGGTCAGTCACATTGTCTCCTGCCCCATAGGCCCGTAACTCACTGATGACAGGCTGCCACAGATCACTATCTGCCGAAAGGACGACAGTGGCCACAGTGGCCAGAGAATCTGTAGTCGTAGAATCGACGGACACTGGCACGGGGACTTCATCTGCAGTCACAGGCGTCTTATCCTCCGATTCATTGGAAGCGACGGGCGTCGCCTTACCCTGTTTCTTCAACTCACAAGTTGAGGGAGGCAGACAACTCTCGTCATTACAGGCGCCATACTCCAAATAGCAGTCGATGTTGTAATCAGGTTTGACGAACCGGATCTTCTGCACGAAGGACACACTGCCCTCGAAGAAGCGCAGTTCCATGTCAAACAGATTATCGAACTGTTTCAGTTCCTTACCGCGTGACTGCAATTTGCCGACCGTCTCCACGCCCTCCATCTTCACGGAGTTGAAGGTGGCAGAGATTGGGCCGCCGTCACCAAGATCAGTGGAATACACGTGCCAGCCCGGATCGATGGTGGCACTGAAGACAATCTCCCCCTCGCCGCCCTTCAGCTCCTTCAATTGTGAGGTAAAGCGGACGGGTGTCATCATCTGGGCCTGTACGGCAACAGCCATCAGTCCCAGCAGCAAGGTAGATAGTGTCTTTCTCATCCTGCGGAACAGTGTTTACTTGAAGAGTTCGTCGAGGAAGGTATAAAAGGCGGGATCCTCACCCACGATGGTCTTCACGATCTTACCCTCAGGATCGATGATGATCTTTGTCGGGAAACCTTCAATACCATAATCCTCCAACACCCTGGAGTCGTTGGGATTATACACGTGCAGCCAGGGCAGCTCATAGTGCTTCACAGCCTCTTTCCATTTCTCCTCCGGGTCACTGCAGTCGATACCAAGGATCTCAAACTTACCAGCATGCTTCTTGTAAGCCTCCTTCATCGCAGGAATACCCTTGATACACCAGACACACCACGATCCCCAGAAGTCGAGAACGACATACTTGCCTCGCAGTGAGGACAGTTTCAAGGGCTGACCGTCGATATCCTTAAGTTCAAAGTCGGGGGCCTCCTGTTGAGGGGCAGAAGCCTGCTCTTGCGGCACCTGCTCCTCCGGAGTATCGATCTTGACTTGTTGTTTGTTGCTGCCATTGGCACAACCGACAACCATCACCATCATGGCGAGGCCAAACAATTCTTTTCTCATACACGGATTACTTGATAAGCACCTTCTGCGTCTTGCCACCTCTCCTGATGATATAGACACCCTTCGACAACTGGCTATCCGTCACTCGACGGCCGCTGAGGTCATAGATGGCTTCTGTATCCTTCGTCTGTACGGGAACGGCATGAATAGCCGATACAGCATTCTGCTCAGTATTCGTCTTGTCGAAGTTCTGTTCACCACCAGAATAGGTGATCGTACCTGCGGTCTTGATACACTTGGCACCCACATTGTCGATAGTCAACGTGCCACCAGTCATGTAGAAGTTACCCGTATCCTCATCCTCCGTGTCAGAGCCCTGCGTAGGCGTCTCACCTTTCAGTTCCACGCGAATGCCGTCGTCCTCCACATCACTGATGTTCACCACACCACTCGTCATACGGAAATACTGCTGACAGTGGATGCCGTCTTTCTTGGCACCCTTCACGTTGATGGTGCAGTTCTTGAGCTCGATGTACTCCTTGCTGAAGATGGCGTGGCGGATATTGCTCACGATATTCAGCGTACCCTTTCCCACGAATTCGGTATGGCCTTTCACATGGAGACAGCCCTTCGACTCAGCGTCCATGGCTCCATCCGTCAACGTGCTGACGGTCTCGTTCACCATACTGATCTTGATACGCTTACCGTCCTTGATATGGATGGCAGTGCTGTCAGGATTGGTCAGCGTCAGACCGTCTAACTGCAACGTGGCCTTATAGTCGCCCGTGAAATAGAACTCACCGTCCTCACTACTTCCAGAGAGCTTGTAGATGATCTCACCCGGGTTATTGTCAGACGTAGATAACTGTACCAGTTTGACGTGAGCCGACGTGCCGCTTTGACATGTCACATAACCGCTCACCTCTCCAGGGATGGAGACGGTGGCAGTCGAACCGTTATAGACAACCGTAACGGTATAGCTGGTTGCAGCATTAGCTGCCACACACATCAGTATGGCAGCTAAGGTTAAAAATAACTTTCTCATTAGATACCCAGTTCTTTCTTTGCCTTGTCAGCGGCGTCAGAAGCAGCGTCCTTAGCAGCATCGGCAGCATCAGAAGCGGCATTGCCAATACCCTCAACAGCAGAGGTAAACCCACTGACGATAGCCTCGGCAGGAGCCTCGGTCAGCGCATTGATGGCCGAATTGATCGTCTCGTTGTCGCCCACAAACTCCTTGATCTTGTCAGCATTCTCCTTCAGGAAACTCTGAACCTTGGCGACATACTCCTTGGCAGCCTCAGGATTCTTGCCGATGATCTCGATAACCTTCTCCTTGACGGTAGCGAGCACCTCCTGGAACTTATTGGCATCCTTGGCCTCGATCTGCTCAGTCAGCTGACTGATCGTGGCAGCTGCCTCGTCATCTGCATTCACCGTCACCTCTGTCTCCGTAGCGTCGGCGGGAGCCTGTGTTTTGTTACCACATGATGCAAAACCGATGGCAACCATAGCCATCACTGCGAATAATACCTTTTTCATGTTGTTTCTAATTTAAAAATGTTAAACGTATATGTCTATCTCTCTTCTTGCATTGATATTCGGCAACAAAATTACGGTATTTTTGAATAACTTACACCAACAGACGGCGGTTTTAAACTTTTTTAGTACTTTTGCACCCAGTTTTCAAGATAACAGACAACAATGACAGCATCATTAGCATTCAAGCCGAAACTGTTTTCAACACTTCGGAACTATGACCGTCGCCAGTTCACGACCGATCTTCTGGCAGGTATCATCGTCGGCATCGTGGCTCTGCCACTGGCCATTGCATTCGGTATTGCGTCAGGTGTGACGCCAGAGAAAGGTATCATCACAGCCATCGTGGCAGGACTGATCGTCTCCCTCTTCGGAGGCTCGAAGGTACAGATCGGAGGTCCTACAGGCGCGTTCATTATTATAATCTATGGCATTATCCAGCAATATGGCTTCGAGGGACTGACCATCGCCACGCTGATGGCAGGCGTCTTCCTCATCATGTTCGGCATCCTTCATCTGGGTACGATCATCAAGTATATCCCCTACCCGATCGTCGTAGGGTTCACCTCAGGTATCGCCCTGACCATCTTCACCACACAGATCAAGGATCTGCTGGGACTCTCGATGACGACCGTTCCCAGCGACTTCATCGAGAAGTGGATAGCCTACATCGGGGCCATTCCGACAACCGATCTCTGGAGCGCTGCCGTCGGCATCGGCTCCGTGGCCGTCATTGCCCTGTGGCCTAAGATTGCGCGCTATAATAATGTGCTCAAGAAGCTCCCTGGGTCATTGATCGCCATCATCCTGATGACCATCGCTGCCCTCCTGATCAAGCAGTATGCGGGCGTCACCACGATCGAGACCATCGGCGACCGTTTTTCCATCTCCAACCAACTGCCAGGGGCACAGATGCCACAACTGACGTGGGAGGTGATCAAGGGTCTGGTGTCACCTGCCATCACTATCGCCATCCTTGGAGCCATTGAGTCGCTGCTCTCCGCCACCGTGGCAGATGGTGTCATCGGCGACCGTCACGACTCCAACACAGAACTGATCGCCCAGGGTGTGGCCAACCTGGCATCGCCCATCTTCGGCGGTATTCCCGCCACAGGTGCCATCGCCCGTACGATGACCAATATCAACAACGGTGGCCGCACGCCCGTGGCCGGTATTGTCCATGCAGCCGTGCTGTTGCTCATCTTCCTCTTCCTGATGCCGTTGGCCCAGTATATCCCCATGGCCTGTCTGGCTGGTGTACTCGTTATCGTCAGCTATAACATGAGTGGCTGGCGCTCGTTCTTCAGCATCATGAAAAATCCCAAAAGCGATGTCATTGTGCTCTGGGTCACCTTCCTGCTGACCGTCATCTTCGACCTGACCATCGCCATTGAGGTCGGTCTGCTCTGCGCCTGTCTGCTCTTCATGCGACGCATGGCAGAGACTACTGATGTCAAGGTCATCAGCGACGAGATCAATCCCGCCGAGGAGGACAGCGACTTCCAGTTGGGTAACCTCGAACACCTGACGATCCCTGAGGGTGTGGAGGTCTATGAGATCAACGGTCCTTACTTCTTCGGTGCTGGAAACCGTTTCGAGGAGATCATGGGAGCCCTCCACCACCAGCGTCCACAGGTACGGATCATCCGCATGAGAAAGGTGCCCTTTGTCGATTCCACAGGTATCCACAACCTGACGAACCTCTGTCTGATGTCTCAGAAAGAGGGTATCCAGGTTGTGCTGTCAGGTGTCAACCCGAAGGTGCAGGCCGTACTCCATAAGGCCGGCTTCGATGCCATGCTCGGCGAGGAGAATATCTGTTCCCACATCAACATCGCCCTCGAACGCGCCCAGCAATTAAAAAAATAGGCTTTTGGAGAACAACATAAGCAGATTTTTGTTATATTTGCAGCAGAAAAGTTGTTTAACAAAAACCTGAAGCTTATGAAAGTTGGAATTCCAAAAGAGATCAAGAACAATGAGAACCGCGTGGGCATGACCCCTGCGGGAGTAGCAGAACTGACGCGCCGCGGCCATGAGGTGAGTGTCCAACACACGGCTGGCGAAGGCAGCGGATTTGCTGACGACGAGTATGTGAAGGCTGGTGCCCGCATCCTGCCCACCATCGAGGCCGTGTATCGCGAGTGCGACATGATCGTGAAGGTGAAGGAGCCCATCGAGCCAGAGTACGAGCTGGTGCGCCCGGGCCAGTTGCTCTTCACCTATTTCCATTTTGCCTGCGAGAAGGAACTGACAGAAGCCATGCTGAAGAGCGGTGCTGTCTGTCTGGCCTACGAGACAGTACAACTGCCCAACGGCTCTCTGCCCCTGTTGCAACCCATGAGTGAGGTGGCTGGCCGTATGGCGACGCTGAATGGTGCCTACTATCTCCAGAAGACCAAGGGCGGCAAGGGCAAGCTCATCAGTGGTGTGCCTGGCGTGAGCCCGGCCAAGGTGCTGGTACTCGGAGGCGGTGTCGTGGGTGAGGCTGCCGCGATGATGGCCGCCGGACTAGGAGCCGATGTCACCATCACCGATATCTCCCTGCCCCGTCTGCGCCAGCTCGACATCGAAACACCCGCCAACGTGCACACCCTTTATTCTTCCGAGCATAACATCCGCCAGATGCTACCCTCTGTGGATATCGTCGTAGGCTCTGTGCTCGTGCCGGGCGACAAGACGCCCCACCTGATCACCCGCGACATGCTCAAACTGATGGAGCCCGGCACGGTGCTCGTCGATGTGGCCATCGATCAGGGCGGATGTTTCGAGACCTCTCGTCCCACCACCCACAGCGATCCCGTGTATATCGAGGAAGGCATCGTGCACTATTGTGTGGCCAATATCCCTGGCGCCGTTCCCAACACCTCTACCCTCGCCCTCACCAACGCCACGCTGCGTTATGCCATCGCCCTCGCCGACAAGGGCTGGCAACAAGCCTGTAAGGATGATCCCGCCCTGGCCAAGGGCCTGAACATCGTAGAGGGTAAGGTCACCTACAAGGCCGTTGCCGATGTCTTCAATCTCCCATGGTCGGAGCTATAACCGCAAAGGCGCTCACATTCCAGCCTTTGACGGTGTAAAGTTTGAGGGGTGGATCACTTCCACCCCTCATCTTTTTTTTGTCCCTATATCGGTTCATACCGTTATCATCCATGTAATTTATGCAGGATGTAACATCGTGCCTGGCACCATGTTGCCTATTACCCGATGCCATCGATAATGTCTAATTCACCTCATAGCCTTGAACCATAATTGCTGGCCCGATGGGTAGTTTCCGTTTCTTCCCTTTGGTAATAACACGGTAATAACTGGTCTTGAGTTGTGACTGCATATCAAGGATGCCATAGCGGTCGCTATCTACTACCATCACGCTGATGTAGTATTTCTTCTTTCCTTTCAGCACAATGGTTTCTTCTGGTTGGATGTCGAGTCGCTGTTTGCCGTCACTCTTCTCAATCCGTTGGTAGATGGGCTTATTGAGGATGTTCACAAACTTGTCACCTTGTATCTCATAGATATTGAAACTAAGCACACACCATTGGTATGAGGTGCCTTTGATGGTCAGCAGAATGTCGCTGATGACGTAATCCTTTTTGCTTTTGAACACGGGTCCCCATTCAGTGCCGTCAACCTTGCCCTTTCCGCGAAATGATGCCATTGGGCCACTGACAGCCTTGCCAGCGATCTTCTGTGGTTTATTCTTCTTGCCTACTACGACTTCGGCCAGTTCAACCACTTTGTCCTTCATCGTGACTGTCAGTTGCTGCCCGTTAGCGTATGTTTCGTAGGGAACAATGGCCTTTTGGAATGACACGTGGGTAAACGCCAAGTCGTTCTTTCGATTGGCTGGTATCTCTATCGTGAAGTTACCATTGGCATCCGATATAGTTCCGATGCTATCCTCTTCAAGACCTACACTAACGTATTCGATCTTTTCACCTCGTTCATTGATAATAGAACCTTTGAGGGTAATTTGCCCCTGCCCCGCCATTACAACGAGGGTAAGGAAGATTGTTATGGTGATTCTCTTGTTCATATTCGTTTTAGAGTTTTTTATTACTTTGATTATTGTCCTTTGCTGATACCACCTACGACATCATTATTCTCAATCGTAGTCTCGGTTTTCTTTACGCTGGCTTTGAGTTTGCCGAAACGGTAGGAAAGACTGATTTGGAATCTGCGCCCAGGGTATTCGTTCTTTCTGAATCCTGTATAATCACCCTGATAGGTGACAGACTCGTTATGGTAATACTTGTTGAAGGGCATATTGGCGTAGAGGCGTAATGTCAGACGGTCTTCCTTGAGGAAGGAGCGTTGCAAGGCAGCACTATAGTTAAACCAAGAACGGGAATAGTCATAGACATCATAAGATTCATGACCAATCTGTCCGTAGCTACTAATGGTCAGCCTCAGTTTCCATGGGAGTTTCTGTGTTAAGGACGCATAATAGAATCCACTCCAAACGGAATTTTCTAATTGCAGACTGGGATTCTTATAACAGTCATGGCGGAAATTTCCGTTAAAGACAACGGTTGTCTTGTCGAAAGGTTTCCATTGCAGATAGGTTTCTACTTCATAGCGGCGCAAGCGTTCGATGTTGTCGATGGTGCAGTAGATCTTGTTGTTCTTGACATAACGGATATCGCCAATACCTCCATTGTAGAATCGGTACATAGGTGCCAGTTGTAACGTCAGGCAGGGCGAGACATACATATATAATAAGGTTAGGGACTGTTGATGCGAACTGGTCAGATGGTCATTTCCGAAGTTAACCCCTTCAGGACTTTCAGAGACAGCAGGATTCAGATAGGAAATACCAGGGCGGGAGATGCTGGTGGTGTAGTTCAGTTTCAGTGAGTTGGCATCGTTAATCTGATACTTGATGCTGGCCTGAGGTACCCAGTCGTTCAACTGGTCACTAAAGTCTGTACTCTTTCCGTCAGGATAATGAGCCTTCATATAACTGTATTCATAGCGTAATCCTGCACGGGCAGACCATTTGCCTAATGTCAGCTGATAGTCCGTATATACGGCTGCCACCTGTGTGGTATGTTCAAACTCTGTATCAAGAGACGGTGGCTGAGGCGACTGGATAAATGACTGGGGCGAATGACTGTTGTTGTGGCGCTCAATATACTTTCCGCCTACTTCTAACTTATGTCCTTTCCAGAGCGGCCTGACATAGTCTGCCTGAAAGGTGTGTTCCGTAAAGTTCTCCTTGCTGTTGATAAGATAGCCTGTATAACTGAAAGGGTTACCGACAATCTCAGTAAAATTACTTTCCTGTTCTGTATGCTGACGAGTCAGGGCAAGCATATAGGATAGAGTCAGTTTCTCGCCTTCACAGTTGGTCTTGTGTTCATAGTCCAATCGTCCATTCCATGAATGATGTTTGTAGCCAGGCATCCAGTAATGCTCGTTGTAACTATAGAGAGGTTGTTGATTGGTATCGTACATGGTTGTTGGGCCACCGCCTTGAACATTGACCTTATAGAAATAACCACCGAATGAGGCTGATATCAGATTGAGCGTATCAATGTCGTAACTGGCACTAAGGTCTGTGTAGAAAATGTCGCCTGGGTTAGAGCCTTCCGAATGTGATTTCATCGTTCTGCCCGATTCCAGATAGGTGCGTTCCATGTCTCGAATACTTTGGGAACTCTTTTCCGTCATTTTGTTATAACCAGCGTCAATGGATAGAATCGCCTTACCGAATTGTGTCGTCATGTTTCCACTGATACTGGGTGCTTTTGTGGTGCTATAAGAGAGGTTTACCCCTCCAGTGACACCATTAAAGCTACGACCATCCATCATGACGATGTTTAGGATGGCATTCACGCCCTCGGCATCTTCGCGGGCTCCAGGGTCGGTAATAACCTCTATGCGCTTTACCATTGAGGCAGGCATAGACTTCAGAATCTCCTTGGCGTTCTGGGTAAGGCTGGGATCAAGGTGGCCGTTCTTGTATATCTTAAAACTGCTGTTTCCCTTAACCTTTATGTTATCTTCGCCATCAACGGTAACCATCGGCACCTTGCGCAACATATCAAGCACGGTTTGTGTTTTTGACTCCTCGTCAGCCTGCACATCGTAGCCTATGCGGTCGATGTCCTGTTTAATCAATTGGCGTTGAGCCTTAACAGTTACACCCTCCAATTCCTGACTCCACGTAATAGAATCATTACTAACTGTTGTGCTGTCTGTCTGAGCCGAAACAGCAATAGTCATTGAAAAAAGTAAACAGATTAAAAACAATCTTTTTCTATTACCCATATTTCCTTTTTTGTTATTTCTCTTTGTAAGCAGCACCCGCCATCACGGCGAGTACTGCCTGTTGAATCAAAATCAGAGTATGATAAGACTCTAACCTGTTGCAAAGGTATTCCATTTGCCTGATCCCCACAAGGAAAAGAGGGGAAATTAAACGAAATGGATGTTACAGCATTTTTAGGCTTAAAATGCTGATAATGAATGATGTAACTAAAACACGACTAAGAAAAAAGTGCCAGATTGTAACAGCTTGATGTTTAAAAACCTTGAATGATTCTTTAAAAAAGCCAACTGGTCAGTGTCGTATTGAAGATAATGCTTACTTTTGTAACAAAAACGAATTGAGCATGAAGAAGATCGCTTGGATACTGGTAGTCATCGCTATGATAGCAGGGTGCAGTGAGGCGCGTCATCCTTTTCTGAAGGAGGCAGCAGACATCATCCATCAACGTCCGGACTCTGCACGCGCAATCATTAATAAGGTGGATACGGCATCACTCTCCGAGGCAGACAAGATGGAATACCGCCTGCTGAAGATCATGACGGATTATATCGTACTGCATCAGGCTGACGGCGACTCGCTCATAACGACGTGTGTGGGCTATTACGACAAGCATGGCGACGCCTGGCATCGTGGAAGGGCCTACTATTACAGGGGTGGTATCAGAAGACATTTACTTGGCGAGACGTTTGATGCGATTAAGGATTATAAGGTGGCAGAGACGATTGCAGAAGATGCAGATGACGAACTGCTGAAGAACATGGTGTATGAGAATCTGGCCTTTGCCAACTACTATTGCATCAATCCTCTTCTCGTCTTAAGATATTCACAGAAATTCCATGAGAGCAGTATGGAACTTAACGACAGTCTCATGACCCTCAGGAGTCTCCACATGTGTGCAGCAGCATACGCCACCATGCAGCAGAGAGACAGTGCCTATCTCTGTATTCTCAAAAGCCTCGATTACATAGATTTGGCTGACAGCATTCTGCGGACCGACATCTACTACAATGTAGCGGCGATGTACCTGGAGAAGGGTGATGATGATAATGCCAGGAAGTATTTGGATTTATGTAGTAATAATGGAGCAAAAAACGTCTATAAGGGACACTTGGAGGAAGCACGTCTGCTGAA
>JAGCPV010000093.1 GCA_017965475.1 Prevotella sp.
AGGTGCATCCTGGGTGTGACGAATCCACCGTAGATATTGCTGTGATCCCAGCGCAGACCCCCCATCACGACAAACTTCTCACCTATTTTATAAGTATATTGGGCATAGATGCCTGGTGTCGTTTCATCGTCTCGTTCGTCGATATCCAGTCCACAGTGCTCTAACTGCCCACGCTGATCAAAATAATCGTGGTTCAGGCTGAAGCCTGTTGAGAGACTGTGATGTTCGTCAAAATCTGTCTCAAACATCAGCGAGGCATAGCCATTACGCTGATCAACATGATAGAGCTGATGCCCGTAGGTGGCATTCTCATGGTGTGTCGAGCCCGAGAGAATCAAAGCCACGTTTGTCATGCGTTCCTTATTAAATATATAGGCGTTCTTGGTGAAGGCCTCATAACGTTCGTTGGTAATGTCAATAAGATAGGGGTGTGTCGTGTTGGAAGAATGATGCCCTATCTGTCCGCCCTCTCGATGTTCTTTCAGTCCTTTGATAGAGGCCTGGAATGCGTAGTTGTCACCCATCCAGGCCCATCGGCTTAGGAGTGCCCCCTGACGTATCTTGGGCATATCCACAAAACCGTCGCCATTGTCATCGTGGGCTTTGTTGAGTATCTCATAGTGTCCCAGTAGGGCTGTGCTCCATCGTTGCGATAGTTGCAGGTTGGCTCCAAGGTTGGCCTCCAACTTCCCCATGGTATTATAATAGAGATTTGCATCTGCAAAGGGCGTGGCCTGTGGTTTCTTGAATTCCACGTTGATCTGGCCTGTGATACTCTCATAGCCGTTCTTCACAGATGAGGCTCCCTTCGACACTTGAATGCTCTGCATCCATGGTCCTGGAATATAACTGAGTGCATAGGGTGATGCCACACCTCGATAGTTAGGAATATTCTCTGTCAACATCTGGACATAGGTGCCTGAGAGCCCAAGAAGTTTGATCTGCTGGGCACCTGTAGTGGCATCGGCATAGTTCACATCGACAGATGGATTAGTCGTGAAGCTCTCGCCAAGGTTACAGCAGGCTGCCCTCAACAACTCCTTCGAACTGATGAACTCTGTATTGCCTAAGCCGCTGGTTTTGGCTCGCCCTGATTGATGGGCAGATATCGTCACTTCGCCTACCGTGTTACCATCAAGCGTTTTTACGTTCGATGAATCCTCTGATTCCGTCACTTGAGCATGAACAGAAACAGATGCAGATAAAAATATGAGTGATGCTAACAGTTTCACGGCTGCAAAGTTACTGCTTTTTCTCCGATTTTACATCTTATGGCAGACTCTTTTTCGCAAAATACCGCAGTCATGGTATTTCTGGTTCCTGCAAATCTTCGTACCTTTGCACCCAGAAAGAAAAGGATAAGACATGAAGAAAACGATTTTATGGATTGGTGCACTCGTTATTGGTGCGATATTAGGACTGTTGGGACTGGACTGGCTCAATGGTCTGATGGATTTTGTGGCAACGGTCTATACCCGATTGTTCCAGTTGTTGGCGGTGCCTACGATTGTACTGGCAGTGATCACGACGTTTGCCACCTTTGGTTCTAAAGGCTCAGGCAAGATCTTCGGACGTACCTTAATATATACGTTGTTGACGACGTTTGCCGCTGCAGCCATAGGTGCGTTGCTCTATGTCACGATCGCGCCAGGCAACCTGCCTGTGGATTCTCTTGCACAGGGAGAATCTGCTGCCATCGAGGCGCCTCAACAGACCTACTACGATCATATTCTCAGCGTGATCCCCAACAATATCGTGAAACCTTTCCTTGAAGGCAATGTGTTGTCGTTGCTGCTGTTGGCCTTTGCCATCGGTATCGGTTTGTCAAAGTTGCCTGAGGGCGAGAACAAGGCTGTGGTCGTAAAAGGAATGTTGGGTTTGCAGGATATGTTGTTTCTTTTGATTCGCGGACTGATTTGGACGCTGCCTCTGGGTATTCTTGCATTCTCTGCACAACTCTCTGCCCAAGTCTCTGCTGGTGTTGTCGCTGATTCGATAGGTAAATATGTATTCGTGGTATTGGGTGGCAATGTGATCCAGTTCTTCATCGTCCTGCCACTGTTCCTCTTGGCACGTGGATTGAATCCCATTCGTGTGTTGGGTAAGATGATGCCAGCAGTCTTGATGGCTCTCTTTACCAAGAGCAGTGCTGCCACGCTGCCTGTCACGATAGATACGGCAGAGACTCGTCTGGGAGTTCGTAAGAACATCGCCCGTTTTGTGCTCCCCATCTGTACCACGATTAATATGAATGGTTGTGCAGCCTTTATCCTCGTCACCTCACTGTTCGTGATGCAGAACGGAGGCACACCGCTCACATGGGGTACCATCCTCCTTTGGATATTTATTTCCGTCATCTCTGCTGTTGGCAATGCAGGTGTTCCTATGGGCTGTTATTTCCTCACGCTCTCGCTCATGTCGGGCATAGGAGCCCCAGTAGCGATTCTGGGTGTCATCCTACCCATCTACACCATCATCGACATGGTCGAAACAGCAGAAAACGTCTGGTCTGACTCGTGCGTAGCCGCGATAGTAGATAAAAGAACACAGATTGAGGGGGCGTAAAAGCCCCCTTTTTGGTGGATTATTCTTTTAGGACGATAGTTTTGGGCCTGTATTGGAATATGCTTCTTTTGATGAATGTAGTTTTAGGAGTATCTTCTGATTATTCATGAAAATTTGGTGGTTTGTTCTAAACTCCGTACCTTTGCACCGTGATTCAGAACAAAGTAATAACAAATAAATTAAAAGAAAGGACAAGATTATGAGTACAAAGAAGAATTTCCGTTTTGAGACACTGCAACTCCATGTAGGCCAGGAACAGGCTGACCCCGCAACCGACGCACGCGCGGTACCTATTTATCAGACTACATCGTATGTGTTCCGTAACTCCCAGCACGCAGCCGATCGTTTCGGTCTTCGTGACGCAGGTAATATCTATGGTCGTCTGACGAACTCCACACAGGGTGTGTTTGAGGATCGTGTGGCTGCCCTTGAAGGTGGTGTGGCTGGTCTGGCCGTCGCTTCTGGTGCTGCTGCCATCACTTACGCCCTGCAGAACATCGCACAGGCTGGTGACCATATCGTCGCTGCCGACAACCTCTATGGTGGCTCTTACAACCTGATCACCCACACGCTGGCTACTCAGGGTATCAGCAATACGATTATCAATGTGAACGACCTCGATGCCCTGGAGGCTGCCATCCAGCCGAATACGAAGGTGGTGTATGCAGAGACCTTTGGTAACCCCAACTCCGATGTGCTCGACCTCGAAGGTGTGGCTGCTGTAGCCCATAAGCACGGTATTCCGTTTATCGTAGATAATACGTTTGGTACACCATACCTGATCCGTCCGCTGGAGCACGGCGCAGACATCGTGGTACACTCGGCCACGAAGTTCTTGGGTGGTCATGGTACCTCACTGGGTGGTGTGATTGTCGATGGTGGAAAGTTCGATTGGAAGGCCAATCCCGATAAGTTCCCCACGCTCTCTAAGCCCGATCCCTCGTATCATGGTATCGTCTTTGCCGATGCCGTAGGTGCTGCTGCCTACGTGACCCGCATCCGTGCCGTCATCCTGCGTGATACTGGTGCTGCCATCTCGCCCTTCAATGCCTTCATCCTCTTACAGGGTGTCGAGACCCTGAGTCTGCGTGTGGAGCGTCATGTGGAGAATGCCCTGAAGGTGGTGGATTTCCTGAAGAACCATCCGAAGGTGGCTGCTGTGCACCATCCCGCCCTGGAGAGCCATCATGACCATAAACTCTATCAGAAGTATTTCCCCAACGGTGGTGGTTCGATCTTCACCTTCGAGATCAAGGGTGGACAGGAAGAGGCCTGGAAGTTTATCGATGCCCTGCAGATCTTCTCGTTGTTGGCTAACGTGGCCGATGTGAAGAGTCTGGTGATCCATCCTTACACCACGACGCACTCTCAGCTCTCACCTGAGGAACTGGCTGAACAGCATATTACACCTGCTACCATCCGTCTGTCAATAGGTACAGAGCATATCGATGATATCATCGAGGATCTGTCACAGGCCTTTGAGGCAGTCTAATCTTCGTCGGTAGCTTCGGCATTATGATGAGGTAGGGGCTCCTCGTCCGCATTGTCGGGCGAGGGGCTCTTGTTTGGACGGTTCAGGGGATTGCCGAAGTCATCGTAGAAGATCTCATCACCCTGGGGGATATCCACGGCGATCGAATCGACACCAATGGAGTCGGAATCAGAGGGCGCCTGGAAGTAACCACCACAGTTGTAATCCATGTCGTTGAGCTGGAGGTCACGTGGTCCGGCAAACTTACAACGGTACTGCTTGAAAGCCGGGTCGTTGAGTACGGAACCAAGGAAGTAGCCACAGATGGGAAGTGCCGTACGGTTGCCCTGTCCGAGTTGTCCTGTGCGGAAGTGGATACTGCGATATTCACCACCTACCCAGGCACCCACCACCAACTTAGGCGTGGTGCCGATAAACCAGGCGTCGGAGTGATTGTTCGAGGTACCTGTCTTACCACCGAAGTCGGTATCTGCCGCCTTGTCATAGCCCACAAATCCCATGAGACGGGAACTAGTGCCGCTCATGCCACCTTTCAGCAACTGTTGTACGAGGAAAGCAGAGCGGTAGGGGATCACCTGTTTGGCTTCTGTCGGCGCCTCGTAGATCACGTTACCGTCGCGGTCCTCGATCTTCGCTACCAGTACAGGACCGATCTGACGACCATCATTGACGGGCGTACAGTAGGCATTGACCAGTTCTAACAGGTTGACGTCGCTGGCACCCAGTGTCAGGGATGGGGTGGGGTCGAGCTTCGACCTGATACCCATGTCGTGGGCGGTCTTGACGATATTATCAATGCCACATTCCTGTCCCAGACGGACGGCGACGGAGTTGATACTCATGGCAAAAGCCTGTTTCAGGGTGATGTTAGCGCCAGAGAAACGGCCGTCGGCATTGGTGGGCGCCCATGTCACCTCCTTGCCGTGATCCATCACCTTCATCGAGAAGAACTCATCCTTACGGGTGTCGCAGGGGGTGGTACCCTGGTTCATGGCCTCGGTATAAACGAAGAGCTTAAACGTAGAACCAGGCTGACGCATGGCTGTCACCTTGTCGTATTTCCACGAGCGGAAGTCGATGTCGCCCACCCAGGCCTTCACATGGCCCGTCTGGGGCTCCATCGCCACGAAACCGCAGTGCATGAAACGTACCATATAGCGGATGGAGTCCATCGTGGAGAGTTCCTTCACGACCTGACCATTCTCATAGTCGAACACCTTGACGGGGTGGGGCAGGTTGAGATAGTAGTTGATGGAATCCTCGTTGCCGTTGAACTTCTTCGACAGGTATTTATACACGGGCTGGCGCTTGGCAATATCCTCGATGAAGTTCTTGATCTCGATATGGCGCTCGTCTTGCCAGGGGTTGATGCTGCCCCAGTGGCTGTTGAAGGTCTGCTGTACCTGTTTCATCTGTTTGACGGCAGCCTCCTCAGCATATTTCTGCATGCGTGAGTCGAGGGTGGTGTAAATCTTCAGTCCCTCTGTATAGAGGGCGTTGCGATTGTCGTAATACTCCTCACACCAGTCTTTCAGGTAGTCTGCCACCGCCTCACGGAAATAGTTGGCATCACCGTCATAGGCACTCTCCACACTATAGTCGAGTTTGATATCCAGCGCCTTCAGCGAGTCACATTCCTCTTGGGTAAGATCACCATGCTGACGCATGAGGTCGAGCACGATATTACGACGCTTCAGGGAGTTCTCTGGATTGATAAGGGGGTTATAGAAGGTGGTAGCCTTGAGCATACCCACGAGGATGGCAGCATTCTCTGGCGTCAGGTCCTGGGGCTTGCAGTTGAAATAGGTCTTACAGGCCGTCTTGATGCCAAAGGCATTGGAGCCGAAATCCACCGTGTTGGCATACTGTGTGAGGATCTCGTTCTTGGTGAAGAAGAACTCAAGCTTATAGGCCGTGATCCACTCCTTGCTCTTCATGATGAGCATCTTCAGACCGGGGATGTTACCCAGCAGACCAGTGGAGTACTCACTTCGTGTACGGAAGAGGTTCTTGGCGAGTTGTTGGGTGATGGTGGATGCACCACGGGCATCACGGTGGAGGATATATTCCTTCAGGACAGCGACAAAGGCTGTATAGTCGATGCCGTTATGCGAGTAGAATCGTTCGTCCTCCGTGTCAATCAGGGCGCGCCAGAATACGGGGTTCACCTCCTCATAAGTGACGGGTGTACGGTTCTCACTGAAGAACTTTCCGATCATCTTGCCGTCGGCACTGTAGATCTGTGAGGCGGCAGCGGGGCGTTTGTTCTTGATGGTCGTCATCGAGGGTGACTTGCCGAAGAGCCAGAGGAAGTTGATATCCACGGCTCCCAGATAGAGGAAGAAGGCCACGATGAGGGAGACGATGGCTGCGATGGTCTTGATGTACCAGGGACGCCCTTGATAGAGACTCTTATACCAAGGCCAGAAGCCTTTGATCTTGTTTAGGATTTTTTGCCACATATATAGTTAATCATTTGTTCTTTCTCGTCGGGATGGAACCAACGGATCTGTTCGTCTTTCTTATACCAGGTGAGTTGTTTGCGGGCATAACGGCGGGTGTTTCCCTTGATACGCTCCACGGCCTCTTCGAGTGACCATCGTCCGTCGATGTAGTCGAACAGCTCTTTATAGCCCACCGTGTTCAGGGCGTTGAGATGGCGTTGTGGATAGAGGCTTCTTACTTCATCCAGCAGTCCGTCGGCCATCATCTGATCCACGCGCTGGTTGATGCGTTCGTAGAGTTCTTCACGGGGACGGTTCAGTCCGATCTTGATGATGTCGAAGGGACGCTGACGTTTCTCTCGTCTGCGGAAAGAGGTGTAGGTCTTGCCTGTCATCGTACAGATCTCCAGGGCGTGTACCACACGACGGGGGTTCTGACGATCCACGATCTCATAGTATTCGGGATCTAACCTGCGTAGTTCTTCCACCAGTACTTCGAGCCCCTCTTCTGCGAAGCGTCTCTTCATCAGGGCACGTGTCTCGTCGTCGATGGTGGGGATATCGTCGATCCCATCGCATACGGCATCGATATACATCATACTGCCGCCGGCCATGAGGGCAAAATCACGCGTCTGAAACTGCTGTCCTAATAACTCGAGTACCTGCTGTTCAAAGAGCGATGCGCTGTAGTAGTCTTCCAGTCCTAATATCCCTACGAAGTAATGTCTGACATTTTGCATCTGTTCTTCTGTGGGACGGGCTGTACCGATCTTCAGTTCTCGGAAGATCTGCCTGGAATCTGCGTTGATGATGGGAATGTCAAAATGCTTGGCGACATCCAGACAGAGTTCCGTCTTCCCGACGGCCGTAGGTCCAGTAATGACGATGAGTTTCTTACCTCTCACCACGAACCTCTCACCTCTTATCTGATAACGCCACGCTTGGAATTCTCGATGAAGGAGCAGATATATTCCACTTCCTTAGAGTCTGGGAACTGTTCGCGGGCCATGGCCACACCGTCTTTCAGCACCCCTTGAGAATAGATGATACGATAGGCCTCATGGATGGCATCGATGGTCTCGCGGGGGAAACCTCTACGACGCAGACCAACGAGGTTGACACCAGCGTAGCGGATGGGTTCCTTACCTGCAATGACGTAGGGTGGGATGTCCTGACTGGTGCGGGAACCACCTTGGAACATAATGTAACTGCCCACATGGCAGAATTGGTGGAAGAGACAAGAGCCGGAGATGATGGCGAAGTCATCGACCTCCACTTCTCCTGCAAACTTCGTCGAGTTGCCGATGATACAACCATTGCCGACGATACAGTCGTGGGCCACGTGCATGTTCTCCATCAGTAGATTCCCGTTACCTACGACAGTCTTGCCTTTAGAGGCTGTACCACGACTGATGGTGACGTTCTCACGGATGGAGTTGTTGTCGCCAATCTCACAGGTGGTCTCCTCACCCTGGAACTTCAGATCCTGAGGTTTGGTGGAGATGCTGGCACCGGGGAAGAACTCATTACCGTTGCCGATGCGGGCACCGAAATGGATGGTCACACTGTTGAGGAACTTGTTGTTGTCGCCAATCACAACGTTCTTGTCGATGACACAGAACGGACCAATGATATTACCGTCGCCGAGTTTGGCCTCGGGATCAACAACTGCCAAGGGATGTATCTGATTTGCCATATCTTATTTGTTCTTTACGATTTGAGCTGTGAAAGTTGCTTCGGCTACCACCTGGTCACCTACAAAGATATAACCCTTCATAGAGGAGATACCGTGACGCACGGGTGCCAGTAGCTCTACCTTAAAGATGAGGGTGTCGCCAGGAACCACCTTCTTACGGAACTTCACGTCGTCGATCTTCATGAAATAGGTGCTCCAGCGCTCAGGCTCTTCGAGGGTGTTGAGCACCAACAGACCACCGCACTGTGCCATGGCCTCAATCTGAAGGACGCCGGGCATGACGGGCTCCTGTGGGAAGTGCCCCTGGAAGAAGGGCTCGTTGGCCGTGATATTCTTAAGACCAACGATGGTGGTTGCACCCAGTTCCACCACCTTATCCACCAACTGCATGGGATAGCGGTGGGGGAGCAGTTCACGGATACGGTTCACGTCCATCACCGGCTCCTCGTTCGGATCATAGATGGGGGCCTGGATCTCGTGTTTACGGATCTCCTTGCGCATCTGACGGGCGAACTTGTTGTTGATGGTATGACCAGGACGCGTGGCAACGATACGACCCTTGATGGGTTTGCCGATCAGTGCCATATCACCGATGATGTCGAGCAGCTTATGACGGGTGCACTCATTGTCCCACTGGAGGGGCTTGTGCTGGATATAGCCGAGGTCGGTGGCATCGCGATGCTCCACGTGCAGCATATCTGCCAACATGTCGAGACGCTCCTGAGTGGTCTGACGCTCGTAGATCACGATGGCATTGTCGAGGTCGCCACCCTTGATGAGGTTGGCCTGCAACAGGGGTTCGATGTCACGTACGAAGACAAACGTACGGGCACTGGCAATCTCAGTATCATAGGCATAGGGATTATCGAGTGTGGCAAACTGCGAGCTGATGAACTTCGACTCGAAGGAGCACATGGCCGTGATCGAGAAGTCCTCATCAGGCAGGATCGTGATGCACGAACCTGTTTGTTCGTCTTTCACCTCAATCTTCTTACGGATGACGTAGAAATCCTTGGGGGCATTCTGCTCCTCCATACCGATCTCCTTGATCTTATCTACATACTGGATGGCAGAGCCGTCGAGGATGGGGAACTCAGGACCATTGACCTGGATCATACAGTTGTCGATACCCATGGCGTAAAGGGCAGAGAGTGCATGTTCAACAGTCGATACACGAGCGTCGCCCTTGCCTAATACCGTACCGCGCTGCGTATCGACAACGTTCTCGGCAACGGCATCAATAATGGGCTGGCCTTCGAGGTCGATACGCTGAATCTTATAGCCTGTGTTCTCAGGGGCGGGGTTAAACGTTACGGTGAGGTTCAAACCAGTATGCAGTCCTTTTCCGAAGAGGGAAAAACTGCCTTTAAGAGTTTTCTGCTTCATCTTGTTATTTGACTATTTGACTATTTCACTATTTGACTATCTTTCGATGTTGACGATGTTCTTCAACTCATCGATCTCTCGCTGAAGTTGGGCTATCTGACGATACATATCAGGCAGCTTCGAATACATGGCCTTGGCCTTGAAGAACATCTTCGGATCCATGGCCGGAGAGCCGATGAGCGTCTCGCCATTGCCTTTTGTGTTCTTGATCACACCGCACTGGGCACCGATAAAGGTCTTATCAGCGATCTGGATATGTCCGGCGAAGCCAGCCTGTCCTCCCACCATACACCAGGCCCCGATCTTCGTGGATCCTGCCAGACCAGCCTGAGAAGACATGACGGTGTTCTCGCCGATCTCACAGTTATGAGCCACCTGGATCAGGTTATCCAGTTTGACACCCTTATGAATGATGGTCTGTCCCATGGTAGAACGGTCGATACAGGTATTGGCACCAATCTCTACGTTATCCTCGATGATCACGATACCAATCTGCGGAATCTTATCGTAACCTTCCGTGTTTGGAGCGAATCCGAAACCGTCGGCACCAATCACGCTTCCAGCGTGTATTGTCACATTATTTCCTAATTTACAACCCTGGTAGATCGTCACTTGGGGGTAGAGCAGACATTTCTCACCTATGGTGACACCGTCGCCAATGACGGTATGGGGATAGATCTGTGTACCATCACCAATCACGGCTCCATCACCAATGACGGCAAAGGCTCCGATGAACACATCCTTGCCGATGGTGGCCTTGGGGGAGATGGAGGCCAGCGGGTCGATACCTGTCTTCCTGGGCTTCATCGACTCATAGAGCTGAAGCAGTTTGGCGACACACTCGTAGGCGTTCTGCACGCGGATCAGGGTCGCACTGACGGGCTTTTCCAACTCGACATCCTCGTTGATGAGTATGACGCTGGACTTCGTCTCATAGACAAAATGTGTATATTTGGGATTCGACAGGAAGGAGATAGCCCCTGGCACACCTTCCTCGATCTTGGCAAAGTTGTTGACGATGGCGTTCTCGTCACCCTCAACACGGCCTTGTATGAACTCTGCGATTTGTTTAGCTGTAAACTCCATATGATTGGGCGTTTCTTATTTAATTGTGCAAAGATAGCAATAATTATTCAAAACGTTGATAACAGAGGTAATATTTTCTTATTTTTTTAGAAAGTAATTGAACATTTAGCAATTCAGAAGCTTCGGAGATATCCCGAATTTCGCCGTTTTTGTAAAGAATTGCGATGCTGTCATCCTCTACATTATACATGTCTTTTGAGATGGTGTTGATGCTCATCATGTAGTGTCTGGCCTCCTCGGATGTGATGTCCATCTTGGCTGCGATCTCACAGGAAATGGCATCGATACGACTCTCTTCAACGGGCTCTTCCGAGACCTCTACCTTGAAAATATGACGATCAAGCATATCTGTAGCCAATGTCGATAAGATCTTGTCTTTGTGATGTTTCCATGCCTTCATGGCACTCCATATATCGGAGTCGTCAAGCTCCTCATAATAGGTCAGGGCTTCCGGGTGGGTGTTGAACCATTCCTTATCCACGTCATGGCTGAGGAAGTAGTGCAGGGCAGGCGAGGCAAAGACATCGATGCCGGATTGGATCAGATCCTTGGCACGCGTCAGGAGATTGACAAGAACTTTCTCATAAGCGACACTTGTACGGTGCAGATAGACCTGCCAGTACATCAGTCTGCGGGTCGTCAGGTAGTTTTCCAGAGAGTAGATACCCTTGTGATCCACCACGAGGGAGTCATCGACCACGTTCAGCATCTTGATGATACGTGCAGAACCGATATTGCCTTCCGTCACACC
>JAGCPV010000094.1 GCA_017965475.1 Prevotella sp.
CGTATGACTCTCGCTGCCCTTTTCATGGCAGCCACGATGGGCGCCAGCGCCCAGAAAGCCATGACCGCCCCCGCGGGTGGTAAGGCTATCAGTGACGAATTAATTGGTATCTTCTTCGAGGACATCAACAACTCTGCCGACGGTGGTCTCTATGCCGAATTAGTACAGAACGGTTCCTTTGAGTTCTCGCCTGCCGAGCGCGACGGCTGGGGACCTGGTACCGCGTGGAAGCAGATCCGTCCCGGACACTCCTTAGGAACCATACAGGTGCGCATGGACAACCCCATTCATCCCAACAATGCCAACTACATGCGTCTCCACACAGAGCGCGTCAAAGAGTACTTTGACTATAAGGGTTGGAAGGGCTTCGGCATCCAGAATGACGGTTGGGATGGTATCTCCGTGAAGGCTGGTGAGAAATACGACTTCTCTGCTTTCATGCGCAACGTCAATGGCGATGCCAAACAGGTGCGCGTGGTACTTGTCGAGCAGTTACAGGGATGGCCTCCCAAGGATCCGAAACTGCTGGCAGAGACAGTCATCAACGTCAGTGACAATACATGGAAGAAATACGAGGCTGTACTGACACCTGACTCCACCTGTCAGAAGGCTTCCCTCCAGATTCTCGTGCTCAACACAGGCGATATGGATATCGACGCGGTATCACTGATGCCCGAGGATACCTATAAGGGACACGGTCTGCGCAAGGATCTCGCCCAGGCACTGGCCGACCTCCAGCCTAAGTTCATGCGCTTCCCCGGTGGATGCGTGGTGCATGGCGGCGGTGACGGTTTCTGGAACACCTATCGTTGGAAGACCACCATCGGTCCGAAGGAGACGCGCCGTCAGCTGAAGAATACTTGGGGCTATCATCAGAGTTGTGGTCTCGGCTACTTCGAGTACTTCCAGTTCTGTGAGGATCTCGGTATGGAGCCCGTACCCATCCTACCTGCCGGTGTCAGCTGTCAAGGAGCCAACGGTGGTTGGAACATGTGGCCTACCCAGGCTCAGGACGTCGTACCGATGAGCGAGATGGACGAGTGGGTTGACGAGTGTATCGACCTCATCGAGTGGGCCAACGGTGATCCCGCCACCAACAAGTGGGCAAAGATGCGTGCTGACGCCGGTCATCCCGCTCCTTTCAACCTGAAGTACCTCGGCATCGGTAACGAGGAGAAGATCTCTCCCGAGTTCATCGAGCGCTTCAAATATATCTACGAGCGTGTCATGAAGGCTCACCCTGAGATTGTCATCGTAGGTACTGCTGGTCCTGGCTCTCACGCTGGCAATCCAGACTTTGAGGCGGGTTGGAAGTTGGCTGACGAACTTGCCATGCCCGTCCTTGACGAGCACTACTACGAGCCCAACACCTACTTCCTGAATAAGCGCCAGTACGACAGTTACCCCCGCGATCGCAAGACGAAGGTCTATCTCGGTGAGTATGCCGCCAAGGACAAGAAACTGATCGACGCCCTCGCCGAGGGTCTCTATCTGCTCCATGTGGAGCGCAATGCTGACGTGGTGGCAATGACCTCCTATGCTCCCCTCTTTGCTCGCAAAGACGGCACCCAGTGGAACCCTGACCTGATCTACTACGACAACGAGCGCCCGTTCCTTACCTGCAGCTATTATGTGCAACAGTTGTTCGGACAGTCTTCAGGAAACTATTACTATGGCGACTGTGTGAAGTTCGAGGGTGACGCTGCCGATGTCTGTCAGCCCATAGAGGATGTTCATTATGGCCAGAGCGTTATCTTGAACACCAAGACGCGTCAGCTCTATGTGAAGATCTGTAATGCTGGTGACGAGGCCAAAAAGGCAAACATCGACCTGAGCCGTTTCGGCATCAAGAAGATGGCCACGAAGACCGTGCTCACAGGTCAGCCTAACGACGAGAACAACTACGAGGCTCAGCCAAT
Organism: Prevotella sp.; assembly: GCA_017965475.1. Classification (GTDB taxonomy): domain Bacteria; phylum Bacteroidota; class Bacteroidia; order Bacteroidales; family Bacteroidaceae; genus Prevotella. The sequence continues at coordinate 1,920 of JAGCPV010000094.1, forward strand.
CGCTCCCGTGAAGGAGCAGATAAAGGCCCAGAAGAAGTTCTCCCTTGACATCGCCCCCTACTCCTTCGTGATGCTACAGTATTCACTTTAACACAATTGCTAACTAGACATTAACACCGTGAAGGAACAATATCTGGCGGATAAGAACCGCTACGACAACGGGATGGAATATGAGCGCTGTGGGCGCTCGGGAGTGCTGTTGCCTAAGGTGAGCCTCGGCTTCTGGCACAACTTCGGAAGTGTCGATCCCTATGAGCGAAGCCGTGAGATCACGCACTACGCTTTCGACCACGGCATCACCCACTTCGACCTCGCCAATAACTACGGTCCCGTGTATGGCTCCGCCGAGGAGACGATGGGTCGGTTGATGGATGAGGATTTCCGTCCCTACCGTGACGAGTTATTCATCTCCTCGAAGGCGGGCTACGACATGTGGCCAGGACCCTATGGTGACTGGGGCAGTCGTAAGTATCTGATGGCTTCGCTTGATCAGAGCCTCAAGCGTATGAAGATTGACTATGTGGATCTGTTCTACAGTCATCGCTACGACCCCAAGACACCATTGGAGGAGACACTCCAGGCGCTTGTGGATATCGTACGGCAAGGTAAGGCATTGTACGTGGGCATCTCCAACTGGCCGTTGGAGCCACTGAAGTTCGGCTACGAGTATCTGAAAGAGCGCGACGTGCCTCTGCTCATCTATCAGGGACGTCTGAACATGCTCGACCGCAAGCCGCAAGAAGAAGGTATCCTAGACTTCTGTGCCGAGAAGGGTGTCGGCTTCATCGCCTTCTCACCCTTGGCACAGGGTCTGCTCACGGATCGCTATCTCAACGGTGTTCCCGCCGACAGCCGTATGGCTAAAGAGAAGTTCCTGAAGAGCTCTATGCTCACACCAGAGTTACTGGAGAAGCTGCACCATTACAACGACGTAGCCGCTAGCCGTTGCGAGACACTGGCGGAGATGGCCCTGGCTTGGATCCTGAACCAGAAGGGCGTCACCTCAGTGCTCGTCGGTGCCAGCTCCCCAGCACAACTGGAAAAGAATCTGAAGTGCGTCAGTGCAGCACCCTTCGACGAAGAACTATAAGAGAGGGCCTGCTATCAACGTCAGATAGACAGACAGTTCCACCAACAGACAGATGGCGCCGCAACAGTCGCCCGTATAGCCGTGGATCTTACGCCAGATGAGCAGGTAGAGGAAATACATCACCAAGGCTGGGATGAAAACCAGCGTTGACCATTCCACACCCGTGTACCAGATAAATAGTCCCAGAGGCAACAGCCCCTGGATCGCCAGACTGATGCCGGCAGTAACGGAGATCTTCCGATACACCACCTTCGCCTTAGACTCCTCTTCCCGACGGGCGTATGGCATCATCGTCACGAGCTGACTGGTCAACATCTTGGCGTAGGGATCAGCGACCAGAATAGCCAATGCCGCCATTATCGGCGTCATCGAACTCAAACAGAAGAAGAGCAACAGCAGATAGAGGATCAGTCCAATGACCCCGTAAGTCCCGATATGCGAGTCCTTCATGATCTCAAGGATGCGCTGACGGTTATTGCCACCACCCCCGAAACCATCGAGGAAGTCTGCCAGTCCGTCTTCATGAAGGGCACCTGTCACCAGCAATCGCACGACGATAGCCATCAACACCGCTAAAAAATAAGGGAACACCTGCGCACAGAGCCAGAGGGTGGCAGCCATCATACCGCCCGTCAACCATCCCGTCAGTGGCCAGTGCTCCACGACGGTCTTAAAACATTCCTTGGGTGGCTCGTGCAGCCGCCAAAAAGGCAGACGTGTAAAAAAGATCAGGGCAGCCCAGATCCGGTCATACCACCGTGTCTGGTCGATATTCACTTCCATATGGCTATTGGTCTTTCTCCTTTAAGGTCTTATACTGCTTGATGGCTTCAAGAAGCAGATCGTCTTCCTCCTTGCTACGTGCCGTCACCCGGAAACAGTGGTTATCGAGTCCACGGAAATTGGAAGCGTCACGGATCAGGATGCCATGTGTATCGATAAGCCATTTCTTCAGATCCGTCGTATCTCCGAAGTCCATGTTCACCAGCATGAAGTTCGTCACCGTATCCATCACCATCAGTCCCTCAATGGCAGCAAGTTCCTCCCGCAACCGTCTGGCCTCAGCAAGGTAAGCATCCAGACTGGGGATCATCTTCGCGTCATGGGTGATCAGGTACTTCCCAGCTTCTATCGCCATGGCATTCACCGTCCAGGGCTGACGGAGGTTACGCAGACGGTCGATGATGATGGGTGAACTAAAGATATAGCCCAGGCGCAGGCCGGGGATGCAATATTTCTTCGACAGGGAATGAATCAGCATCACGTTATGGCAATCGACCATCTCCCGCGCTTCCAACGTCGGACTCAATGTATAGTCGGCATACGACTGATCCACGACATGGAGATAACGGGGATTCTTACGAATGATATGGTTGATCAGACTCTTCAGTAGGATGTTACCCGTCGGGTTATTGGGATTACAGAGCCAGTAAAGACGGTCTTCCGGCAGAAGTTCCAACTCATCGGTGGAATCATAGGATATCAGATGACCGTAAGCCTTACAAGCATCCTCATATTCATTGAACGTCGGCTGAGGGATGACGGAAGCCCAACCCTTGTACAGCTGTGCAATCAGATAGATGGCCTCATTGGCGCCATTGGTGACCATCACAGTGTTCTCAGGCACCCCCAGATAATCGGCCAACAGCCGTTCCAACTCCTGCGGTTCAGGCTCAGGATAATGGCTCACCACGTCGAAGTGCTCCATCAGATACTCCTTCAACGCAGAGAGATCAGCCCCACTATATACATTGGAGCTGAAGTTCATCTTGATCTTGTCGCCGTAGCGATACGCGTCGTCACCGTGTCCGTATATCATTCGTCTTTTAGTTATTACAGGCAATCCTGATAGTCAGTGTCTCCGGGTCAAAAGTGATTCCCTCCCTCTGGATAAACCGTCCCAACACACCCTGCTGAGCCAGCTGGCGGGGCGATCCGATGGCCATATCCTCCCCACGGCTCATCAACCAGATCGTGTCAGCCAACTGTAGGGCCAACTCCACGTCGTGGGTCGAGAGGAAGATGGTCTTCCCAGCCGTACGGCTGATACGACGAAGCAACTGTAGCACCTCCACCTTACTGGGATAGTCAAGGAAGGCCGTCGGCTCGTCGAGATAGATCACAGGCGTCTGCTGTGCCAGTGCCTTGGCAATCATCACCTTCTGTCGTTCACCGTCACTCAGCGTATGGACCATTCTTCGGCTCAGCGGCTCGATGCCCACAAGGGCGATAGCCTCATCCACGATCTGCAGGTCTTCCTTCGAATAGGTACCCCAGAATCCTGTGTAGGGCGAACGCCCGAGACTGACCAGCTCGCGTACTGTCATGTTCCGCACGTCAGGTTTCTCTGTCAGCACCACGCCGATACGACGACTCAGTTCCTTATCGGTATAGGTGGAGAGCTCACTTCCTTCGATGAGAATCTCTCCCGCCGTCTTCGGCTGAAAGGCTGAGAGCGTGCGTAGCAACGTGGATTTGCCGACGCCGTTGGCACCCAACAGACAAGTCAACTCCCCACTATGGATGGCTCCGTTGATATGCTCAGCCACCGACTTTACGCCGTGTTTTGTCTGATAGCCGATGCCCAGATCTCTGAGTTGTATCGTTCCTCCGTCCATCTTCCTGCTGCAAAGATAAGAAAAATATTCTTACGTTGGTTATTTTTTGTCCACTTTTTTACTGACAATCTTATAAAGCCGCTCTGCTTTCTTCTCCAGAACGCCCTTGGGAACCAGTTCATCCATGAAATAATAGGTTCCCCAGTAGTTGGGTGCCGAGAGGATATAGGCATCCCCGTCGAGGAAGTCCGAAGACAGACTGTCGATATAGTTCACGATCCTCTGGTTGTCCGTGATCGGCCGATCCAGCACGATACGCCAGAAATGGAGTTCCCGCTCCGGATTATAGAGTGTGAAACGATATGTCTCCGGCATGTTTTCCAGCTGTTTGAAATGATAATTCTCCGTCATATACTCAAAAGAGATGGGAGCCGATGAGCCATACTCCAGTGTCAGGATATTCGAGGTGGGCAATTGGTCGATGAAGGCTTTCTGCTCTTTACGCCAGTCACCTGTCATCTGTTTGTAAAGATGGATATACCACGAATAGAACAGATGACCCGTCAATACCATGTTCTCATCACCCGTCGCCATCAGATAGCCTGCACCCAGTCCTACGGAGTAAGATGTTCCTGCCCGCTCCGTCTCATAGAAAGGAACCACGACTCCCGCCTTGGTCAACGGATTCTCATAGATCCACGGCATATTCACGTTGCCCTTCCGGACAGAGACCACCATATAGAGCACGACAGCCACGATAGCCCCCCATTTCAGCACGGGACGGTGGCGCAACACCTCGACCAGCCACATCAGCGCACGGACACCGGCAATGATAACGAACGGCGCAATATAGAGGAAGTGCTTCGAGGCATTACCGAAAGAGGCGAAGATATAATGTGTCAGCAGAATGGGGAACAGTACCAAGAACAGTTCCTTCCAATACTTCCTAACTACCATGACCCCGACACCAAGGGGCAAGAGCAAGACATAAGCCAAAGAATAGAAGCCCAGGATGGCAGCAAACCGCTCCGAGACAGTGATAATCCCACTCCACTTCTGGAAGGCAAAGAACGTGTTCAGTGCTTCGGCATTCATCAGCCAGAAGAAGAACAGGCATACGACAATTATTGTCACACCATAAACTGCCGATATGCCAATAGCCCGTTTCAACGACTTCCCTTCAAAGATGAGCAATGGAAAGATTGCCGGATACGCGGTGACGACATCCAACCTGAACAGGACAGCCAAACACAGTAATAAGCCCGTCAGCAGATAACGATCCTTGCTGAGCAGGATCAGCGCCCAGACAAAACAGGCGGCTGCCGGAATAGCCGTATTGGCATACATCGCAATGGCGTACATCTCCGGCAGGAGCATGGCAGCTATCAGGATCCACGTCTTCGAGACCTGGGTGATATGACGGGCAAACGATATACAGCCCAATAGGAAGACCAGACTGAGAACCGCTGACAGGAAACAATAAACCTGTTCACAGGTAAAGAACGGCAACAGGTGTTTCAAGACCACAAGCAACACCGTCATCAGCGGCTGCATTCTATACTCGTAAGAATAGACGGGTGGCAACGACCACCCTTCCCGATACATCACGTCACAGCCGAGGGTGATCTCCTGACCGTCGAACTCATAACACCGCAGCGGGAAGATACCGATACACATCCACAGGACAAAAAGTGTCAACAAGACGGAATAGGGGTTCTTCTTGACAAATGTCCATACTGCTGTAACAACTTGATTCATTATGATTGTCTTTTATGAAATAGCTAACAAATGGGTCATCAGGATTTTCACACCGATGACCACCAGAATGATACCGCCGAGCAACTCCGGCTTCAGACGGCGGGCGATGCTCTTACCGAAACGGGCACCCAGGATATAGCCCAGGATGCTGAAGAGGAAAGAGACGATACCGATGATGACCAAGGGAATCGTCAACTGTGACAGTTGGTGATAACCCGTACAGGCAAAGGAGATGCCAATGGCCAGGGCATCGATGCTCGTGGCGACTGCCAACAACATTTGTGTGCGCAGGCGTTGCGGGTCAAACGTGTGCTTCTCTTCTTCATCAAACGACTCCTTGATCATCTTACCACCGATAAAGGCCAACAGTGCGAAGGCGATCCAGTGGTCGATAAACTCCAGATGCTCACTGAAACGACTCGTGGCAATCCAACCGATCAGCGGCATCAAAGCCTGAAAGGCCCCGAAGAGGAAAGCCAGCCGGAAGACCCCTAAGCCCTCCTTGGAAAAAAGGGGGAACCTATTGGACAGGATCACGCCGCTGACAATGGATACCGTAAAGCAATCCATCGCCAAAGCTACAGCCAACAACCAGATATCCAGAAGGTTCATATCCTATTTGTTTGTCAATTTCTCATACTTTGGCTGCAAAATAACAACTTTTTTTTGAGATAACCAAATTTTTCCGTATCTTTGCACCAGCATCACATTAATAACTAAAGGCATTTTTATGAAGAAACTATTCTTTTTCGCTTTACTCACGGCCTGTGTCCAGACGACGATGGCCGAACAGGTGACCATTGAGACCAAGAACACGACGATGGTGCTCAACGTCGATCAAGGGAAACAACCCCAGTACGTGTATTACGGTGCCAGACTGAGTGACACCGATCTGCAGCACCTCCAGTCTTCCGCCGTCTTCGGACGCATGGACGCCTATCCCGCCTATGGCATGAACTGCCCCGCAGAGGCCGCCATTGCCATGACCCATGCCGATGGTAACATGTCAACAGAACTCTTGGCCACTGGTTCCGTGACCCAGGAAGGCATGATCACCCGTATCTGGATGAAAGATCCTGTGTATCCCATCACTGTGGCCCTCTGCTACATGCCCCGTATCGAGGAGGACATCATCGAGACCTGGACGGAGATCCAGAACGGTGAGGCCAAGCCCGTCACCCTGACGCAGTTTGCCTCCATCTGTCTGCCTATCCGTCGGGGTGATGTTTGGCTATCCCATTTCTATGGCTCCTGGGCCAACGAAGCCCGCCTTGTGGAAGAGCCCATCCTACCTGGTGAGAAGGTCATCAAAAATAAAGACGGTACGCGCAACTCCCATACCGACCATGCCGAGGTGATGTTCTCCCTCGATGGTAAGGGACGCGAGAACAATGGCGATGTCATCGGTGCGGCCCTCTGCTACAGCGGTAACTTCCAACTGAAGATCGACACAGATGACACCGAGTTCCACTACTTCTTCGCAGGCATTAACCCTGACAACTCCGAATATCACCTGAAGAAGGGCGAGTATTTCGTCACGCCGAAGGTGGCCCTGAGTTTCTCAAAATGCGGACTCTCTGGCGTCTCCCGTAATTTCCACAAGTGGGGCCGCAAATATATGCTGGCCCATGGCGACAAGGAACGTAAGATCCTGCTCAACTCCTGGGAGGGTGTCTATTTCGACATCAACCAGAAAGGAATGGATCAGATGATGGGTGACATCGCCTCAATGGGCGGCGAACTCTTCGTGATGGATGACGGCTGGTTTGGCGACAAATATCCCCGCAAGGTCGATAACTCCTCACTGGGTGACTGGGTGGTTGATAAGAACAAACTGCCTGAAGGTATCGAGGGCCTGTTGCGTGATGCGAAGAAGCACGGCATCAAGTTCGGTATCTGGATCGAACCTGAGATGGCAAACACCGTCAGCGAACTCTACGAGGCTCATCCCGACTGGATCGTCAAGGCACCCAAGCGCGAGCCCGTGTTAGGTCGTGGCGGCACACAGGTGGTACTCGACATGAGCAATCCCAAGGTGCAGGACTTCGTGTTCTCAATCGTCGATAACCTCATGACCAAGTACCCGGAAATCGACTATATCAAGTGGGATGCCAACATGCCCATCCTGAACCACGGTTCTCAGTATCTGACGATGAACGACCAGAGCCATCTTAACATAGAGTACCACCGTGGTCTGGAGAAGACCTGCCAGCGTATCCGTGACAAATACCCCGACCTCACCATCCAGGCCTGCGCCTCTGGCGGCGGACGCGCCAACTGGGGTGTTCTGCCCTACTTCGACGAGTTCTGGGTTTCCGACAATACCGACGCCCTCCAGCGCATCTACATGCAGTGGGGCACCAGCTACTTCTTCCCCGCCATCGCCATGGCTTCACATATCTCTGCCACACCTAACCACACCGTCTTCCGTACCACGGCCATGAAATACCGCATCGACGTGGCCATGAGCGGTCGTCTGGGTATGGAGATCCAGCCGAAGAACATGACTGATGATGAGAAGGCTCTCTGCCGCAACGCCATCAAGGAATATAAGCAGATCCGTCCTGTCGTGCAGTTTGGCGATCTCTACCGCCTTGTCTCGCCCTACGACAAGAAAGGTCTGGCCTCACTGATGTATGTGAACGATGCCAAGGACAAGAGTGTCTTCTTCTGGTGGAAGACCGAGTCGTTCCAGAACGAGCATCTGCCCCGTGTCAAGATGGCAGGACTGGATGCCAACAAGATGTATAAGGTACACGAACTGAACCGCATCGACCTGAAGCCGATGGATGTCGAGGGCAAATCCTTCTCAGGTGCCTACCTGATGAACCACGGTCTGGAGATTCCATACCGTAACGAGCCCGAACACTCAAAGAAAAACGACTGGAGCAGCCGCGTCCTCCTATTAGAAGCCGATTAATTCTCACGAAATGACTTTGTGATTTTAATCGACAGGGAGTTCGATGATGATACGGCAACCAAGATGGTAGCTGGTGTCAAGCGTCAGGTCACCGCGCAGACTGGTGACATGACGCTTGGCCAGAGGCAGACCGAGACCAAGGCCATCAGAGAGATCGTTGGCCTTGGTAAACGGTTCAAACAGACGATTGATATCACTCTCGGGGATGCCAGGACCAGTATCCTCGAAGACAAACCGAACCATCGAGTCCTTCTCTGAGACTCGTAAGGAGATATTCTGCCCGTCGGAATACTTGGCTGAGTTATAGAGGATCTCCCTGATACTCCGCATCACATAGATATGACTCGAATAGATACAAAAGGTATCTGGAAGCGTCGTCTCAAAAGAGATATGAAGGTCCGGGAAGTGCTCATGGGTCATGGCAATACTTTCGAGCGCCACTTCGTTGCACAAGACCTCCTCATCCCTTTTGGTGTAGAGTTCCTCTATAGTTCCTCTTGCTGAACTATCGAAAAGCATGAGGGTCATACGGTCGAGCGTCACCGCGTTATGATACATCATACCCGTAATACTCTTGACCTCTTCTTCCGACAAGACACTGATGTCCTCCCGCAATACTTGTGCAAAGCCCATGATGATGTTCAGTGGGGTACGTATCTGATGCGAGACGTTTTGGATAAACAAGGACTTCTGTCTGTCGGCCTCCTTGGCCAGTTCACTGATTCGTGCCAGCTCCTCGTTTCGCCGTGAGGTCTCTTCGTTGATCCGATGGATCTCGTTGACATGACGACTCATGGATTTCTGCATCATGGCAAAACTGTTCTGCAGTCTGGCAACAGCATCTTGGTAACGGCTTCGGGAAATCTGCTCGTCATAATGTCCCTGAGCGATACGTTGCAGCTTATTGGTCAGCTTGTATATAGGACGTATAGCACGCTTGACTGAGATACTGCTAAAGAAGAGGATCAACAGCAGACCGATGATGGTGAGTGGTGCAATGATATAGGTGAGTCGGTTGTAATTCTGGAGGATACTACGTTCTGGACTGACGAGGGCGAGGCTCCATCGTGTGCCAGGCACGGGCTGATAACTGACAAGACATGGCTTACCATCGATGAAAACCCTCATATTCCCCTTTTTCCCCGTCATCATCTCATGACCCAATGCGATAATGTCTGCCTGTTCGTTGGGGTCTGTCTCGCTGAAGATGCTATGGGTAAAGAGTTGTGTCGAGTCTGGGTGTATGAAATAGCGGCCATCTTCGCCTGTCATCATGAAGTAGGAGTCAGGATAGGGCTTCACCTCAGAGATGACCCTGGAGAGATGAATCAGCGAGAGGTCGGTGGAGATGACGCCAACAAACCGCTCGTCAGCATCGTACAATGGCTTGCTGTAAGATGCGATCATACCATCCAGTGTCACTGTCAGAGAGTCACTTTCGTCATAATAGACCACCCAACAGGGTTTGCCCAACAGACGAGGCGTTTTGTACCACACCTTCTCAAAGTATTCGTACTCCTCCTCGATGACCGTGGTAATCGTATCCGTCTCCCTGACGGTATAGGCAGAGAAATAGCGGCCATATTTCGGGAAGACGTTGGGTTCGGTACTGATGGAACAGCCGTCGATGTTACCATTCAGCATCACGATGGAACGTGATAAAGCCAGCAAAGAGTCTGGCTGCAGGTTCTCTGTGATCTCCCAGGCGTTGGCCTCCGTAGCCGTCTCCACCGTATTCATAAAACGGTTAATGCGCAGCATCGTAGTATTGAGCACACTGTTGGCACGCTCCGTGGCTTCCTTTCTGACATTGTTTCTCGACTGGACATACAAGATGCCCAAGGACAGCACAAAGATAGGCACGGCCATCAACAAGATCCCGAGGCTGAGCTTCAGGGAAAGGGACTTGCGGATATGTGTGACTATATGATGCATCTGTTACTTTATTTTCTTTTCGGAGTCTGCAATCAACTGGTTCAGCAACGAAGTGATTTTCTCGCCCTGATGCTGTATCTCATCGACCAACATACCAGTAACATCTTCCGTCAGGTTACTATAGTGATTGTTGATGGTCTTGACATTGGAGAGGATGACACTGACGGGGGATGTCATCTGGTTCGTCATGTTATACAGGAAGTTCGTCTTCATGCGGTCAGCCTCTTGGGCCTGTTCATAGGTGGCCTGCAATTCCTCTCCTCGCTCCCGAAGGGTCGTTGTCAGACGGTTCATCTCATCGACATGGACGGAAAGCGACTTCTGCATCCGCTGGAAATGGTTCTGCAGACGACCGACCTCATCCTCCTGGTGACTGTCAGGGATCGTCTCTTCATAGAACCCTTCAGCAATACGTTGTGCCGACATGGACAACTGCCGCAAAGGCAAAAGCTGATGATGGATGAAGGCTTGGCAAAGAACCAACAGCAACAGCAGTCCTACAGCGGCTATCAGCAATACCACATAATGGAGACGTTTGTAATCGCCAAAAATATCGTTCTCCGGATAGACGACACCTACACTCCAGCCGAGTTTCTCCACAGAACGGCCTGGTGCGACAGTACGTTCAAAGGGTTTGTAGAACACATAGAAATCCTCATCTTGTACCCTGACGTGCTTATAACCTGTCTCACCAGCCATCATGGCCTGAGCTGCCTTATCCACCGTCGGGTCAGCACCTTTACCGATCTGGGTAAAGACAGTCTGATACATCAGTTTGCTGGTGTCGGGATATACGATGAACGAACCGTTCTGACCCAGCAATGTACTGAAGGAGTTTGGCGACGGTTTGGTCTCCAGGACGATCTTCGACAACAGGGCCCGTGAGATATTGGCGGCCATCGCACCCACTTTCCGCTCTCCTACATAGATAGGCAGACAGAAAGAGACGATGGCCTCGTCCTGCTTAGCATCACTATATTGGGGCTCTATCCAACAAGGCATCCCAATTTCCATGACATGGGTGTACCATCTCTCCCGATCACCACGGCCTTGATTGAGATCTGATTCAAAGGCGATGTAACAACTGGTGATATAGGGGTTGGTCTCCACCAGTTTACGGCTATACTTATTGACCTCGTCCGGCTGGTCCACATGAGCAACGACTTTCCAATAGATATTACCGGCAGACTGCTCCACACTCAACAGGATGTTGTCGATGTTCTGCACCGTAGATTCCAAAGTCTGCCCAGCCTTCTGCAACGCCTCTTCCTTAACCGCTCTCCGTGAAAAACGGAACATGATAAAGAGGGCCACCATCAACAGCGTTGCCAAGGCGACAAGAATCCTTAAACTCAGTCTGAAGGATAAGGTTTTGGCAATTAAATTGGTTAGTCGTAACATCTCGGGGACAAAGATAAGAAAAAAATCCTTATCTTCCCAGAAAACCAGCAACTTTTTTTGCCTACAGCCCGGAATTGGCCTGATTCGCTACAGGATGGCGTTGATAGGAGAGCAGAGGAAATCGATGAGAAGCCAGGCGTTATAGACCCAGAGATAACAGGTGAGGGCAAGGACGGAGAGTTGGAGCGTCCTATGATAACCACCTCTCGTGACACGAAGGGCGTATGCGATGGCCAGTGGCACGACAAAGAGCCAGTGGGGGGCCATGATGAAGATCTCATTGATACCGAAACCCAGCACCAGGTGGATGACCATGTCGAAACAGAAGAAGGACATCGCCAGCCAAAGGAAACGGCTCCGGCGACCACACCAGATGCCGATGGCCATCAGGAGCAGGACGACGCCCTCGACGACATAGCTCCAGATCCAGTCGTACCTCACAAAGACCGGACGGAACACCAGGGTATCTTCTAAGAAGTGCTGACGGTGGAACTGGATGGTCTCACCGAAGAGGTTCTCATAGACGGTCTCCAGACGAGAGGTCGTCACGTCCGTCCACTTCCAGAATCCTTCATTCTTCACAGGTGTACCTGACTTTGCAGCCTGTTTCTTCAACCTCGCGGCACGTTTCGCCTGTTGGATCTGATAGATCTTCTGTTCCTCGGGCGTCATTCTGGCGACGCGGGCGGAGTCTATCTTAGCCTGACTGGCCAGACTGGCTTTTTTAGCCTGTTCCCTGGGCTGGACAATGGTTTGATTCTGCCACATGGCAATGCCCCAGAGCAGGCCGGCAGGCAGGATGACCGCCAATAGCAGGTATTTCGGACGGAAGAAGGCACGACCGTTCACGAAAAATCCTGAGAGAATCGTCTTGATGCCGTTGCTCAGTGTCACACCTGCCGTGATGACAAACAACAGGGCCGACTGCCACCAGGTGAACACCCTACCCTCGCGGAGAAACCTGCCGGAGATGTAGAGCGTCAACATCAACAGGAACATGGAGATGGTGAAGTGGTCGGGCACCAGCACTGACAGCATGATATAGGCAAAGGAGAAATAGAAGGCCGAAAGCAGGATGGCATCGTAACGACCCAATGAGACGATCTCGCGGTTGATCCGATACAAAAAGAGATAGGAATAGAGGGAACACAGGATCAGGGGCACCGCCACCAGATACTGCACACAGTTCACGCCGAAGACAGCCGTCAGTCCCTCGTTGAGCAGCCACAGCGGCCAGATCATGAAGGCCAGCAACGGATGACGCACCACATTATAGACGAAGTCCCAGTCCGTCACACCCAGATAGGTCAACGGGTCGTAGCCAGCCAAGTGGAACTCCCGCTCGAAGATCTTCCAGTAGGGACCAAAGCCCTCCTGCATGAACAGGTCGTGCATACGATAGATAAACAGGCCATTGAAGACCAGAATGACCACCAGAGCCACCAGGGCCTGAACACGTTCTTCAGGACGGATCTTGAACAGTTTAAAAGGATTCATAGGCGAAAGGGTTGATAGTGTGCCTCATCGGCAAAGGCCAGCAGTTCCTTGTCACCGCGGCTGTCGCCATAAGCTGTCAATTGGTATTCATGACGATCCGGGTAAAGGGCGAGAAGACGGTTCACCTTCTCCTTTCCATAACAGTTGGGGGTCAGGAAACGACCCGTCAGCCGTCTGTTGGATACTTCCACCTGCGTACCTACAATCTTGACATGAGGGAGATGCACCGTAAAGAAGGGACGTACCCAGTTGTCAATGCTCGCACTGATGATGACCACCTCGGCCCCGTCGGCCTGCGCCTGTTGCAGGGTCTTGATGCCCTCCGGCCTCAGCAGTTGATGGTTCTTGGCAGCAAACCGTCGGCACAGGGCGTCGAACACGTCGATCGTCATCCCCTTGAAGTAATAGGAAAAGATCCGCTGCTTCACCTTCCAGTTCGGATAGAGCCCCAGCTTCATCAGCACCAGCAGATGAGCATGGCGCAGGAAGCCGATCACGAAAGCCCGCATGCCCTGGGTATAACGGATGAAGACCAACAGGGTATCACGGGTGGTCAGCGTTCCGTCGAAATCACAGGCACAGATCTTTCTCATAGCTGGGGCGATGGTATCTTGTCGATGATTTTCTTCGCAAGCCATGAGACGACAAGCGTCGCCACGATATAGAGGAGTAGTCCGGCGTACAGATCATCCTGGATATACGGACGGACGAAGATCTTCCGCACAAACGGATGCATCACGAAGATAGCCGCAGAGATGGAACCCAGCCATATAACGTATGGCATCACCTGACGCGGAATCAGGTTCACCAGGGCGATCGTTCCCCAGACGATCAAGGCTGGTACCCACAACCATTTGTCGAAACTGAAGACGCTGAAGGCAAAGCTGAAGGCGACCATCAGGATTAAGTTGAGGAACCATACCAACATCAGTTGCCAGCCAGAAACCACCTTGACATCTCTCATGATCCTTGGCTCAAAGCGCGCCAGAAGCACACCCATGCCAAAGGGCAGCATGCCTCCCACGAAATTATAACGCAGGCGTTCCAGCGTCTCCATGTCATCATTGCAGGCCAGCTGCCAGATCCAGCAGACCACTATCAGAGTCGCCACGACGCCCCAGTGGCGCCAACGGTAGAGCACCAGACGGTAGAGGATATAGAGCTGGAGGGTGACGCTGAAATACCAGTAGGGTCCTGGCCACACCACTTGTGAAGGGTGCTCGAAGAAGTTGGCGAACATGCCCAGCATCCCAACAACCTCCAGCCATGTATAACGGTGCATGCCGGGGGTGAAGGCGTCGAGCAGCGTAAAGAGCACGAAACCCACGATGAAGAGGCGGAAGAGCTTGAGATAGTTATAACGGCAGAAGCGCCAGATACCCACTTCAGGCAGGGAACCCCGCTCGTATTTCTTCACCAGACCGAAGCCGCTAAGGAAGAGGAACACTGGTACGCCATAGTGGCCGAAGAAGGAGACGAGGTGCAAGGGCAACAGTTCGTCGGGCTGCTGGATGACCTCCCAGAGCCTGTCACACTTCCACTGTAGCCACGTGTATTCGTTCTCACGGATGATACCCCTCAGCCAGTGGCTGTAGTTATGAAGCATGATGCCGAGAATGGCAATACCCTTCATCGCCGTACATTCGTCGCGTGTCAAGAAACTCTTATTGTCCATGCTGCTTCAGTTTATTATAGTCTGTCGTACCCTTCAGGATACGCGGGCGCTCACTGTCATACTCAGGACTGATGACATTGTACTTCTCCTGATAGTCCTTGGTATAGATACCGCCGAGGTAAAGCAACAGATGGGCCAGACAGTCGGTCATCATCGGACGGTCTTTAGCGGCCTGTATCGCCTTCCAGCCATAGGGGTGGTTCTCGATATATTTCGGTGAGCCCCATATCCAGAACGGGATCTCGAACTCCTCGCGCGCCAGCCGATAGTCGATATTCGCCGAGTGCATCCGTCCGTACATATAGGGCTTCCCGTTGAAGATCTCCTCACCATGGTCGGGCATGTAGATCACCACAGCGTCCTTATCAGCGAATTTCTCCGTGACGGCCACCACGATAGAGTCGTTGTAGAGCACGGAGTTGTCGTAGTCGGCCACGATGAGCTTCTGCTTGTGCGTCAGGTCCGGACGGTCATACATCGGTGACAACAGGTGCTTACGGGTCTTCTGGGGATAGCGCGACTTATACATCACATGCTGTCCCAACAGGTGGAGGATAATCAGGTTATGCTCCTTGTCGGCCTGTTTCAGGTTGTCGTACTCCTCCAGCACGCCCTCGTCAAATTCATGAAGGCGCATATTGCGGGTATCGAACTGCGCCCTGCTCAGCTCAGGATTGTTCAGGAAGAAACCGCCACTGAAG
>JAGCPV010000095.1 GCA_017965475.1 Prevotella sp.
CGACGACTTCAATGCCCTTTTGCAGCCCGAGATGCAGATCCATCCAAAGGAAGAGAACCGACTGACGACTGATATCCGGATCTTCGCCCTGATCCGATTAGGTTTCGAAGATTCATCGAAGATTGCCGAGTTCCTGCACTATTCCGTGAACACCATCTACAACTATCGCGCCCGTATCAAAAACGGTGCCCTTGGTAACCGCGAACAGTTCGAGAATAAAGTGAAGAGGTTGTAAAAAGCCGATAATTGTAAAAATTACACCTCTATATTTCATCCACTCTTTTTAGCGACCTATAAAAACGTAAGTCGCTTATTTTAAGACAGATGAATTTTTGAAGGCGACAAAATCGTCCACTTTTTCAATTCATCTCAAAAAATCGTATCTGCTTTTTTCCTAATTTTGCACCGTCGAAACATAAAACCGACATTTATCACATTACAATATTAATATTAACTAACAAAGTATGAAAAAAAGCAGGTATCTATTGTTGTTATTGACACTGATGGTGTCGATGGCTACGAACGCCCAAGGCATCTTGGGAACTGTGATTGACGAGTTCGGGGAGCCCGTAATCGGTGCTTCCGTCGTCGAGAAAGGTAATCCTCAGAACGGTAGTATCACCGACTTTGACGGAAAGTTCAACGTCAAGGTAAGTGAGGGTACAACCATTGTGATCAGCTACATCGGCTATCTTACTCAGGAAGTGAAAGCTGCCAACGGTATGAAAGTCACGATGAAAGAAGATGCTCAGACACTGCAGGATGTGGTCGTCATCGGCTATGGTGTGCAGAAGAAGAGCGTGGTAACGGCCTCTATCGCCAAGGTGAGTGCCGACGATCTGGAAGGTAAGACACGCCTGCGTGCAGAGGATGCCCTGAAGGGTATGGCTGCCGGTGTGAACGTGACTTCGGCTTCCGGACAGCCGGGTTCTAAGTCGATGATCCGTATCCGTGGTATCGGCACCATCAACAATTCCGAGCCACTTTACATCATCGACGGTATGCCTACAGACCAGAATGGTATGGAGAGTGTGAACCCTGGCGACATCGAGAGCATCGAGGTGCTTAAGGACGCTGCCTCAGGTGCCATCTACGGTGCCCGTGCTGCCAACGGTGTGATTCTCGTGACCACCAAAAAAGGTAAGATGGGTAAGGCCTCGATCAACTACAACTTCTCGTATGGCTGGCAGAGTGCATGGAAGAAGCGCGATGTGACCGGTGCCATGGACTACGCCATCCTTCAGAATGAGCGTGCCCTGCAAACGGGTTCGGCTCCTATCTATAACGATCCATCCAACCTGGTGGATGCCAACGGTGACAAGATTACCGGCTTCGGCACCAACTGGCAGGATCTGCTCTTCAACGACAATGCCCCCATCGTGCAGCACGACGTGAGCATCAGCGGAGCTTCGGAGAAGCTGAACTATTATCTCTCCTTAGGCTACTTCACTCAAGACGGTATCGTAGGTGGCAATTTCGGACAGAGCAACTACGACCGTCTGACCATCCGTTCGAACAACCAGTTCAACCTGTTTGACGACTCGAAGGAGCGCAACTTCCTGAACAAGCTCGACCTGGGCGCGAACATCTCCTATATGCGCGTTCATAACACAGGCATTGATGCCAACTCCACTTGGGGCTCTCCCCTTGGCTCAGCCCTCTATCTGGCCCCAACGCTGCCCGTCACACTGACACAGCTGGGCTACGACAAAGTGGGTGAAGAGATGGTTCCCCGCTATGGTCAGGCCATGATCGACCGTTACAGCGCCTACGATCTCTACTACGATGCCAACGGCCATCCCTACACCATCCCCGGCTATGTCGGCAGCTATCAGGAGCAGAACAACCCCATCGCCATGATGCAGGGCAATCCCACGAAGAACTGGAGCCACAAGTTCATGCCGAAGTTCTCTATCGATCTGCAACTGTTCGACGAACTGAGGTATCATTTCACCTACAGCGCCGAGCTCTCATTCTGGGGATACGATGCAGCCACCAAGCAGAAGTACTATCTCTCGGGTAACAACAATGCCGACCACACTTCGGCTACAGCTTATAAAGGCAACAACACCACTTGGCAGATAGAGAACACCCTGACCTACGACAAGATCATCGGTAAGCACACCATCGGCGTGGTGCTCGGACAGTCGGCCCTGAAGTTCAAGGGCGATGAGCTGGGCGGTTCTCACTGGAATCTGGTGAATATCGACAAACCCTCTATCAACTACACCACTGGTGGTGATCTGGAACTCTCTACCGATGCCGATGGCAAGGTAACAGGTGCCAAGAGCCTGGTTGGAGCCTGGGGCGGTCCTTATACCGAGCACCGTCTGTCATCACTGTTTGCCCGTCTGAGCTATAACTATGACGAGCGCTACATGCTACAGGCTACCATCCGCCGTGACGGTTCAAGCCGCTTCGGTTCTAACAACAAGTACGGCACATTCCCCTCATTCTCTATCGGTTGGAACATCATGAACGAAGCATTCATGAAAGACACCCGCGACTGGCTCACCAACCTGAAGTTCCGCGCCAGCTGGGGTAAGAACGGTAACGACAACATCGGCGACTTCGCCTATACCACACTGACAGCAACGGGTGGCAGCAGCAACTACTACTACGGACGCACTGCCGCTATGGTCTACGGTTCAAAAGCCAACCGCCTTGCCAATGAAGACTTGAAGTGGGAGGAGAGCGAGCAGACCGACCTCGGCCTTGATTTCGGTTTCTGGAACAACAAGCTGACCTTCTCTGTCGACTACTATATCAAGAAGACCAACGGTATGATCATCGAGATGCCTATCCCCAGCTACGTGGGTGAGGCCCGTCCTCTGGCCAACGTCGGTGATATGGAGAACAGCGGTTGGGAGTTTGAGTTGGGCTACAAGTGGAACATTGCCGATGCTCACTTTGCTATCAAAGGAAATGCTTCTTATCTGAAGAACAAACTGAAGAACCTGGGTAACGACACAGGTTTCCTGAACTATGGCATCTCGCAGTTTGCCGACGGTGGCACACGCGCTGAGAACGGACAGCCCTTCCCATTCTTCTATGGCTACAAGACCAACGGCATCATCCAGAATGCTGCCGAGGCCAATGAGTATAACGCTAAATACGGTACCAACAAACAGCCTGGTGACTTCCGCTTCGTGGATACAAACGATGATGGCAAGATCAACTCCGACGACCGTACCAACATCGGTAACGGTGTACCCGACTGGACCTTCGGTCTGAACTTCGATGCAGAGTGGAAGGGCATTGACCTGAGCGTCTTCTTCCAGGGTGTCAGCGGTGCCGACGTCTTCGATGCCACCTATCGTCAGGACATTGCTTCTGGAAACTATCCCACTTGGGTACTCCAGCGCTGGACTGGTGAGGGAACTTCGAACACCGTACCCGTTCTGGGCCGTTCAGACAACTGGGTTTGCAGCGACATGTATATCCAGGACGGCAGCTATCTGCGCCTGAAGAACATCACGCTGGGCTATACCCTGCCTCGCAACCTCACGAAGAAGATCAACATCAGCCGTCTGCGCCTCTACGCCCGTGCTGAGAACCTCTTCACCTGGACCAAATACTGGGGCTTCGATCCTGAAATCGGCTCTGGCTCTACCTCTCTCGGTGTCGACTATGGTGTCTACCCACAGGCACGTACCTACACACTCGGTTTCAACATTTCATTATAATTAAGAATTAGTAATTATGATTACCAATATATATAAAAATGTACGCGCACTTAGCGCAGTTTTTGCAGCAGCACTTGTGATGACCGCCTGCAGCGACGACTTTCTGGAGGTGAAGAATCCAACGGGTGAGCCTCTGGAGGAATACTATACAACTGAGGAGACGCTCAACGAGGCTCTGACCTCTGCCTATGCGCCTCTGCACTGGCCCGACTGGGACAATGCGGCCTATAACGACCTTACCATCGACGGTGAGATCATGGGCGACGACTTCTGGGTAGGCGGTTCGCATGCCCAAGACAACGAACACTGGCATAAGCTCTTTAACTTTGAGGGCAACGGCAACCAGACGCTGGCCACGCTTTGGGGCGACTTCTACAGCGGTATCAAGCGTTGCAACGATGCCATCAAATATGCCGGATGGCCAGGCAGTGCCAGCGACAACTTCCGCAAGTCGATGGAGATGCAGGCTCGTCTGCTCCGCGTGTACTATTATAATATCCTGTGGCACTACTACGGCAACGTGCCTTTCTATCTTGAGAACCTCTCACTGCCTTACACAGCGCCTCAGCTGTCGGCAGACGAGATCTACAGCAAGCTGTTGCCCGAGCTGGAGGAGATTATAGCCTCTAACGTATTGCCCATGCGCTGGCCCGTTGCAGAGAGCGGTCGTGTATCACAGGCCTTTGCCTATATGCTCTATGCTGAGATGGTGATGTACCAGAACGACACTGCCCGCTACCCGCAGGCTCTCACCTATATGAAGCAGATTATCAGCGACAGCAGCTACAGTCTGAATCCTGACTTCGCTGATCTGTGGTCAGAGAATGGCGAATGGTGCTCTGAGAGCATCTTCGAGATCAACTATAATGACGACCAGGCTCAGCGCGACTGGGGTGGTGCTGCTATCAATGCCGGTGGAACCGTATTCCCCACACTCTGCTCTCCTAACGGATGGGGCGGCGGCGAAGGCTGGGACAGCGGTAACGACGGTTGGGGCTTCCTGCCTTGCAAGGTTGAGACCTATAATATGTATGCTGAAAGCGACCTGCGTCGTGATGTCACCATCTGGGACGTACGTGGCTATACCTACACCGAGCGTTATCAGGACACCCATCTCTGGCACGGCAAGTATCGTCCGCAGTCGGAGAACAACAAGGATTGTCCGACATCGAAGAACCTGAACTACAACAACAACAAGCGCATCTACCGCTACGCCGAGACCCTGCTGAACGCAGCCGAGCTGTTGCTCCAGACAGGTGGCAGTGCTAGTGAGGCCACAGGTTATGTGAATGAGGTTCGTGCCCGTGCAGGACTGGATAATCTCACGAATGTCACCATCGACGATATCTTCACTGAGCGTCACCTCGAATTCTGCGGAGAGGGCAAGCGCTACTTCGACCTCGTACGTGCTGAGGGCATCGCCGGTGCCACTCAGAAGGCTTCTACCGTTCTCGTTCCCGATGCCTACGGTTATCGCACCAACACCTGGAGTGCCAGTAAGAAGCATATTCCTCTGGCTCAGAGCGAACTCGATGCCGATCCTACGCTGAAGCAGAATAACTATTAAGTTTATAGTTTACAGTTTACGGTTTACAGTTTAAAGATTATAGTTTATAGTTTAAAGATTAAAGGATTATGAAGACTATATATAAAACATCGAATTGGTGGAAGGCGGTAGCAAATTGTTCACTTTTCACTATTACCTTTACCCTTCTTACTGCTTGTTCTCCTGATGAGTTCTCAGGAGCTGATCCGAACGGAATTCCCACAATCAGTGGTGTTGATTTCCAGATGAGCGTCGATCAGGAGACCAACCAGATGTTGGCAACCTATACAGCTGCGCCTGGCACTTATCCCATCTGGATTCTCAATGGTGCCCAGTACTCTACACTGCCCGAGGTTGGTTTCGCTAATCCTGAGGCAGGCACCTATAATGTCGAGCTGAAGTTAGGCAACCGCAACGGCATCTCACAGGCTGGTCTGAAAAAGACCTTCACCTTCAATGAAACCAAGATTGATTACAGTGCAGACTTCCGTCGCATCACAGGCAAGGAATGGCGCATCGCCAACAAGGAAGTGGCCCACATGGGTTGCGGCCCTGCCGGTACGGCTGGTACAGAGTGGTGGTCGGCTCAGCCCAACGACAAGAAGGACTTCGGTGTCTATGACGACCGCATCACCTTCACTGCCGAAACCCGCAAGGGTGGTACCTACACCTACAATGCCGGTGCTGACGGTATGACATACGTCAACTGGGGTACATCATTTAATCCTACTGGTGCAGAGCCCGATGTCGATGTGGCACTTGGCAATCAGACTTCTACCTGGAGCTTCGAGGTTTACGACTGGGAGGATGCAGAGGGTAACGTGACCAAGCAGACTTACATCCAGCTGAATGCCAACACACTGTTCCCCTATATCTCCAGTGATGCTCAGTATGCTGATCCTAAGTTCCGTATCGAGTCGCTGACAGCCACCAAGATGGTGCTGGTTTATGACGCTCCCGATCGCAGTATTGCATGGCGCTTCATCCTGACCAGTGCAGCCGATGAGCGTCTGGTAGAGGAGCAGGGCTTCGATGCCAACAGTGACTTCAACCTCTGGAAGGGCGTAACCCCTGATGCTACCTTCTACTTTGCACCGAACTGGTCTCCTGACCGTACCGCTGAGATGCAGGCTACCTATAATGACAAGGGCAACGACTATACCGTGACTGTTCCCGATGCAGCCTTCGACCGCTGGCAGGCTCAGATGCACCTGCATACTACCGGCGTAGAAACCTCTGCAGCCAACCACTATGACTTCTCCTGTATCTTTGTGGCCGACGCAGATATCGATGGTGTCACCGTGAAGGTTACCAACGAAGCCGACAACGAGGCTATCATCGATGTAGACAACATCAGTCTGAAGGCCGGTAAGGAATATGTATTCTGGATGAGCGACATTGAGGGTAAGGATCTCTCACCCGTGAAGATTGTCTTCGACTTCGGTCACGCTACAGGTGCTACCAACATCAGCATCAGCAATATCGTGCTGAAGGATCATGCCAACAATGACGGTACCATCGTTTCAGGTGGTGGCGAAGCCCCCGACGCTCCAAAAGCCGACTGGGATCCAGCAGCAGGTTCTAACTTGTGGACAGCTGTAGAGAACGGTGATGCATTCAAAGGAACTTCTACATGGTTCGCAAACGATGGCTGGAGTACACTTGACACTCAGCCAGAGATTGTACATAAAGATGGTGTTTGGGAATTTGTTGCTCCTGGTGGAATAGGATCTAGCCAGTGGCAAGGACAGCTAAAAATCTTCACTACCATTCCTGCGTCAAAAGCTAAGAAATACAATTTCTATTGTGTTGTAGAGTCAGATATGGATATTCCTGGCGTTACTATCAAACTGACTCAGAGTGATGAGAGCGAATCGAATAAGCATGATGACAATTTCTTCTTTGATGGACGTCATGACGTAAAAGCCGATGTGCCTATGGTTTACAAGGCAGAAGCAGCAGAACTGTCAAAAGATGATGCACATGAATTGACACTTGTGTATGATTTTGGTGGCGCACCTGAAGGGGCTCACGTTAAGATTAGTAAAATCTATCTTGAAGAGGCTGTCGTACTAAACTACGACGATACCAACAACTTGTGGAAGAGCGTAGATACTGGCGACGCCTTCAAAGGCACTTCTACATGGTTCGCAAATGACGGATGGAGCGCACTTGATACTCAGCCTGAAATAAAGCACGAAGGTAATAAGTGGAGTCTGGTAGTGCCAGAAGGCGTTGGAGCTTCACAGTGGCAGGGACAGGTAAAGATATTCACTACACTGAGTGCGAAACAGAATGATCCCTACAACTTCCAGTGCACCATCACAGCTGATAGCGACATCACTGGCGCTACCATCAAACTGACTCAGAGTGATGAGAGCGAGTCAAATAAGCATGATGACAACTTCTATTTCGATGGTCGTCATAATATGAAAGCCGATGAACCTTTGGTTTACAAGGCAACTGGTGTTACTCTGCCAAAAGGCGATGCTCACGAGTTTACCATGGTATTTGATTTCGGAGGAGCACCAGCTGGCACAAACATCACTATTAGCGATATTATTTTCGAAAAAGCTCAATAATTGAATAATTAATGAAACGTTACATGTTTAACACTCTATTGCTCTCTCTTGCCGTAGCCCTCTGGGGCTGCGGTGGGAGCGACAACGATGACCCACAGCCTGCAGTGGTCAGCATTACGCTGTCACAGACGAGCATCGATGCCCCTGCTGATGGCGGTAGCTACACTATCAATGTGACCACGACGGGCAAAGAATGGGGTGCCTACGCCGACCAGGATTTCATCACTGTCGATGCTAAGAATACGGTAGCCCAAACGGGCACGCTGACGGTCACGGTTCCTGCTAATCCGACGACCAGTGCCCGCACGGGTACCGTCACCGTCATGTCGGGGATGGCACGCCAGACCATCAGCGTGACGCAGTCGGCAGCCGAAAAGCCTGCATACAATGCCCCCGATGGCTACACACTGGTGTGGAATGATGAGTTCGACAAAGGTTCTGAACTCAATCAGAACGACTGGACCCACGAGGTAAAAAACTCAGGCTGGGTGAACAACGAGTTGCAGAACTACGTGAACCACATGACGCCTGAGGGCAATCTCGTGACTGAGGTTCGCAATGGCAAACTGCGCATCACCGCGCTGAAGGAGAACGGCAAGATATACTCGGGCCGTGTCTATGCGAAGGTGAAGCAGGGCTGGACCTACGGTTACATCGAGGCCAGCATCAAACTGCCAAAGGGCAAGGGCACATGGCCCGCCTTCTGGATGATGCCTGTCAACTTCCGTTCCTGGCCTGCTGATGGTGAGATCGACATCATGGAGGAGGTCGGAGCCGATCCTAATCAGGTTTCATCAAGTCTGCACGCTACTTCACATGTGCATTCCAACAATACCCAGGTGACCCATGCAATGAATTGTCCTGGTGCTGAGGAAGAGTTCCACACCTATGCCATCTTGTGGACGGCCAAGAATATCACCACCTACGTCGATGGCAAAGTACAACTGAGCTACGATAACCGTGGTCTTGGTCGTGACGACTGGCCCTACGACGATCCGTTCTACATCATCTTCAACCTCGCCTGGGGCGGTGACTGGGGCGGTTACAAGGGTGTCGATGAGAGCGCACTGCCTGCAACCATGGAAGTGGACTACGTTCGGGTGTTCCAGAAGAAGTAGTTTATAGTTTACAGTTTACGGTTTACAGTTTACAGATGATTACTAAGATAAACGATATAAAGAGGATCCGCTTATCTGCGAAAAGAGTATTCTCCTTCCTCGTTCCTCTTTCCTCTTTCCTCTTCCTGTTCGCTGCCTGCACAACAGGTGGCGAGCAGGCGGGCACAAAGGGTTTTGTCACCATCGAGGGGCACAACCTGATTCAGCCTAATGGGGAGAAGCTGCTGATACAAGGCACGAACCTCGGTAACTGGCTGAATCCTGAGGGATATATGTTCGGCTTCGGACGCACCAACTCGGCTTGGATGATCGACCAGCTCTTCAAAGAGGCTGTAGGCCCTGATTTCACCGCTGAGTTCTGGCAGGAGTTCAAAGACAACTATATCACCAAGGCTGATATCGACTTCATCGCACAGCAGGGTGCCAACACCATCCGTCTGCCCTTCAACTACAAACTCTTCACCGATGAGGACTATATGGGGGAGACAGGCCAGAAGGACGGTCATGTGCGCATCGACTCCATCGTGAGCTGGTGCAAAGCGAATGGTCTGTATCTGATTCTCGATATGCACGATTGTCCTGGTGGACAGACGGGCGACAACATCGACGATAGCTACGGTTATCCGTGGTTGTTCGAAAGCGAAGAGAGCCAGCAACTATTCTGTGACATCTGGCGCGAGATAGCCAACCGTTACAGTCAGGAGACAACGATTCTGGGCTATGAACTGATGAACGAACCCATCGCCCATTACTTTGCAAACAAGAACTCACTCTACACGCTCCTCCAGCCCCTCTACAAAAAGGCCGTGAAAGCCATCCGCGAGGTGGATCAGAACCATATCATCCTGCTGGGTGGTGCCCACTGGAACAGTTTCTTCTGGATGCTCGACGATGCCAGCTATGATGACAAACTGATGTACACCTGCCATCGTTACGGCGGTCCTGCCACCAAGGAGGCCATCACCCACTACATCAACTTCCGCGACTCCATCAACCGTCCGATGTACATGGGCGAGTTCGGTCATAACACCATGGAGTGGCAGAGCGATTTTGTGAAGGTGCTGAAGGACAACAATATCGGCTACACCTTCTGGCCCTATAAGAAGGTAGACAACTCCTGCATGATGGGCATCCAGCGCCCAGAAGGTTGGGACAGCATTGTCGTGAAATACGCAGAGACGCCGCACTACACCTATCAGGAATGGCGTGAAACCCGTCCTGATCAGGCCAGGTTCCGCGAGTTGCTCATGCAGTTTGCCAAGAACTGCCGTTTCGAAAACTGCCAGCCCCAGACCGAGTATATCCAGAGCATGGGGATGGAATAGTGAACAATGTATAGTGATTAGTGAATAATAAAGCGATTAGTTAGTAATATGAATCAGGTTAAAAATAATAATAAGCAATGGATTTTAAGAGTGATAGTGGCAGCGATACTATTCACTATTCATTCTTCCCTATTCACTGCGGTGGCGCAGACGCCAACGTACCTTGATGAGAGCAAGCCCCTGGAGCAGCGCATCGACGATGCCCTCGCAAGGATGACCCTTGATGAGAAGATTGCCGTGATCCATGCACAGTCGAAGTTCTCTTCACCAGGTGTGAAACGTCTGGGCTTCCCCGACTTGTGGACTGACGATGGTCCTCATGGCGTACGTCCTGACGTACTTTGGGATGAGTGGGAACAGGCCGGACAGACCAACGACTCGTGTGTGGCCTTCCCTGCCCTTACCTGTCTGGCTGCCACCTGGA
>JAGCPV010000096.1 GCA_017965475.1 Prevotella sp.
GGCTGTACGGTTCAGGCCAACTCCATCGCACTTCTGGCTCAGGAGACATTTGGCATTCCTACATGGATCGTGGGTATCTTCGTCTGTCTGCTGACTGCTCTGGTGATTCTTGGAGGCGTCAAGGCGATTGCCAAGGTATGCACGTTCCTCGTTCCCTTTATGGCTGTGCTCTATGTGTTGGGCTGCATCTTCATCCTCTGTATTAATGGCAGTTATGTGTGGCCAGCCATCCAGTTGATTGTCGACTCCGCCTTTAACCCTTCTGCTGCTGGTGGTGGTTTTGTGGGAGCCACAGTGATGATGGCTGCTCGTTATGGTATTGCTCGAGGTTTGTTCTCTAACGAGAGTGGTATGGGTAGTGCGCCCATTGTGGCAGCAGCTGCCCAGACGCGCAATCCAGTACGCCAGGCTTTGGTATCGAGTACTGGCACTTTCTGGGATACGGTGATTATCTGTGCCCTCACGGGATTGGTACTCGTCAGCAGCATCCTCGCCTACCCTGACATCAGCTATGCCGATGGGGCTGCATTGACGAAGGTAGCCTTCTCGAAGATTCCCGTTGTGGGAGCACCTTTGCTGGCTTTTGGCATCCTGACATTTGCCTTCAGCACCATCCTTGGTTGGAGCTATTATGGTGAGAGTGCCGTGAACTATCTGGAGGGGCATCGCACCAATCGTTTCTATCGTATCCTCTATATCGTGGCCCTGTTCTTTGGATCGATCATCAACCTCGATATTATCTGGAATATCGCTGACTGTATGAATGCCCTGATGGCCATTCCTAACCTCATCGCCCTGCTCTTGCTCTCTGGCGTCGCTGCCTCAGAAACCAAGAAATACCTCTGGAGCAATCGCCTCGACGACGAGATGGAGGATTAACCATTCGTAAAAATGTGCTCATAAAATTTGGTTTTTCGCCCAAATTACAGTACCTTTGCACCCGATATGACCAATATGGAAAAGACAAACGCCCAGTTTGAGCAGGCCATAGCAGAGTGCAGGGCCCTGTTCGAGAAGAAGCTTCATGATTATAAAGCCTCATGGCGCATCCTGCGTCCGACGGCCTTAACAGACCAGCTATTCATTAAAGCCAAGCGCATACGTTCGCTGGAAATCAAGAAGGAATCGAAGGTTGGCGAAGGTATCAGGCCCGAGTTTATCGCCCTGATCAACTACGGCATCGTAGGCCTCATCCAACTCTCGAAAGGATTCGCCGATACGGTGGATATCAGCAACGAGGAGGCGATGAAGCTCTACGACCAGTTTGCCAAAGAGGCACTGGAGCTGATGAAGAAGAAGAATCACGACTATGACGAGGCGTGGCGCTCGATGCGGGTAAGTTCGTATACCGACCTTATCCTGACGAAGATTGAGCGCATCAAGGAGATCGAAGACCTTGGGGGCGAGACACTCGTCTCAGAGGGCATCGATGCCAACTATATGGACATTATCAACTACGCGGTCTTTGGAGTAATAAAACTATCGGAGTGAGAAAGATAGCCGTCAACGTCTGTCGTCTGGTACTCGCCATCACGCTAATCCTCTCAGGATTCGTCAAGGCAGTGGACCCGTTGGGGACACAGTACAAGATACAGGACTACCTGACGGCGATGGGACTGGGAGGCTATGTCCCTGACATACTGACGCTTTCAGCCTCGGTGATCCTCTCTACCACAGAGTTTCTCCTAGGTATCTGTCTGCTATTCGCCATCAGGCGCAGACTGGTGTCGAAGATCACTCTGGTGATGCTGGCAGTGATGACGTTGCTGACACTCTGGCTGGCAATCGCTGACCCCATCCACGACTGTGGCTGTTTTGGCGATGCCTTGGTGCTCACCAACTGGCAGACACTGTGGAAGAATGTGGTGCTGACAGCCATGGCAATCGTGGTATGGCGATGGCCCTTGTCTATGCCCAGGTTGATTAGCGAGCCCAACCAGTGGATTGTGTTCAACTATTCAGGGGTGTTCATCCTGTTGGTAGTAGCGCTGCGAAGCCTTTACACCCTGCCACAGTTTGACTTCCGTCCCTATCACATCGGAGCTGATCTGAGAGGCGGCTGGCAGAAGATGATGGATGGCGAGGAATCGCCCTACAGCGACTTCTTCATAGAGGCAATCGATGAGGGCGAAGATATCACGGAGCAGGTGCTGAACGATGAGGGGTACACCTTCTTATTAATAGCCCCACACCTGGAACAGGCTGACGACTCGCAACTCGACGAGTTAAACCGCATCTACGACTACAGCGTGGAGCAAGGTTACCCCTTCTACTGTCTAACAGCCAGTTCAGAAAAAGCCATCAGTCGCTGGCAGGACATGACGGGAGCCGAATATCCCTTCTGTCAGACAGACGACATCACACTGAAGACAATCATCCGCTCGAACCCTGGACTGGTGCTATTGAAGGACGGGCAGGTGATTCAGAAGTGGAGCCACAACGCCCTGCCCAATGAGACAGAACTCTCAGGAAGGCTCGAAGACATAGAATTGGGGCAGATGGCCAGTGACAGTACAGCCGTCAAGATTATCTGGTTGCTGACGTGGTTTGTATTACCTTTGGTGCTCCTCACGATAGCCGACCGTCTCTGGGCGTGGAGCAAATGGGTGAGAAAGAAAAAGAAAAGAAGAAATAATAACCCTTTAAATAAAGAAAAAAGAATTATGAGAAAGAAAATTGTAGCAGGAAACTGGAAGATGAACATGAATCTCCAGGATGGTATCGCTCTGGCAAAGGAGCTGAATGAGACTTTGAAGGCTGACAAGCCCAACTGTGGTGTAGTGATCTGCACACCGTTTATCCACCTCGCTTCTATCGCACAGTTCCTCGATCAGGACATCATCGGTCTGGGTGCTGAGAACTGCGCTGATAAGGAGAAGGGCGCTTTCACTGGTGAGGTTAGTGCCGAGATGGTAAAGAGCACTGGTGCTCAGTACGTGATTCTGGGTCACTCAGAGCGTCGTGAGTACTACAAGGAGACTCCCGAGATTCTGAAGGAGAAGGTGCTGCTGGCTCAGAAGAACGACCTGAAGGTGATCTTCTGCATCGGTGAGAGCCTGGAGGAGCGTGAGGCCGGCAAGCAGAACGAGGTCGTGAAGGCCGAGCTCGAAGGCAGCGTGTTCAACCTCTCTGAGGAGGACTTCCGCAAGATCGTCATCGCCTACGAGCCCATCTGGGCCATCGGTACCGGTAAGACCGCTACCGCTGAGCAGGCTGAGGAGATCCACGCTTACATCCGTAGCATCATCGCCGAGAAGTACGGCCAGGCTGTTGCTGACGACACCACGATCCTCTATGGTGGTAGCTGCAAAGCCAGCAACGCTCCTGAGCTGTTCGCCAAGCCCGACATCGACGGTGGTCTGATTGGCGGTGCTTCGCTGAAGGCTGCCGACTTCAAGGGTATCATCGACGCTTGGAAGAAATAAGAAGTGAGACGAATACTCATCATATTGACATTGTGTGTCGGCTGTATCATCGCAGCCGACGCACAATCTTCCTTCACGCAGAGGTTACAGCAGAGTAATCAGGGTGAAGGCAAAATCACCGTAAAACAGAGTAAGGAGATCGACGATCTCGTCAACGGCACCGCCAAAACGGAAAATCCGAAAAAACAGGAGAAAACGGAAAATCCGAAAAAAACGGAAAAGCCAGAAAAGCCGGATCAGTCAAAAGCCCAGCCAGAGAAGCAAGACTCTACTGATGTGGATTCCCCGGATGACAGTCAGAAGAAGGCGATGAAAGGCTATAAGGTGAACGGCTATCGCGTTCAGGTGTTCGCTGGTGGTAATTCGCGCAGCGACAGAATCAAAGCGGAGAGAATCGGCAACGAGATCAAGTCACTCTTTCCCGGTGTACCCGTCTATGTGCATTTTTATTCCCCACGGTGGATCTGCCGGATGGGCAACTACCGCAGTTATGAAGAAGCCAATGAGGTGCTCAACCGTGTCAAGAACCTCGGCTATCAGTCAGCCATCATCGTCAAGGGAAAAATCACCGTACCATATCAATGAACCAAGAGATCGACATACAGACCCACGATAACCACTCCTTCCGCGAAGGACTTGATGAACTGGCAGGCCACTACAAGGAGGTGCTCAGGCTATTGGGTGAGGACACAGAGCGCGAAGGACTGTTGAAGACACCGATGCGCGTGGCGAAAGCGATGCAGGTGCTCACACGGGGCTACCAGATGGATGCCCATAAGGTGCTCACCGATGCCCTCTTCAAAGAGGACTACTCCCAGATGGTCATCGTGAAGGACATTGACTTCTTCTCGCTCTGCGAGCACCACATGCTACCTTTCTACGGTAAGGCCCACGTGGCCTATATCCCCAACGGTTATATCACCGGCCTGTCGAAGATTGCACGGGTGGTCGATATCTATGCCCACCGTCTGCAGGTTCAGGAGCGGATGACCCAACAGATCAAGGACTGCATCCAGGAGACACTCAAGCCCCTCGGCGTGATGGTGGTCGTCGAAGCCAAACACATGTGCATGCAGATGCGGGGTATCGAGAAACAGAACAGCATCACCACCACCAGCGACTTCAGTGGTGCATTCAACCAGGCTAAGACCAGACAGGAATTCATGAACTTAATCCATAACAACCAAATTTAACCAAGATGAATCAGACAAACAACAGAATCAACTACAGCCGATCGAATGAGACAATGCCTCAGGCCTTTCTCCACAGTTGTCTTGGCAAGTTGCTCATCCTAGCGGCTATTCTCGTCGTCCTACTGATTATTGCCTATTTCACGGCTCCCAATGAGAAGGAAATGAGAGACGAGATCAACGACGACATCATGCAGTGCATGGAGATGAACGACAGTATCCGTGGCGATCAGATCGACGACTATGTCCACAACATCGGTTTCATCTTCACCGACGCCGACTCGACGAAAGTTGGCGAGGAATGGCGCGAGGTCTTCGACAAGTACAACCGTTTGGAGATCTACCGTCACACATTCTTCACCACGGCGTATGTCTATAACAACGTCCTCACAGAAGGATCCAGAGTAGGCATCGGTGTCTTCGGCCTCGTCATCCCCACGATGAACTTCAACGACTTCCTGTTACGTGTAGGCCCGATGCACAAGGGATACGACCAGAAACTTATCCGGAGAGGTACTATCCCCGACACCGATCTTGGCACGAATCCCAACATCCAGGAATACCACTACAAGCGTAATCCCGACGATTGACAGACTAACGCCCTGTCTTCAGGAAGGCGTTTACCTGATCAGCTATCTGGCGCATACCTTTTACAGAAGGATGCCCAGATAGTTTATTGATGTCCGTCAGTTCGATGACAGGCACATCATAATGGGCGCAGATGGTCTTCACCGACTCGTCGATCTCGTCGCGCAGGTCATCATTCAGGATGAAGTAGATCTCCGTATTGACATAGCGATCCGTCATCCACTGCAACATTCGTGCAAGGGCAGGACGGAACTGATAGAGGTCTCCCCACGTGATGTCCTCGTATTTATACTCGCCCACAGGAGAACCCGCCCAACTGTCGTTGGTGGCACCGAAGACAAAGATGATGTCCGGCTGTCCGAGATTGTCCATACGGGTGTTGAAGGAACGTGCACTGTAGTCATTGCCGTCGTAGCCCGTATAGCTGATGGTGGCACCGCTGTAGGAGTTGTTCACACAAAGGCGCCAGCCGTTCTCCTTGATGACCTGATGCCACCAGGTCTGGCGCACATTCCTGACATCCGTTCTGGCCTCAGGGTTCTGGGCATAGTACCATAGTTCATTCGTGGAGGGGGTCACAAATCCCTCATAGGTGGAATACGAATCGCCTAAGACAGACACGGACTTCGTCTGGGCGGTGGCGAGACTGACGAACAGGATCGTCAGCAGTAATAAGGATAGTTTTTTCATTTTGTTACTCGTTTTGTTAGTCGTTTCTTTGAGAAAATAAAAAGGACCTAAAAGATTCATTTCTTCCAAGTCCTTTACTCTTAATCATTTACCTGATGTAGCGGGAGCCGGGATTGAACCGGCGACCTCATGATTATGAATCATGCGCTCTAACCAGCTGAGCTATCCCGCCATCATTGCTGTTAAGCGGGTGCAAAGGTACTACTTTTTTGGAAACTACCAAAATTTTTCTGGAAAATATTTTGTGTTTCGGATATTTTTCGTAATTTTGTGGCGTAGAACAATCCTAAAGCCAATAACAAACTCACCCGAAGCGTATGGGAAAACAACGTATTGACATCGAATATCCCCTCACGACCAAGTCGCCCAACATCATTTGGGAACAAATCAGTAGTGCCCATGGGCTGGAGCGTTGGCTGGCAGACCATGTCACGGAGGAAGACGGTGTATTCACCTTCACCTGGGGGGAACCTTGGACGGAGCAGGACACTCGTCAGGCTCAGTTGATCGAATATGTGAAAAACGACCACATCAAACTGAAGTGGGACTATGACGAGGAAGATGATGACACCTACTGGGAGATGCGCATCGGAAAGAGTGAACTGACAAACCACCTCACCCTTCTGATCACGGACTTCGCTGACGACGATGACGCCGACGGTCTGAAGATCCTGTGGGAGAGTAATCTTGACAGGCTGCACCGTGCCAGTGGACTATAAGAAAGAGGAAAGTGAAAAGTAAAAATGAACGCGTACATTGTTAATAATTGTAGCGCGGGAGCAACTTTTCACCTTTCACTTTTCACTTTTCACTTCTTTTTTGTACCTTTGCACGCTGATTATGTTCCGGATCAAGAAATTAGACATTTTCATCGCCAAGCAGTTCGGTCTGCTTTTCATGGGAACTTTCTTCATCTGCCAGTTCGTGCTGATGATGCAGTTCCTGTGGCGCTATGTTGATGAACTGATCGGAAAAGGACTGTCTCTGGACGTCATGGCGCAGTTCTTCTGGTACATGGGACTGATGCTGTTGCCTCAGGCCCTCCCCCTGGCCATCCTGCTGAGTTCGCTGATCGTATTCGGCAATTTGGGTGAGAGTTCGGAGTTGACGTCCATCAAGGCGGCCGGTATCTCACTGATGCAGGCATTCCGTCCACTGATCGTCATTGTGATTCTGATTGCCTGTATCTCCTACTACTTCCAGGACAGCATCGGTCCGAAATCCAACCTACACTTGTCGCAACTGCTCATATCCATGAAGCAGAAGAGTCCTGAGCTGGAGATCCCCGAAGGCATCTTCTACGACGGCATTCCCGGCTCGAACATCTACGTTCAGAAGAAGGACCTGAGAACAGGTATGCTCTATGGTATCATGATCTACCGTCAGACCGGCAGCTATGAGGATCAGGCCATCATCCTGGCAGACTCCGGCATGATGCAATCGACGGAAGAGAAGAAGCATCTGGTGCTGAACCTGTATAGCGGGGAATGGTTTGAGAACATGCGGTCGTCGGATATCGCCAACAGCGCCAATATCCCCTACCGTCGGGAGACATTCGCCAGCAAACGCATCGTACTCGAA
Organism: Prevotella sp.; assembly: GCA_017965475.1. Lineage (GTDB taxonomy): Bacteria > Bacteroidota > Bacteroidia > Bacteroidales > Bacteroidaceae > Prevotella. Next base: position 7,475 of record JAGCPV010000096.1, read on the forward strand.
TTCGATGGCGACTTCAGCATGGCAGACATGAACGACGTGGCAGGTGATGCTCGTGCCAAAAGCCTCAGTACCATCCTGCACGACCTGGACTCCATCAAGGAATTCAACGACAGTATCGGCACAGCCTATTATACAGAGGCCAAGCGCTATCTCATCAAGCAGCCCTCCTTGAGCCAGGAGGACTCCATCAAGGTGGTCAAGACCATAGCCCAGGATACGACCCCATACGACTCCGTCTATGAGCGGCTAAAGCCCTCTGACAAGCAGTCGGCAGTGAAGGGAGCCCTCTCCAGTGTGCAGGGTGTCCTCACAGACATGGAGATTAAGATAGAGTATGTCAGTTACCTGCACCGCAACTACCGCCGACACCAGATCGAGGCCATCAAGAAGTTCACCCTCGCCCTGTCGTGCCTCATCTTCTTCTTCATCGGCGCCCCTCTGGGAGCCATCATCCGCAAGGGAGGTCTGGGCGTACCCGTCATCGTGTCCGTATTGGTGTTCATCGTCTATTTCATCTTCGACAACTCTGGCATGAAGATGGCACGCGACGGCCAGTGGACGGTATGGTTCGGACAGTTGATCTCAACGGTTGTCCTCACGCCTATTGCCGCCTTCTTCACCTATAAGGCCAATAAGGACTCGACGGTGTTCAACATCGACCTCTACAAGAGCATCCTCATGCGCATCCTCGGTCTGCGCGAGAAACGGCATATCTTCCGTAAGGAGGTCATCATCGAGGATCCGAAATACAGGGAGGATGTGGATACCCTGCTCAATGTCTCCAAGGAGATCGAGGCATACAGCGAGCGTCACAAGCTGCTCAGATGGCCGAATCCCATCGATGTGTTCTTCCACGCTGGTGATGACCACGAGATAGAGCATATCAACACGACCCTTGAGGCGGCTATAGAGGATCTGAGCTATACGCGCGACAAAATGATACTCTCGGAACTCAACAACTACCCGATCATTGCCGTGCGCGCCCATACCCGTCCGTTCCGAAGGAAATGGCTGAATGTCGTGACGGGACTCCTGCTGCCCTTAGGCGCTTTCTTCTACATCAGGATGATCCGTTTCCGACTGCGTCTCTATAAGGATCTGCGCACCATCAGACAGACCACTGAGAGGATTGTTCCACGGGCACTGGAGCTTGCTACGAAACAGGAGCGTGTCACAGAACCCCTATAATATATAATAAGGTAAGAGAGATATGGAAGATTTCAAACTGAGCACCATAGAGGAAGCCGTAGAGGACTTTAGAAAGGGAGACTTCGTGATCGTGGTCGATGACGAAGACCGCGAGAACGAGGGCGACCTGATCATCGCCGCCGAGAAGATCACGGCCGAGAAGGTGAACTTCATGCTGAAATACGCACGTGGCGTCCTCTGCGCCCCCATCACCATCGAGCGCTGCAAGGAACTCGACCTGCCCCATCAGGTGCAGGACAACACCTCCGTGCTGGGCACACCCTTTACGGTGACGGTCGATAAGCTAGAAGGATGTACGACAGGTGTCTCCGCCCACGACCGCGCCGAGACTATCAAGGCCCTCGCCGACCCCTCCTCCACCCCAGAGACCTTCGGGCGTCCGGGACATGTCAATCCTCTCTATGCACAGGAGAACGGTGTGCTGCGACGCAGCGGACATACCGAGGCCGCCATCGACCTCTGTCACATGGCCGGACTCTACCCTGCCGGTGCCCTCATGGAGATCATGAACGAAGACGGCACGATGGCCCGTCTGCCGCAGTTACTGGATTTTGCCAAAGAGTGGAACCTGAAGATCATCAGCATCAAGGATATGATCGCCTACCGTCTGAAGAAAGAATCCCTCATCGAGGTAGGCGAAGAGGTGGAGATGCCCACAGACTACGGTCATTTCCGTCTGATCCCCTTCCGCCAGAAGAGCAACGGTCTGGAGCATCTGGCCCTCATCAAGGGCGAATGGAAGGAGGATGAGCCGATCCTAGTGCGTGTCCATTCCTCCTGTATGACGGGTGATATCCTCGGCAGCAAGCGCTGCGACTGCGGCGAACAGCTCCACAAGGCCATGCAGACCATCGAGAAAGAGGGCAAGGGCGTGGTCATCTACATGCAACAGGAAGGGCGCGGTATCGGTCTGATGAACAAGATCGCCGCCTATAAACTGCAGGAAGAGGGTCTCGACACCGTCGATGCCAACGTACACCTGGGCTTCAAGCCCGACGAAAGGGACTACGGCTGCGGTGCCCAGATGCTGCGCCACCTCGGCGTCCATAAGATGCGACTGTTGACAAACAATCCCGTGAAACGCGTCGGACTAGAAGCCTACGGACTCGAGATCATCGAGAATGTCCCCATCGAGGTGACGCCCAACCCCTACAATCTGCGTTATCTGGAAACGAAGAAGAACCGTATGGGACATACCCTACACCTGAAATAAAAGGCAGAATGCCACAATTTCAGCCCGATTCGTGAAAAAGTGGCGTTTTCCTTTCGTTTTCAGAAATATTATGATTACTTTTGCACAAAATTTGTACAAATATGGCACAATTATCCAATCGTCTGCAGCGCTTAGCTCCATCAGCCACGCTGGCAATGTCACAGAAAAGCTCTGAAATGAAGGCTCAGGGCATCGATGTTATCAATATGAGTGTGGGAGAACCCGACTTCAATACTCCTGATGCTATCAAGGAGGCTGCCAAGAAGGCTGTTGATGACAACTACTCACGCTATTCGCCAGTGCCCGGCTACCCCGATCTCCGCAAGGCCATCGTTGCCAAACTGAAGAATGAGAACGGGCTGGACTACACCATCAACGAGATTCTCGTATCCAATGGTGCCAAGCAGAGCGTCTGCAACACCATCATGGCCCTCGTCAACGACGGTGAGGAAGTGATCATCCCTGCCCCCTACTGGGTGAGCTATCCCCAGATGGTACTGCTGGCAGGCGGTAACCCCGTGATCGTGGAAGCCGGTTTCGAGCAGAACTTCAAGATGACTGCCGAGCAGTTAGAGGCTGCCATCACCCCGAAGACCCGCATGATCATCCTCTGCTCCCCGAGTAATCCGACGGGTAGCGTCTATAGCAAGGATGAACTGAAGGCACTAGCCGACGTAATTCTAAAACATGAAGACCTCTTCGTGCTGGCCGATGAGATCTACGAGCATATCAACTATATCGGCAAGCACGAGTCGATCGCCCAGTTCCCGGGCATGAAGGAACGCGCCATCATCGTCAACGGTGTGTCGAAAGCCTACGCGATGACAGGTTGGCGTATCGGTTATATCGCCGCTCCCGAGTGGATTGTCAAGGGCTGTAACAAACTGCAGGGACAATATACCAGCGGTCCCTGTTCCGTCAGTCAGAAGGCAGCAGAGTTTGCCTATACCTCGGATCAGCAGTGCGTGGAGGATATGCGGCAGGCATTCGAGCGTCGCCGTGACCTCATCGTGAAACTGGCGAAGGATATCCCCGGCTTGGAGGTCAACGTGCCCGAGGGTGCCTTCTACCTGTTCCCCAAGTGCAGCAGTTTCTTCGGCAAGAGCGACGGTGAGACGACCATCAACAACTCCACCGACTTTGCCATGTATCTGCTGGAGAAAGGTCATGTGGCCACTGTCGGCGGTGACGCATTCGGCGACCCCGAGTGCTTCCGCATGAGCTATGCGACAAGTGACGAAAATATCATCGAAGCTATGAAGCGTATCAAAGATACGGTGGCAAAATTGAAATAAAACCGTAAATTCATAGTTAAAAGTTATTAATTCGTTCGTAATAACGGGTGAAATTAGTATCTTTGCGAGGTGATTTTAAAAGAGACATTTTATACATTTCAATTTTTAATAACTAAAAAATTAAACTTATTTCATTATGGCAACAACAACAAAGGCTGCAGCCCCAGCCAAAAAGAATTCGGGCTTCCAAGGTGTTAAAGCTGCATGGATTATTCTCGTTATCTGCTGCTTGGCAGGTTATGGTGTGTGGTATTTCGTCATGGGTAACCCCGACAACTTCATCGGTGGCGACCGTGAAGGTCATCCCGCAAACCTTCTTGGAACAGTGTATAAGGGAGGTTTCGTGGTAGGTCTGATCCTTACCCTTCTCTTCACCGTGATCTGTCTGGGTATCGAGCGCTTCTTCGCTATCCGCACCGCTTCTGGTAAGATCAACCTGGCTAAGTTCACTGCTCAGGCTAAGGAGCTCATCAAGCAGCAGAAGTTTGCTGAGGCTGATGCTCTCTGCGACAAGATGCAGGGTTCTGTAGCTAACGTTGTCAAGGCATCTATCAAGATGTACCAGACCGTTGAGGGTGACGACACACTGAAGAAGGCTGCCAAGATCGCCAAGATCCAGCAGGCTCACGAGGAGGCTACCCAGCTGGAGATGCCTACTCTGCAGATGAACCTCCCGATGGTTGCAACAATCGTATCTCTGGGTACCCTGACCGCTCTGTTCGGTACTGTGCTCGGTATGATCGGATCGTTCCAGGCTCTGTCTGCTGGTGGTGGTGCTGACTCTATGGCTCTGTCTGCCGGTATTTCTGAGGCCCTTGTGAA
>JAGCPV010000097.1 GCA_017965475.1 Prevotella sp.
GCACTATGCTGTGACTCATCAGACGGCAGCAGAGATTGTCTATGACCGTGCTGATGCGGAGAAACCCCACATGGGGCTGATGACATGGAAGAATGCGCCTGATGGTAGAGTCGTTAAAAGTGATGTGACGATAGCCAAGAACTATCTGTCAGAGAAGGAGGTGGATGAACTGAACTTGCTGACGACGGCATTCCTTGAAATAGCAGAGCGAAGGGCGAGGCGGCATGTCTTGACAACGATGGCTGAATGGAAACAGGTGTTGGAGCACTATCTGAAAGTATCGGATGCAGACATCCTGCCCGATGCAGGCTCCGTGACTCACGAGGAAGCTGAAGCCAAAGCGTTAGGGGAGTATGAGAAATTCTGGAGGATCCAAGACCAGACATTCCTCTCAGACTTTGACAAACTGATTGAAGATTTAGGCAAATAAGAAAAAAATACTCCTTTCCCTTTGTGACCCCGGTGGGATTCAAACCCACGACCTTCAGAACCGGAATCTGACGCTCTATTCAGCTAAGCTACGGGGCCAATGGTTGTTGATGTTATTTCAACAGATTCATGACAGACACCAACAAGGTCACTATAGATGCCATAGAGGTACCAACAGAACCTATGTTCGCAATGGTCTGTGTGGCTGTCGAGGTCTTTGTCGGTACGATGATCTCACAACCAGGCTCTATCGGAGCACCAGACTTAGCCCTGGAGACTGTACCATTCTGATATAAAATGTACGTGCGCGACTTCTTGGCACGATTACCGTAGCCTCCAGCCTGATTGACATACCACTTATAATTCTTACCTTCGTTATAGGCGACCGTATTGGGATACATCACATTACCGTTGATCTTCACAGTACCGTTATACTCAGGCACCACCAGTCTGTCGCCTTCACGCAGGATGATATCATAATCGGAGCCCGGGTTTTCTAACGCTTTATCGAGATTAATACCTACATAGTAGATGCTATCCGTACGGGTGACCATCGTGGTGTCGAGACCCTGACCTGTCTGTATCTGAGCCATCTTCATCAGGTTCTGCACACGGAACTTCTCATCGGGATTCAACAAACGTTCCACACGGGCTCCCTTGATGTAGGCTTCGGCCGTAACACCGCCTGCAGCCTTGATAGCATCGGAGAGACGCGTATTCTTCATGGGGAGTGAATAGGTACCCTCGAAGAGCACCTCACCCATCACTTGGACATTGCGCTGCGGATGATAGCCTGGGCTCTTGCGCACATAGACCTCGTCGTAAGGCTGAAGCGTGAACGAACGGTCACCGTCAACCACATAGCCATTCTTAAGGGAGAAGGTAAAGGTCTGGGCAATAGCCTTGTCTGAAGAAGTCGCTGCAGGATCCGAGATACGTCTTGCCACATCAACCTTCGCCGTAGAGGTGGCATCCGTAGGACCACCAGCCTGTAGGATCAGATCCTCAATCGTCTCATCCTCCGCATATTCATACGTACCAGGGAACTGTACCTCACCATGAATGGTCAAGGTACGCCTTGACATCGTTTCCAGACGATAGGGGATATAGACATCATCTTCATTCTCAAGAGCGATATCCGGTACTGTTCCCGCCATCAATCCATCTACATCAATACTGATCACCTTGCGGGTACGATCAGGTTTCATCCGATACAACATCGCATGGGCAGAGAATGCCTCCTCCGTCAAACCGCCAGAGCGCTCAATCAGAGAACGAACAGTCGTCGTACCGTCAAGATCATACTTACCAGGATGGAACACGGCTCCACGAATAGAGATCGTATTCTCATACCTATCCTGGATGGAATCCACCGTCACGGAGTCACCATCCATGAGGCGGAACTCTGCCATATCAAACTCTGATACACTATAGGCAGAATAATGATCTCCAGTCGTACGATTCAACCTGACAGCTGCCTTGTAAGCTTTATTGGTGAAGCCACCAGCGTATTTCAGCAAGGTGGCGACGCTCTCATTTGCTTTCATCTCATAGGCCATCGGACGCTTGACGTTACCAGTGATATCAACAATGCAGTCGTATGGTCCTACCACAATCACATCATTATCACTCAGACGAACATTTCCCGTCAGGCGTCCATTGAGGATATAGTCATAGACATCAACCACGGTCAGTTGGCGGCCATTACGATATACCTTGATATTTCGGAGTGTACCAACGCCATTAACACCACCAGCCATGTAGAGAGCATGGAACACACTCGCAAAGGCCGATAGCGTATAAGTACCGGGGGCAGCCACCTCACCCATCACATTCACCGTGATGGTGCGCGTCTGAGCCACTGTCAACTGAATCTTGGAATTGCCATAACGACTTCCCAATTGTTCCTTGATCTTTGCGTTAGCCGCTGATACAGACAGACCCGCAAGATGAATCGGACCAAAGCCATCCACAATCACCGTTCCATCAGGAGACACCTCAAGTTTCTGGGATTTCTGAGAGGAGCCATAGACATCAATGGCAACGAAGTCGCCAGGTCCCACCACATAACTGGTAGGTGTAGCGATGTTCATATTGGGCTCAAAGGAAAGTGTTCGTTTGTTGAAGATATCACGGCCGAAGATCTGCTTACCATTCACCAGAAGATTCATCGAGTCCTTGATATAGACATTGGGACGTGTATCCAGATCATTGACCTCGTATTCGCTACTTCCTAACGGATTATAGCCATCCATCGAAGTATAGAGCGGGTTACCCTCCGCATCAACTCTTACAGAACCATTGGACTCACGCATACGAGAATTGGCATTGGAGGACGAAGAGGAGGAAGAGGAGGTAGATAAACGCATAGACCTGGATGATGAGGCGGAGCCCCCTTGATTATCATACAGTTTCCTCAGGCGCTGAAGCTGCTTGGCATCAACACCACGCTGCATCAGTTTGATAAAAATCTGAGCCTGCGGTGTGCCAGCCTTCAATTCTTTCTGAACAAACTCTATAATCTCCAAGTCACTCATCGACTGAGCTTCTGTAGTGAGCACACCCACAAACAGAAACACTATCAAGAAAACTCTTCTTATGATCTTCTCCACAACTATTTTCTTTTTAAACGCTGCAAAAGTACATATTTTTATTGTTCTGGCAAAATAAAATAGGTGAAAATCTATGCTGTTTACAGAAAAATGCGTAATTTTGTACCCTAATGAAAGAATAGACAGAGAAAAATGAATCTAGTAGAACGGTTTATCAATTATACGAAGTTTGATACGCAGTCGGCAGAAGACAGTGACCGTGTACCAAGTACAGAAAAGCAACTTGAATTCGCAGCCTACCTCAAAAAGGAGTTGGAGAAGGAAGGTCTCAGCGATGTGACGCTGGATGACAAGGGTTATATCTATGCAACACTAAAAGGAAACGTCAAGGATGTCCCGACGATCGGTTTTATCTCACATTATGATACCAGTCCCGATTGTTCGGGTGCCAACATCAACGCCCGTATTGTTGAGAACTACGACGGCCATGATATTCTGCTTTCAGAAGGTATTGTCAGTAGTCCTCAGAAATTCCCCGAACTGTTACAGCATGTGGGAGAAGACCTGATCGTAACGGATGGCCACACCCTCCTTGGTGCTGATGACAAGGCTGGTATTGCCGAGATTGTCGAGGCCATGTGTTATTTGCACAACCATCCTGAGATCAAACATGGAGATGTGCACATCGCCTTTAACCCTGACGAGGAGATTGGCATGGGAGCCCATCATTTCGATGTGGAGCAATTCGGCTGTGAGTGGGCATACACCATGGATGGTGGTGACGTGGGAGAACTGGAGTTTGAGAACTTCAATGCTGCCAGCGCAAAAGTCATCATCAAAGGTATCAGTGTACATCCTGGCTATGCAAAAGACAAGATGATAAACGCGAATGTCTTAGCCAGTCAGTTCACACAATTATTACCAGCGGATGAAAGGCCGGAAACAACAGAAGGCTATCAAGGATTCTATCATCTTCTTGGTATCCAGTCGAATGTGGAGTGTGCAAAAATGAGCTACATCATCCGTGATCACGACCGCGACAGGTTTGAGGATCGCAAACGTTTCGTTCAAAAATGTGCAGACCAAATGAATACCCAATATGGAGAAGGAACCGTGACGCTGGAGATCAAGGATCAATATTATAACATGAAGGAGAAGATAGACCCTCAGATGCATGTCATTGACGTGGTGCTCCATGCGATGCAGGACTGCGGGGTAGCACCAAAGGTTAAACCCATCCGTGGTGGTACCGACGGTGCACAACTATCCTTCAAGGGCCTTCCCTGCCCTAATATCTTCGCTGGTGGCGTGAATTTCCACGGACCATACGAATTCGTAAGCATTCAGTCGATGGAGAAGGCCAAAAACGTGATTATCAGGATCTGTGAACTTGTTGCCGGTTTTAATGATTAGCCATCAAGGCATCAAGTGCTTCCCGTTCACCCACGACCCAGATGATATCACCCACCTGGAACTTACGCGTTGGCTTATAGGGTGAAAGGTTTTCTTTGCCTTCCTCTAGTCCGACAACCATACAACTGAATAGATCGCGAATACCACTCTCAATGAGTGACTTACCCACAAACGGACTATTCTCCCCAATGACCAGCTGTCGCAATTTCATCTCACGGTTCTCAATATCAAAATCCTCGCCAAACACTTCATTCTCAAGTGCCTGACGGAAGCCCGTAAACTGCACATCACTACCAATGGCCTGAAGCACATCGCCAGGGAAGATGATATAGTCGCCATCGGGGATGTTGATGCGCTGGCCTCCACGCAGGATACTACTGATATGGACGCCATACTTCTGTCCCAGATTCAACTGTTTCAATGTCTGTCCCATCCACTGAGAATTGAAGGGCACCTGAAAATCAGCGATATGGATATCGCGATCCAGCAACTTTCCCTCATACAACGGACGTTTCTTGCCATGAACCTGCGCTTGGATATCACGTGAACGTAGATTCTGGACAAACAAGCGCTCTAAGGTAATACTCCTCATCTTAACAGTTCTGGAATATATAATCAGCAGGACAACCACCACACCTATCGTAATCATCAGGGCACTGGAGAATCGGCTGAGATAGTTACAGATATAGAAAACGAAGGCAATAGCTATCACCATCCTGACAAGGATTGTGAAAAGCAGAGGCAGGTGGTTCCGATTACTCTCAGCCCAAAGTGTCTTCCACTCCTCACTGTGGTTTTTCTTCATCACCATAGCCCGAAGGAACGGGGAGATGAAAAAGACGGTGAGCAATCCTGTAATAGCATTCGCGTACCAATGAAGTTCCCATCCAGGCAACAATTTCCTCGTAAAGGGCAATACAAAGGTAAACATCACGGCAATCGTGGCAGAAGAGAGAATTGAATAGATCAACGTATAGGTAGCCATCTGCGACAACAGTTTCTTCCACGAACTCTGTTCCTGAGTATGTGTGCTGCCAATCGTCAGACGGTTCAATGACTGAACTAGTTTATTGGGCAGATGGTGCTCCAGATGATTATAGGCCGGTGTGGCCAGACGAATCATATAGGGTGTAAGGAAAGTGGTAATGACGGAAACTGCCACCACAACAGGATACAGAAAATCACTGATCACTCCCAATGACAAGCCCAATGAGGCGATGATGAAAGAGAACTCACCGATCTGTGCCATCGAGAAACCACAACGCATAGCTGATTTGAGCGACTCACCACCCAGCATAAAGGAGATGGTGCCAAAAAGAGCCTGTCCCAACAGGATGGTCAGCACCAGACAGATGATCGGTATGGCATATTCAACCAGGATTATCGGATCGACCAGCATACCCACAGAAACGAAGAAAATGGCGCCAAAGAGGTTCTTCACAGGCTCCACCAATTTCTCGATACGCTCTGCCTCGATGGTCTCTGCCAGAATACTACCCATGATAAACGCTCCAAAAGCCGAACTGAAGCCCACCTTTGTAGAGAATACCGCCATCGCACAACAGAGGCCCAAAGCAACCACCAACAGTACCTCGTTGTTAATCAGCCTCCGTACAGAGCGCAGGAAAAGAGGGATAGCGAAGATACCCACAATGAGCCATAATATGAGGAAGAAACCTATCTTCACCACAGAGCCAAGCATCTGTCCACCATCTGGGTTGTTGCCGCTGGCGATAGCACTCAGCATCACCATCATCACAATGGCCAGGATATCCTCCAAGATCAGTACACTCATCACCAATCCTGCAAACTGCTGCTGACGAAGTCCCAGATCATCAAAAGCCTTATAGATAATCGTGGTGGAAGACATGGCGAGCATACCGCCAAGGAAGATACAGTCCATCTTCTCCCAGCCAAATGAATAGCCCACACATACGCCCAACATTGACATACAGAAAATGATGGTACAGGTTGAAATAATGGGTGATGCTCCCATCCTGAGGATTTTCTTAAACGAGAAGTCTAGTCCTAATGAGAACAACAAGAACATGACACCGATATCCGCCCACAAGTGTATATTCTCAGTATCTACGACAGATGCGGTATAAGGCATGTGCGGACTCACCAAGAAACCTGCCACAATATATCCAAGAACCAATGGCTGCTTCAGTTTCTTGAAAATCAGCGTCACGATACCTGCCACAATCAGCATCAAGGCAAGGTCTTCAATCAATGAGGGTAATTCTGCCATGTCTGTAAACTATAAACCATCAACAATTAGTACCACTGCACAGCGTTAGTAGAACTCGACCGTTTGTCGTACTTGAGCGCATCTGTGAGCGTGGAGGCATTACAACGGAATGAGAAATTATAACTCGTATAGGGTGCTAACACAACCGAACACGACATATTGAAACAGTGGAGATCACGGCTCAACGAGGCCGTGGTCATTGATATTTTCTTGTTATCGAAATCATAACCTGATGAGAAATTAATATTCCACCCGTCACTAATACGCAGGTTTCCACTGATGTTCAAGGTCTGCGTGAACTTATAAGGATAGCGCATCGTATTATAATTGAACTTTTTCACATCCGTATCCTCACGCATGCTAATACCATAGCCCAGACTGATGCTCCAAGGCATCTTGAATGCCATATAGCCGTCCTCATCAGTATCGGCCTTCGCATTATTACCCCGTTTGGCACCATGCTTGGCATCCTCCATGTCTTTATCTATATTGGTTTCCACTTCATTATCCCAATCATCTTCATCCCCATTACGTTTATTCTTGTCATCCTTTTTCTTTTCCACCTTCTCGCCCTTGAGCCATTTGATGAAGTTACCCACTTTCTCATTGTTCAGTGTATAAGAAAGATTTTGTGACAATCCCTGGAAACGGCCTATCTTACCCTGTCCCCAGTAGGTCGTATGTTCACTTTCATGTGGGACGGCTCCAACACTATCAGCTTCATAGACATACGAGGCAAAAACGGCACTCAAGTTCAAAGTATAGCTCTTGGTAAGCTTCAGTCGTAACGTGGTACTCAGGTTACTCCATGGTCTGATATCTGCGGCGAAATTATAGGACATACCCAGTCGGAACTCATCAATCAGCGAGATTTTCTTAAAGCCCGTAGAATCATCATCGCTCTTGATCTTCATCTCCAGATTGTTGCTCAGATCGAAACTGACTGTTCCTGTCTTTCCCTTACCTGGGGGACTATAGGTTCCACCTTGGAAGGGAGAATACTCCACCATTGTCACATTGCCATCGGCATCGGTCTTCTGGTAACTGTCATAATAACCATAGCGACTGTCACCAAAATCCGGTGCATACGAGAAACTGACCGTTGGGGTGACGACATGGCGGATGCGGTCTATCTTGTCGCCGAAGATCTTCCTGTTAGGAATCCAGAAACCATACAGTTTGGTCGAGGCGCCCAGAGAGAGATTCCAGTTGTAAAGGTTATAGAATCCTGTGACGGTATCAGCAACCTCCTTCTGCTTCTCTACATCCCACGACTTGTTGACACGGCGGAAAACCATCTTATCGGAGAAATTGAACGATGGTGTCACGTTCAGATAACCAAGGATCGTAAAGTTGCCCTTGATGGGAATGGTGTGCGACATACCGTTCTTCCAGTCTCTACTCAAACTGGAATGTAACAGCTCGTCTTCCCTCGTTTTGATTTCGTTCTTCAACTCACCTGTATAACTCACAGAAATCTTCTCGTACCATTTCGCATCGCCTACAGCCTTTTTACGCTTAAAAGGATAGAACTGTGCTATATTGATATTGACATCCGGCATCGTCAGGGCGATCGACGAGTCACGCATGTTCTGATTCAAGTTCATCTGTGAACTGAGTGTCATGCCAATGCTGGAAAAAGTGGTCTGCCACGACACTGATGACGTACGCACGGACTGTGTCATCGCCTGCGGATTATACATCGAGTTCAGATTATTCTTCTCGTAACTCGAAGTTGCAAAGTTTACACTGGCAGAGAGTGTACTGTATGGATTGGCCTTAGGATCCTGACGGTGACTCCACTGAATCTTAAAACTCGTCTCTTTCTGATAATCTGGCATGTTTTTCTCACCTCTCAGAGTATTCTGATAATTGGCATAGAAAGAACCGCTGTACTTGTAACGTTTTTTGTAGTTCGATGCCACCGAGAGACCCCATGATCCTTTAGTATAGATCTCACCCAACAATTTCAAGTCCATCTTATCACTCAACGCAAAATAGTAACCACCATCACGCAGATAGAAGCCACGCTCAGTCTCGTCACCATAGGTTGGCATGATGAGACCACTGGAGTAGCTCTTTGTGAAAGGGAAGAAACCATAAGGAACAGCCAAAGGAAGGGGCACATCCGCCACTACCAGATAAGCAGGTCCGAACACCACATCCTTACCAGGGCGCACTTTAGCACGGGAGAGAGCAAGATAGAAATCTGGATGAGGGTCATCACAAGTCGTATAACGGCCGTGCTGGAGGAACAACTCACCATTAGCACCACGCTTGGATTGCTCACTGGTCAGATAACCATCTTCCTGCTGGGTATATACGTCTTCAATGAAGCCTTTCTTCGTCTTAAAGTTGAAGGCCATCTCGCCTGTCTCATACGTATCGCTACCCATCTTGAACACAGGAGAACCTATGGGTTCATTTGTCGTCGTATCCATACGGGAATCTGCATGAACCAAATTACTGTCAAGGCTCATGTAAATATGATCAGCCGAGAGATCCATATTCTGATACTTCACATTCGACTCTCCATAGAGATGAGCCAGTCCTGTTGCCGCATTATAGGTTAAAGAGTCCTGGGCAACATATTCCACGGGGGAGTCTATACCATTCTTCTTGCTACGATTGATACTGTCAAGTTTAAGGGAGTCATCTACCGCCTTATTATGCTTGTAAATAGCCAGTTCAAGGGAGTCCATAGTAGATGTGTCACGTTTCAACTTGGCCGAAGCCTCCAGAGATTGGTCAAGAATCGTATCTGCAAGCGTACTACTGGTCAGGATGCTATCTGCGGAAATACTGTCAACAGAAAGGGAATCAGCCATATCATGTTGCGATCTGTTCCCCTTAATGAGGGACAACGGGACATCAGCCATCATTATCATGATGACAAAGAGCATCAGAACCAGGGATGATTTCCTTTTCACGGGTGCAAAGGTACGAATAAATTAAGAATTAAGAATTAAGAGTTAAGAAAAATTGCTCCAATGGTACGTTTTTTCTTAATTCTTAACGCTTCATTATTCAAACATATCAACCCAATGGAAGAAACGCTTGAGACCTGCCTCGCCAAACGGTTCAAGACTACGTGCTGTCTGCTCCACCGACCGTTCCAGATCCAGATGTGTTTTTGAATAAAACTTGTCAGCATAACACACGACTTGTTCCTCAAGGGTATCTGGTTCGTACTGACCATCAAGAGACAGGGGGAGCTTTTGTGACAAGATCTGATCTCGCGAAATACCCGTACCTGTATGCCGTTCACATACCTGGGCATGGCGCACAAGACCTTTTTCACGTAACAGATGGCCACCTATCACACCATGACAGATATATGGTTCTGTACCAAAGCATTGGATACTAGGAGCATTACAGCGGAAGATGCCGATATCATGGAGCATGGCAGCCTCTTCCAGGAATTCCGTATCTAGCCGCAACTCAGGATGCTTACGCGCAATCAGCAGACAACGGTCTGCCACACTGCGGCTGTGTGTTAGCAATATCCGTCGGAGATCATTCTCCGACGGATAATACTCATTGATCAATGCAAGACAATCCATCACCCTTGTCGTTCAATCCAGGCAATAGTGTCGCCCTGACGGATGTTCTGTCCAGGTTTAACGCTGATATCCACCAGCTTACCACCCATGGCTGCGGGTATCTCGACGATCTCGCCCCACTTTGTCTGGAGGTAACAGAAAATGTCTCCCTCCTTGTAGGTCTGTCCGATAAATGGTTCAATACAAGCAGCGGGAACCCCCTCGCCACCGAAGCTCCAGATAAGCTGTCCAGCCAAAGGAGATTTCACGGCGTCGGCCTTGGCGTGCTTAATTGCATCGATCTCCTCCTGTGAAATCTTCTGACCACCACCCACCTTGGCATCCTTCGCCTTCTGGATATCAGCGAGCAGCTGCTTTTTGGCCTGACCGCTCTTGAACGGACGGTACTGTTCGGGGTGCATAGCCAGTTCGAAGAGTTCTTCGTTGTCGGGACCGTACTCCCAGCCATTCTCATCCATCTCCTTTCGGAAGCCATCGAGGGCATTCTCAAGAAGCGTGTGCGGGTCGGCATCAGTAAACACGCGCTTCTGCTTCTCTGCCAATTCGATGAGCTCCGGGGCGATCGTACCAGGCACCTTACCGCTCTTACCAAGGATCATACCCCAAATGGCATCGTCCATCATTACATAACGGCCCTTGCCCTGCTCCATCGTAAGGAGATTCATCAGTGCAATGTTCTTCGTATATTGTGAGAACGGCGTCACCAGTGGGGGATAGCCCACCTTTGGCCATACGTACTCCACCTCGTTGAAGAGCTTCACAAGCATGTCGTCCATCGTCAAAGCCGACTCTCCCTTCTTCTCACGCTCCTTGTTGATCATCTTCTGAATGGGACCTAAATCGGCCATCATTGAGCCCATCATTCCACCGGGCAGACCACTGCCAAGGAGGAGACTCGACATATGCTTGTTAGCAGGATTGATGAAGTAACCAAGCCAATCATCGATGAACTCCTGCGTCAACGTACGAGCCTGCATATAGGCATTCATATTAAGATCAGCCACCTCAAAGCCTTCGTTCTTCAGCATCGACTGCACGGAGATGATATCCGGATGCACCTTACCCCAAGACAACGGCTCAATAGCAGTGTCAATGATGTCGGCGCCATTGTTGCAAACCTCCAATATTGAGGCCATCGACAGACCGGGGCCAGAGTGTCCATGATACTGCACGATGATGTCGGGATGTTTGGTCTTGATGGCCTTCGTCAGGGCTCCAAGCATAGCGGGCTGACCAATACCGGCCATATCCTTCAGACAGATCTCCTCGGCACCAGCAGCAATCACCTCATCAGCAATAGCGGCATAGTATTCGACGGTGTGAACGGGCGACGTGGTGATGCAAAGCGTGGCCTGAGGCGTCATGCCGCCCTCCTTGGCCCACTTGATCGATGGTATGATGTTGCGCGTGTCATTCAAACCACAGAAGATACGAGTGATATCGACACCCTGGGCGTGCTTCACCTTATACATCAACGCACGAACGTCGTCAGGCACGGGATACATTCTCAGGGCGTTCAGACCACGGTCGAGCATGTGTGTCTTGATGCCCACCTCGTTGAACGGTTTACAGAAAGCACGCACGGCCAGGTTTGGGTTCTCACCGGCCATCAGGTTCACCTGCTCGAAGGCACCACCATTGGTTTCCACTCGGGCGAAGCAGCCCATATCAATAATTGCCGGGGCGATACGCTCCAACTGGTCTTTACGGGGCTGGAACTTGCCTGAACTCTGCCACATGTCTCTATAAACGAGACTGAACTGGATTTTCTTTTTTGCCATATTTATAGTAACAATATTTATTTTGAGAATGCAAATATAGCAAAAAAATCCGAACTGCGTGCAATTCGGACTGTTTTTTTAGTATTTTTTGCAGGGCCGTTATATCAGCTGGTGCTCCAACAAACGGCGCTCGGCGAAGTCGGCGTATTTCGTACCAGAACGCCCGTAGTTAGCGTAAGGATAGATCGAAATGCCACCACGAGGCGTGAAGAGACCGACAACTTCGATATATTTCGGATCCATCAACTTCACAAGATCCTTCATAATCGTATTCACGCAATCCTCATGGAAATCGCCATGATTACGGAACGAGAAGAGGTATAGTTTCAGACTCTTCGACTCGACCATACGCTTGTCAGGAATATAGAGGATTTTAATTTCCGCGAAGTCGGGCTGTCCAGTTATTGGACAAAGGGAAGTAAACTCTGGACAGTTGAACTGTACCCAGTAGTCGTTTTCAGGATGTTTATTCTCAAATGTTTCCAACACCTCAGGGGCATAGTCCATACGGTACTCTGTTTTCTTACCAAGGGCTTTCAGATTGTCATTCTCTCTCATAGTTCCTTCACTTTAAAAATATTATAGGCAATATTATCATCATATACATCCTCATGATCGTGCTCCTTGGTGAACTTTACAACACGGATAGTCACTGGTAGCACAACAATCTCATAGAATGTCTTGAGGGTCACCTGCGTAATGATGAGTGAGGGCATCTCCTCCCAAGGGATCACGCCACCCAGAGCCAACGGAAAGAAAATAATGGAATCTGTCAGTTCTCCAAAGATCGTACTCATCACAGCCCTGTATGAGAAATTCTTGCCTGCCGATGACAGTTTCATCTTACTCATCACATAGGCATTGATAAACGAGCCGCAGACGAAAGCCAGGAAAGAAGCCCCTGCAATACGCGGTGCGAGTCCGAATATCTGGTGGAAGCCTTCTTCACCGTCCCAATAGGACGCCCCAGGAATCCAGTCGGCGATGGCGCCAAAAGTGACAAACAAAAAGTTCATGGCAAACCCCATCCAAATGAGCAGGCGAGTACGCCCATAGCCCCACACCTCGCACACTACATCATTAATAATATAACTGACAGGGAACACGATCAGTCCTGCCGTCATATTTGCAGGACCAAGTGAAATCTGTTTTGTTTCAAGCACATTTGCCGTAATCAAGCAGACACAGAACAGTATGCCATAAAACATAAACAGCACACTGATCCTTTGTTCTTTTTTCTTTTCCATATTTCTTGTTTTGTTAAGGGGGGGGTAGCCCGAAGGCGTCGCAAGTACCCCTGTGTTTATTCTACAATAGGTAGAGGAGCCAAGCCATATAGGCGAGAAATCCCAGGATGAGCAAAACACCTTCCCTGCGCGATACCGAGTACTTCGTATAGGCGAAGAGCCAGATGATGCCCACGCTAACCAACATCATCATCAAATCAACGATCGTAATACCCATGATGCGAAGGGGGTGGATGACTGCCGTGGTACCAAGGATCAGCAGGATATTGAAAACATTCGAGCCTAACACATTACCGATAGCTATGGCAGAACGCCCCTTATAGGCAGCTACCACACTCGTGGCTAGCTCAGGAAGCGACGTACCACCTGCCACAATTGTCAGACCGATGACACTTTGGCGTACACCATAACGGTGGGCGATGTATGAGGCAGCATCAACGAAAAGATCACTACCAACAATCAGACAGGCAAGACCAAGCACGATAAACGAAAGGTTACGCCACAGTTTAGAATAGTCTTTCGGCAGTTCTTTATTGTCCTCGATCTCCTCCTGCGTCGGCATCAACCCCTGCTTCTTTGCACTCTGGAAAGTATAGATCATAAAGATAAGAAATCCAATGAGTAGGATAATACCGTCAGAACGACTGATCTCATTACCCCAGAGGTGAGGCGAATCCATATCATCAAAACAAAGCATGAAGAGCAGGAATGCAGCGGCGGCGGCAAAAGGGATATCTTTCTTTACTGTAGATGGTGAAACTGCCATCGGTGCTACTACAGCCGAACAACCCACGATCAACATGGTATTGAAGATATTAGAGCCGAGTACATTACCTACAGCCAGATCGGACGTGCCTTTAAGAGCAGACACCAGACTAACAAACATCTCCGGTGCCGAAGTTCCTGCGGCTACGATGGTCAGACCAATCACAATCTCTGGCACACGCATACCACGAGCCAAGGAAGAAGCACCTTCCGTCAGTCTGTCAGCCCCCCATAATACGAGGGCTACACCAACAATAATGTAAACAACATTTATCAGCATACCCTATTAACTTTTAGCCTTCATCGTCATCATCCCAATCATCACCGAAGAAACTGTCATAGTCACCATCAAAGGCCGGTCCGACAAATGCATCCATCGCACGACGATCTTTCTTGGTAGGACGTCCTGTTCCTCTGGCTCTGTTGACAAAACCACTGATACGGTTCATCTCCAGCAACTCATATTGATCAGGTGTCGTCACATTCTCATAGATTTCAGGTAGCAGTTTGGCTCCTACCCTTTGTTCAATGGTTTTCAGAATCTTAAACGAGTACGTCACTGGGGGCTTGCGCACCGAGACAACTTCACCGACCTTCACCATATGCGATGGTTTCACATTCACGCCCTTGATAGTGATGCGCCCGTTCTTACAGGCATCAGCAGCGATGGAACGTGTCTTGAAGATACGCGCCGCCCAAAGCCACTTGTCGATTCTTGCAACCTCTGTCATCACTCAGTTCCTTCTTCTGTCTTTTTCCTCTGGTTTCCTTTTCCCAGTTTATTATACAGGTTCATAGTGATATCAATCCCTGCCAGCACAAAACTCTTGATGATTTCCACACCCAAATCTATACTAGGCTGGAGGGTCTTCAGATCCTCTTCGTCATACTTTCCAAGCACCCATTCAACCTGCATGCCACGAGGAAAGTCATTACCGATCCCCATACGCAGTCTGGCATAGTTCTGTCCGATAAGTTGCTGGATATGTCCCAAACCATTATGGCCGCCATTAGAGCCACCAGCCTTCAGTCGAAAAGCCCCCAAAGGTAACGCTACGTCATCACTGATGACTAGAAGCCGATCCTGATCAATGTTTTCTTTATTCAACCAATAGCGCACGGCATTGCCGCTAAGATTCATAAAAGTAGAGGGCTTGAGCAAGAACACCTTCCGGCCTTTAAGAGACGTTTCCGCCACAAAGCCGTAGCGTCGGTCTTCAAAATGAATATTGGACGCCTTCGCAAAGGCATCCAATACCATAAAGCCTGTATTGTGGCGGGTCAGTTCGTATTCATCACCGACATTACCCAAGCCAACAATCAGATACTTGTCCATTCCCTATCGTTTAGGAATTACTCAGCAGCGGCCTCTTCACCTGCTGCTGCAGCAGAACGAGAAGCACGTGTAGCCTTCACTGAGCAAACAACGACCTGAGCAGGAGTAGCAATCTGCAGACCCTCGAAGTTCAGCTCAGCCACCTTAATAGCCTTACCCAACTTCAGTTCTGTCACATCAATCTCCAACACTTCAGGAATCTGTTTGTAAGGAGCAGTTACGTTCAGCAGACGGACAGCCTGGTTCAGACGGCCACCATCACGTACACCCTGAGCATGACCAACCAGCTTTACAGGGATACCAATCGTAATAGGCTTGGTCTCATTCACTTCAAAGAAATCGATATGCAGCACAGCATCCGTTGTCGGATGGAACTGGATCTCTTTCATCACTGCCTTGTGAGCCTCGCCATCAATGGTCAGGTTGACCACATATACATCGGGAGAATAAACAACCCTGCGGAGCTGGGCTGCGGGAATGGCAAACGACAGAGCCTCGGGGAGACCCTTACCATCTTTCTTCTCACCATAAAGGTTACAAGGAACAAGACCCTCCTTACGGAGTTCCTTTGCGGCTTTCTTGCCTGTAGTGGCACGCTTCTGGCCACTAACACTCATTTCTTTCATAATTGTGTTACTCTAAATTAAGTTAATTACATCATATGCTTAATTCGCCATCACACGAAAAATCGTAGTGCTTTGAGAAAAAGCGGTGCAAAGGTACAACAAAAAAGTGAAAAGCGTGAAGAGAGAGATGAAAATTTTATTTTTTAACGTATTTTTCCTGCTTTTTCTTGCAGAATCATTGAAAAATGACTACCTTTGCACTTTAGAAATAACAAAACAATAGAACATCATTCATAATTAAAGCATCAAGTGAGATGATCAATAGGGAAATTATTAGAATCAAGATTGTTCAGTTAACCTACGCCTACTATCAAAACGGTAACAAGAACATCGACTCGGCTGAAAAGGAACTTTTCTTCAGTCTGTCTAAGGCATATGACCTCTATAACTACCTGCTGTCACTGATTGTGTCTATCACAAAAGAAGCTGGACGCAGGCTGGAAGTGGCACAGGCACGTGCCAAACGTGAAGGCACGCCAGAGCCATCACAGAAATTTGTATTCAACCGCTTTGCATTACAACTGGGAGAGAACAAGGCTCTCCAAGAGTTCTTGAGCACCCAGAAGTTTGCATGGGAAGACTCTGCTGTCTTCCTGGGACAGATCCTTGAGACCATTGAGAGCAGCGAAACATACAAGGCCTATATGGCAAGTGAAGAGGACAGCTATGAAGCTGACCGCGAATTGTGGCGCAAATTATATAAGACGATCATCACGGACAACGCTGATCTGGATGCCATTCTGGAAGACCAGAGTCTCTATTGGAACGATGACAAGGAGATTGTAGATACCTTTGTATTGAAGACAATCAAGCGTTTCAAGGAACAGAATGGTGCCAAAGAGGAGTTGTTGCCAGAATGGGATAGCGAAGAGGAAAAGGATTTCGCCCGGAAACTATTCCGTTCTGCCATCCTCAATGCAGACCAATATCAGCACTATATGAGTGAAGCTTCACGCAATTGGGATTTCTCCCGTCTGGCATATATGGATGTCATCCTCATGCAGATTGCCATTGCAGAGATGATGACCTTTCCCAACGTACCCATCAGTGTAAGTATCAATGAGTACGTGGATATTGCCAAACTATATTCTACGAAGAAAAGTGGAGGGTATATCAACGGCATGCTTGATGCGATTGCCCGCAACCTCATTAAGACAGGGCGTCTGATGAAACACATGGATCCCAAAGAGACTAAGGCTACTAAAGAGAAGAAAGAGAACAGCTTCCATGGAGAACAAGTAACCATAGATGGGCAGCCTAAAAAGATGAGACATCGTATCAAGAAAGGTGATGGCCCAAAAGCAGAGAAAGACGACAAACAATAACACAAATAGATTATGACAAACATCGTATTAGCTGCCCAGGCAGCACAAGGTAGCGGTAGTGGTATGAGTATGATTATCATGATGGTGGCCATCTTTGCCATCATGTGGTTCTTTATGATCAAGCCTCAGCAAAAAAAACAGAAAGAAATTCAGAAGTTCCAGAACGAACTGACTGAAGGTACGGAGGTTGTGACGGGAGGTGGTATCCACGGAACGGTAAAGAGTATCGACCTTGCAAAGAACACAGTTGATGTAAAGATTGCCCGTGATGTCGTGGTGACTGTAGAGAAGACGTCTGTCTTCAAGGACATGGCCAGTACTCCACAACAGAAATAATTGGCAAAGAGAATGGGCAAGGGCAGGCTATGGCAATATATCAGGAACTTCTTGTTCAGTAAGATTAACAAGGAGCTCCTGATTTTCCTGTTCTTCCTAGTGCTCTCTAGTATCTTCTGGCTGTCACTGACACTAAACGATACCTACGAGCAGGAGTTTGCTATCCCTGTAGCTATCATTGACGTGCCCAAGAATGCGGTACTTACATCTGACGAGATTGACACGGTTAAGATGACTATCCGTGACAAGGGCATCATTCTGGCTGCCTATCACTATGGCGACTATCTTAAGAACATCAACATCCACTTTAAGAACTATACACGCAACAATGGAACTGGTGTGGTGTCGGCACAGGACATGCAGAAGATTGTCTATCAGCATCTGCTCAGCGGATCGAAGATTATCAGTACGAAACCAGAGAAATTGGAATTCTACTATAATTACGGTACGAAGAAGCAGGTTCCTGTCAGATGGAGTGGCCGTGTAATTCCAGAAGAACTGTATTTTATCTCACGGGTCGATTATTCCCCCGATAGTGTGACCGTCTATGCCTCCGATGAGAAACTCGACAGCATTAATATGGTATATACGGAACAGCTCAACTATGCTAACTTCCGCGACACATTGGTAGTCAACTGCCAGCTCAGCAAGATCAAAGGAGTGAAGATGGTACCCGACCATATCAAGGTCAGTTTCCTTACTGACGTACTCACCGAGGAGCGCATTGAGGGCATTCCCATTACTGGTATTAATATGCCTGAAGGAAAAGTGTTAAGGACATTCCCTGCTAAGGTGACTGTCAGTTTTGTAACGGGTGTCAGTGTTTATCGCAATCTCCGCCCAGAAGATTTCCACGTGGTAGCCGACTATCAGGAGATCAAACAGAATCCTTCTGAAAAATGCCGAATCTACCTAAAGGATGTGCCTTCTGGCATCTCCAGGGCCAAGCTGGAAACCACTTTGGTTGATTATCTTATAGAGTCACAGACCGAAGAATGATGAAGATAGGAATTGCCGGCGGAATAGGCAGTGGAAAGAGTTATATATGTCAACGACTCCAGCAACGTGGCTATGAGGTCTATGATTGCGACAGTGCTGCCAAACGGTTGATACGTACATCACCAGAGATTCGTGAGCGACTCACCCGTTTGATTGGTCCAAAGACCTACACCCCAGATGGGCAACTGAATAAGGCTGTCGTCTCACAATTCCTACTGGCGTCGGCAGACAACCAAAAAGCGATCAACGACATTGTGCACCCAGCTGTGTTCCACGACTTTGAAGAGAGTGGAATGAAGTGGATGGAGAGTGCCATCATGTACGAATCGGGCATCTATAAGTTAGTGGATCGCGTTATCGTCATCACCGCTCCCTTGGAAGTACGCATCCGACGCGTGATGCAACGTGACCATATCTCCAGGAAGAAAGCCCTCGAATGGATCAAGAGACAACTGCCACAGGAAGAGGTCGTCAGTCGCGCTGACTTCGAACTCATTAACGACGGCAAAGCAGATATTGAACAACAATTAAATCAGATTATAGAACAATGCAACAGACCATTTTAGCAATCTCCGGCAAGCCCGGACTTTACAAACTCGTATCAAGAGGCAAAAACAATCTTATCGTAGAGGCACTCGATAGTACTCATAAGCGAATACCAGCTTTTGCCACCGACCGTATCACATCACTAAGCGACATCGCCATGTTCACTGAAACCGAAGATGTACCCCTGATGGACGTCCTGGAGAACATGAAGACGCTCGAAGGCGGCAAGAAGGCCAGCATCAATGAGAAGAAAGCCTCTGGCCAGGAACTGAGGGATTACTTCACGAAGGTACTGCCCGAGTGGGATCAGGATCGTGTGCAGAACAGTCATATAAAAAAACTCATCACCTGGTACAATATCCTTATCGAAGCCGGCATCACAGACTTCAAGGATGAGGAAGAAAACAGTTCTATAGAAGATAGCAGTTCTGCAGAATAATTCTGACTAAGCAAGAATAGGCAACGGCAGTTACAAACATCATGTGATTGTAACTGCCGTTGTTATCATATACTGACATTCTTATTCCCTTAGAAGTCCCTTTTCCTTGAAGATCTTAATGATATTCGAAGTATTCTGCCTAATCCCTTCGCTATTCATATGATAGCCCGAGTTAAAGGCACAACTGTCATCAAGCACCATATCATGAGGATCTACTATATACGGGTGGTGGATTTTGTCTAATGCCTCACTGATGCCACTATTGTATAAAGTTTTGAAGTGTGTATTGATACATACTGGCGGCAACATAACCACCTTGGCCCCCCGTTGCTCATACTGCTGAATCATATCAGCCAACCACACCATAAAACCACTATCAACAGTCCTGTCCTCTACCTTTCTCAGTGGTGGCTCTACAATGTTGGGATATTTGAAATGGCCCACTTCGTCTCCTAACTCATTAAAGCCACTCTTGACGTATGCGAAAATTTCATTTTCTGAAGGAGTATCAAAACTCTTGGTCGTAGTGTAATTCAAAACTCGTTTTAGATTCAGTACCGTCACCTGTGGTACACCTACTAATATATTACGCCATTGATAAAAGTTCAGCCTGCCGACATTCCGCCAATTTGTTGCAACCATAAGAGGCAAAAGTGATTCTGGTTCTCCATTTCCACCTGTAAAGTAATTGGCATATTCCATTTGAATAACGGCAATGTCACCTTTCCTTGCATAATCCAGATAATCCACCAACGGATATCTGATGCCTATTCCCGCATGGAGGCCAAAATTCACAATGTCAATATGCAGAGAATCCTTCAGGGTCTTCGAATTGATACCAAAAGGAATATTGCTGCCACCAATAAAAATAATCCTTGGTGACGGTGTCTTTTCAAGCAGTTCTACCTTATGGTTATATTCACAATGGTAGCCATTCTTATCTTTAGGTATGGAAAATTGCAGAAGTGCGTTGATGGCTATAAAAGCAAATAAGAAGAGCAATATTTTATAAATAAACCTTTTCATACACAATTAGAATTGGAAATAAATAAACTCAGATTGCTTTTCAGCAAAGATCACAATCATCATGACTAACAGGAAGTAAATCAGGAAGCGAAGTACGGAACTTCTTCCCAACACCCCATTTCCAGAAAGTTGCAGGGCATGTTGTTTTTTTCTTTGGATCCACTCAATGACAAGCATCATGATGATAACCACAGAATTAAATACCAGATGCTTACCTTTAAGAGACTCCATACTGCCTGATATATCAAACAGAGAGCTATTAAACATTCCCATGAGGTATTGTCCTGCGTCTCCTATCGTTTCTGAGCGGAAGATGACAAATCCTATTACCGTTAAGGCAAAGGTAATGATAATCTGGAAAGTTTCCTTCAGGTTCGGGAGGATCTTTCCATACGCCACAATATGCTCGTATTTGGTGTTAATTCCGCAGATGTTATAAATGGCAAGGAGTGTCCCATGATATAATCCCCAACAAACATACGTCCAATTGGCACCATGCCATAGGCCACTGATACCCCAGACAATATAAACATTACGAATCACCTTCCACTTATCACATCGACTACCACCCAGAGGGAAGTAGATATAATCACGGAACCATGTCGTAAACGAGATATGCCACCGCCTCCAGAACTCCGGAATGCTCCGAGAGAAATAGGGGAAGTTAAAGTTGCGCATCAGGTTAACACCGAACAGCCGGGCACTACCAATGGCAATATCACTATAGCCAGAGAAGTCACAATAAATCTGGAAAGTGAAAAGAGTCACGCATACCCACAGCACCAAGCCTGTCTGATCTGCATAGTCCGCCCAAATCACATTGACGGTGGTGGCACAGTTATCTGCGATCACCATCTTCTTGAAAAAGCCCCAGAGCATCTGTCGCATGCCATCCACAGCCAAAGCATAGTCAAAGGTCCTCTGTTTCTGGAATTGAGGCAGCAGGTTGGTTGCCCTTTCAATAGGACCAGCCACCAACTGCGGGAAGAAACTGATATAGGCGAAGAACTCCACGATGTCGTGGGTAGCAGGCAACTTCTTCTGATAGACATCAATACTATAACTAAGTGCCTGAAAGGTGTAGAAACTGATGCCCACAGGGAGGATAATGTTCATGGTCACCCAATCCAGATGCCATCCCAGCGCCCCCAACAACGCATCCAAGTTCTCCACAAAGAAATTGTAATACTTGAATACGCCCAGAATGGCGATGTTCAACGCAATGTTAGCAGCACTAACCAACTTTTGCTTCTTTCGTTGTCCCTCAAAACGTTCCAACAGTAAGCCGCTACAGAAACTAAAGAATGATGTCATGGCTATGAGCAGCAGAAAACGCCAATCCCACCAACCATAGAATATATAACTTGCAACGACTACCAAGAAGTTCTGCCAATGCCGCTCACGAAACACGAACCAATAGAGCAGGAACACTATCGGCAGAAAAAACAGGAACTCGAAAGAATTAAAAAGCATAACGAAACGCGTGATATTTTGTATGTTGACGTAGTTGACGGTTATTTAGCATCCTGATAGAGTCCGACGGGATGAAATACTTCTGGATCTGTGGTACCGTGTCTATCATATCAGCAACCATTGCACGATACACCAGGTCTGACCCATGGAAGCCGTCCAGGAAGAAACAGTCTGATGAGAATTGGTTTTCATATCTGGTGAAATCCATCATGACGGCCTGATGCCGGGAAGCGACCTCGTTTAGTAGCCCAGGAATCTCCTTAAGATAGCCATAATGTCCGTCCTTTTCCAGAACGTCACAGATCTTCGGCGCAAATGGGGGCAGAAGCCCCACAAACATGATACCATGCTGATCGCAGAAGGTCAAGAGACTGTCAACCTCATTGAGTATAGACTTGTCCGCATGGTCACACCCCTGGAAGCGCAGATTCTTATTTCTGATACGTTCCATGGTTCCCTTGAAGTTATAATCAACAGAAAGTTCTGGATGTGTCTCCACCATACCATCATAATAAGTACCGTCAGTCGTAAAGCCCCTTTGCGTACAGATAGCAGTGACACCTATCTGATCCGAGTGGAACAGTTCTTTCACATCAATCTTATCTGCGAGCAGATCCTCATAGAAGGTGACACAGGAATTCAGGTATTTGGCGAACGAAAATTCAGGCTTTTCATACACATCGCGTGAGAACATACCTTTCTGGTCCTCATAATATGGATTGAAATAAAACTGGTCGAAATTGGCGATAATCAACTCCGGCTCATAGGTCAGTTTCTCCAGAAACAAGCGGAACTCATAGATATTCTGCACAGCGCCGCCTGCATTATAGAAGGAGACACCAGGCCTAACCACATCATTTTTCACCTGCATGATACGGGATGATCCCAGCACCAACAACTGAGGATGCATAAAATCGTTGGTCATGTAATACTTGTATTCCTTGTCATAATAACTGTAAGCCAGACCAAACAGGCGCCCCTTCTCCAAAGGGTGTAGATAGGTGTCAAATGAGAACAGTTCCCCTGCCCGATAGAGACAAACCGTCGGAAATGCGTAGAAGAGCACGAAAGGTAGAAATACTACTAATATCTTATAATAAAGCCGTCTCATCTCAGAATTGGAAATATATGAACGTATTAGGTTGAGCCTGATACTTGAGAATCAGGATAATCAGACCCCAATAGACAGCATACCTCACCAAGACATGACTCCACAAACGATGGATGGGGAACTGCAGAGGATGCTCTTTGTCGCGCTGATACCACTCCAGCAACAGAAGCAGTAGGATAAAGAGAATGGTGCTCTTCCCTATGAGAAGAGACGGCACAGACAGGGTTGAGAGGGAGAAGAAGCCTCCCAGATAGGCAAATGCCTCTTGAATACTCTCTGCCCTAAAGAATACCAAAGCGATGGAAACCAGTACAAAGGTCAGTACTATCTTCAGGAAATCACCCAGTTTAGGCAAGCCGTATGCATTGGGCTTCAACTTCTTGTTTTTCCCAAAGGCACCTGACAATACCAATGGAATGAACAACAGGCCATTGTATAACCCGAACATTCCGAAGGTCCAGTTGGCGCCATGCCACAACCCGATCACAACCAGATTAATGATGCAGGCGATACAGATACCCAGGTTTCCATAATTCCTGAAAGCGATATTCAGTGGCATGAAAATATAGTCCGTAATCCAGGAGGTTAGCGACATGTGCCACCTGCGCCAGAACTCAGCCACGTTTCTAGCCAGCAATGGATGGTTGAAGTTCCTGGTGATCCTGATGCCCAGAAGTTTACCAACACCGATGGCCATATTGGAATATCCGTCGAAATCGGCATACAATTGGATAAAATACAACAAGGCCACGACGGCCAGGGCGGATCCGCTCTGCACCGAGTATGAGGCCCATACTGTGTCTGTCACAGTGGCAATATTATCCGCAATGCACATCTTGGTAAACATACCCCATAAGATCTGCCTGAATCCATCTACGGCAAGGGTATAGTTGAATGTCTTCACCCCCTTCAACTGAGGAATCAGGCCGTCAGGTCTGTCAATAGGACCAGAAAGGATTGTTGGGAAAAACGCGATATAGGTGCCAAACTCTATAAAGTCCTTACAGGGCTCAATATGCTCACGGTGGATCTCCACGATATAACTGATCAGTTTAAAGGTATAAAAACTGACACCCAACGGGAGAATAATATTCAGGGTGGTCCATGTGACGTTAAATCCGATGGCATTCATCAACTCTGCAAATGACTCGGCAAAGAAATTAAGATACTTGAAATAGAGCAATAATCCAACCCCAAAGATCACGCCGAGGGTCGTCAGACGGGAGGCATTCCGGGTATTCTTTCTACTCATCTCTCTCTTAAGCCGTAAACCAAGGGCATAGAAGATGATAGTTGCACCAAGGAGCAATGGGATCATCTTCCAGTCTGCTACACCGTAGAAGAAGTAACAAGCCAGAAAGAGCCATCCATTCCTTATCCTTTCGTTGTTCCTGCAAACGGGAAGATAATAAACAATGAATACGACCGTGAAGAAGATCAGGAAATTCAGAGAATTAACAACCATTGTTCACCCTAGTTTCTGCATCATAACATGCTTAAAGCTGAAAAACTGTGCAAAGGTACTACCTTTTTTTTGAATAGCAAAGAAAGTTGAGAAAAAATTAAAGATGCCCACTATTGTAGGCATCTTTATGATTAGAATCGTCTTGGACCTCCGAAACCACCGCCACCACCACGGGGGCCACGACCACCGAAGCCACCAAGGCCTGGGCCAGGACCACCAGGGCCACCGCCACGGTTCTTAAAGCCTCCGAAGAGGTTCAGACGATAGATGACGTGGAGCATCGCGTAGTTCGTAATGGCGTTATACTCAGTATCGTTACGCGACAAGGCAGTGATAGTGCGGCTGAAGGTGGACTGCTCGTGCAGGATGTCGTAGAGCTGGAGTGAAATGGTGAGGGCGTTGCCCTTGAGGAAGCTTTGCGACGCCTGGGCGTTCCAGATAAGCTCGTTGGTGTTCATCGAGTTGTCGGAATAACCGCGACGGCACTGCATCGTGAGGTTTGTGGTAAACGACGTACCCCAGGGAGCCGTCACGCCAACCATACCTCCATAGGCAAACTGCCAGGTGTCGAGGTCGTTGTTGGGCTGTAGTTCACTGCGAGAACGGGTGTAGTTGAGTGATCCGTTGAGTTCAATCTCCAACCATTCGTTACGATAGCTACCTGCTAAGCGCTCACCGATACCGAGCGACTTGGTGACACTCCTCTCTGAGTCTTGGAGGCTGTTGACGCTTACGAAGCCGACATTGTGGGCATAGTTCAAGTTGGTGAACGTGTTGACGTTGAAGTAGGCTGCCGAGTCGATGGCGGTATTGAACATGAAGCCGAGGTTGCCGTTCCAGTTGCCGTTGACATTCTCTGGACGCGTGATGGTACCACCAGTCTCAGAATTATAAGTGGATTTGTTGGCCACGGAGTTTCTTGTCGTCGAGAAGTTTACGAAGGTCATCACAGCACGCTGATGTTTCTGGAAATAGTCGTTGTAGAAGAGGTTGAAGTTCTGCGTGAAGGAAGGATCCAGTTCCGGATTACCTTCTGTGATGCGCAGCGGGTTGCTGTCATCCCTGATAGGAAGCAGGTCGGTCATGGAGGGCTGCTGGGTACGACCACGATAGGTAAAGCGCAGCTGACCTGTGGCAGATTTCTTCCAACGGAAATCGAGCGTAGGCGTAAAGTTAGTCACGTTTCTTGTAATGTCAAAATGCTGACCCTGATAATCATAGAGGAAATGTGTCTTCTGCGGAAGAACTTGGAAACCTACGTTGAAGTTATAGGCTTTGCGCACGATGCGCAGCATCAACTCTCCA
Source organism: Prevotella sp. (assembly GCA_017965475.1). Classification (GTDB taxonomy): domain Bacteria; phylum Bacteroidota; class Bacteroidia; order Bacteroidales; family Bacteroidaceae; genus Prevotella. The sequence continues at coordinate 25,989 of JAGCPV010000097.1, forward strand.
GTATGGTTGTAGTTCTTATACTCCGACATGCGGCTCAGGTTTAAATCCTCGTAGGTATCGAGCGGATTGACGAGTCGGCTCAGATAGGCATCCCAATTACGATATTGGGGCTCGATATCCATATAATATACGTCTGTCAGACTATAAGTCTTACGGTCACTCTTGGTGTAACTGTACTGATAGGTGTAGCTGAACTGAAGATAGACCTGACGGAAGATGGGCTCGCTGTAAGTGGCACGGATACTGTAGCTCCAGCGGTCTTCAGGTGTCACACTATAACGATTGGTGATTGTCGTGTCCATCGGATTAAACAAAAAGATGTAATTGTTCGTCATCGACTTACTCGTGCCCTCACTCCAGTTGCCGTTCAACCGGATAGTGATGTTACGGCCGTTGTTGTTCAGACGACGGTTGAACTGCAGCATACCACCGACGTTCTTGGAGTCACTGTAGCTGATACCGTCCTGCATATTCAGGTTCTTGACAACCTTCTTGCCAATCAGCGTCTCAATCTCTCCCAGAGGATCGGCCACATATTTGTAAGGATCCTCATTCTCAATGAAAGTGGCACTCTCACTGGAGTTCTCGCCATCCTGAGTGTTATATCTGGCATTGGGGCGGAACATGATGTTCGTCATAGAGTCGGGCTGCCACTCCAGGCGCATCTGAGCGTTCCACTGGTTGGAACGGGAAAAGTTATGGCTCCTGCTGTTGCCGAACGATGACAAGTCGCTACTGAAGAAATTCTCCGTCGAGCTTTTTGAGAAAGCGTCGCCGTCGCTGTGGTTCCAGCGCACACTACCGTCGATCTTCAGTTTGTCCTTCTTTTCATAGTTCAGGTTAAGACCTACCATCTTATTGGCCGTCAGGCCCTGACGTCCAGCACCAAATCGGCCACCACCGCCGCCACCACCGGGGAAGCCCATATCGTTGGTATTGTTGGCATTGGTCATGAGAAACGTCTTGAAATCGTCCTTCATTACACCTCCGAAGATACGGCCTGCATAGCGGTTCTTAGTACCTGCGGCGACGTCAGCATTCAGCATGATACCCTTGTTCATACCTTGCTTGATGCCGAAGTCCAGCACGGTTTCTTCCTCACCGTCCTCAATACCCGACACACGGGCCAGGTCGCTCTGCTGGTCGTAGGCCTTAATACGGTCGATGATGTTGGTAGGCAGGTTCTTCATGGCGGTCTTCGTATCGCCCGTCATAAACTCCTTGCCATCCACGAGTATCTTCTTCACCTCCTTACCGTTAATCTTGATCGTACCGTCATCGCTCACCTCAGCACCAGGCAGACGTTTCACCAGTTCCTCAACCACCGATCCCTCGGGCGTACGGAAGGCGTTGGCATTATAGACGAAGGTGTCGGCCTTCAGCGTCACCTTGGAGGCGTGGGCCGTCACGGTAGCACCCTTCAGCATAATGGCATCAGGCTCCATCTTAATGGTGCCAGCATTATAGTCCTTACCGTCTTTGATGTTGATTTTCTTGGTGTAGGTCTTAAAACCTACATAAGTCACTTGCAGGGTATAACTACCGTCTCGGGGAGCCTTGATGGAGAATCCGCCATTCACGTTGGTCACCGCGTTGGCAACCACCTTCTCACCACTAAGTAGGGCTGCAGTAGCTTGAATGACGGCTTCTTGCGTATCCTGTTCCACAACCTTTCCTGTTACTGTTCGCTGGGCGAACACAGTGACCGTCATCGCTAAGGCGGCCACAATTAATATCATTTTTCTCATGATCATTGTTTGATTAACTGTCTCTTTGACGCATCTGGTTGGGAAAAGTTTAATAACTTCTGAAAATTTTTATAGATTCGTTCGTCTGTTTCAAATAATAATCGTACCTTTGCAAACGAATTAGCTAGGCAAACCATAATCATTAAAAGATGAACCGACAGAAAGTCGTTATTGCCAAGAATCTTGAACAGTCTCTCCAAGAGGCCGTTTCGAATTGTGAGCACGACCGTGTTTTCATCCTAGCCGATGAGACGACACAACGCTGTTGTTTGCCTGTCATTGAGAATCATTCCTGCGTGAAGGATGCCAAGTGCATCACCATCGGAGCAACAGACACCCATAAGACGCTCGAATCACTCACTCATGTCTGGGAAGAACTGGGTCAGGGAGGAGCAACTCGCCACACCTTATTAATAAATATAGGTGGTGGCATGGTGACAGACCTCGGTGGATTCGCAGCCTCAACCTTTAAGCGAGGTATCAACTATATCAACATCCCTACTACCCTGCTCTCCATGGTCGATGCCAGCGTCGGCGGAAAGACAGGAATCAACTTCAGAGGGCTGAAGAATGAGATCGGGGTGTTCAACAATGCCAATACGGTGATCATCGACACACAGTTTCTGAGAACGCTCGATGCGAAGAATATCCGTTCCGGCTATGCAGAGATGCTCAAGCACGGACTCATCTCCAACGAACAGATGTGGGCACAGTTGCTGGGCTACGATCTGGAGCAGCCCGATCTTGATGCTCTCCGCAACATGGTAGCCGATAGTGTCGCCGTTAAAGAGCGCATCGTCACGGAAGACCCAACAGAAAAAGGCATCCGTAAGGCCCTGAACCTCGGACACACCGTAGGCCATGCCTTCGAGTCATTCGCACTCCAGCGGAAACCTGTATTACATGGATATGCCGTCGCTTGGGGACTGATCTGTGAACTCTATCTGAGTTGCCTCAAAACAGGTTTCCCCACCGACAAGATGCGTCAGACCGTCAGTTTCATCAAGGAACACTATGGGAAGATGACCATCACCTGCGATGACTACCCCACCCTGCTGGAACTAATGACCCACGATAAGAAAAACGTGGCAGGTACGATCAACTTCACGCTGCTGGGCGGCATCGGAGATATCCGCATCAATCAAAATGCCAGCAAAGAGGAGATTTACGAAGCTCTCGACTTTTACAGAGAGGGCTGACTATATAAAGAGTAACCAATCAACTTAATAGACCTAATCATATTACTAACTAATCGCAGATAGGGCCGCTCGTGAGAGTAGCCCTATCTCTTTTTTACTTTTTAGCTAGTTGCTCTGCTTCCTGACGGGCTGGCTTGCCTGTCTCCGTAAGGGGAATCTGGGCAACATGAAGGTAATGGCGGGGTTGATGGTATTTGGGAAGCGTACGTTCACAAGTCTCACGGGCCTCTTCTATAGAACCTTCCGTCAGCAGAACGACAACCTCACCAAATTTATTATCTTTTCTCTTACTTATTAAATAAGGTACGCGCAAGTAAGGACGCAACTGCCGCTCTACTTCCTCTGCCTGGATCTTGATACCACCAGAACAGATGACATTATCCTTCCGTCCCAAGATCCGGAAGGCGACATGTTTCAGCTCAGCAATATCATTGGTTTCCAAACGCTCTACGCAGACCTCTGGTGCATCAATGACGAGGCAACCCTCATCATTCAGGCTTACTTGTACGGTTGGGAAGGGTGTGTACCATTCTGATGCCTCAGGACCAGAAAGCCGTCTGAGGGCAATATGTGAGAGCGTTTCCGTCATGCCATAAGTACTCCACACAGCATGGGGAAATTCCTTCAACTCATCAGCCATCGCCTCATCGATAGCACCACCACCAATAATCAAGTGACGAATCTTCCTCAGTCGTTCCCGCTCTTCGGGCACTTGAAGGGAGTTATACACCTGCATCGGCACCATTGCCGCAAAATCGATTTCAGTCCCGGGACTGGCACCAGATAAACCCAGCGGATGCCCACTCGGCACTACGGGAACTAGTCTCAATCCTCGTTCCAGCGCCCTCACAACCATCATCTTCCCCGCGATATAGTCGAGCGACATGCAAAGCAAAGCTGTATCCCCCTGACGAAGCCCAAGGAAATCATTAGTACGACGAGCCGAGGCCAGCATCCGACGTTTCTCTACCAACATCGGTTTGGGAGCCCCCGTCGAACCACTCGTCTGCACGTGGACGTAAGGCGAAGCGTTATTCCACTCTTCCAGGAATTCTTCTATCGACATCTCCAAAGTTTGTCACCACGGATCTCAAGTGGCATCTCGATATTATCAATGAAGAGCTGCCCCGTACCAAGTCCCTGAGGCATACGGATATCGTCGCCATAAATCTCCGAAGCAAACTGGGCGATGGCATTCAGACCGATATTACTCTCCAAGGCCGAGGTAATCCACGAGCCGATACCCTGTTCCTTCGCTATCTGGATCCACTCCCGACACCCCTTCATGCCCCCATGCAACGAAGGCTTCAGGATAATGTATCGGGGCTTGATAATGTTCAACATATGCGCCTTCATCTCAGGGTCATTTACACCTATCAATTCCTCATCAAGCGCAATGGGCAAAGGCGACTCACGACAGAGTTCCGCCATATAAGTCCATTGTCCCTGACGGATAGGTTGTTCGATGGAATGAATCGCATATTGAGAAAGCAGTTCCAACTTATAGAGTGCCTCCTCGAAAGAAAAGGCCCCGTTGGCGTCCAGCCTCAACTCCACCTCATGGAACGAGAACCTTTCTCGGATGCGCTTCACTAGAGCCAGTTCCTGTTCGAAATCGATGGCCCCGATCTTCAGTTTCACACAACGGAAGCCCTTTTTCAGTTTCTCCTCCATGCGCTTCAACATCTCCTCGTAGTTTCCCATCCACACGAGACCGTTGATGGGAATACCCACCTCCCCACGCGAAAAGGCGGTATCAAACAGCCGATCACCCCGCTGCAGATTCAGCAGTGCCGTCTCTATGCCAAAGAGCATAGAAGGGAAGTCACGGATTGCTGGATCGAAGATATCAGCATTTACGCCAGTTCTGAGGAAGCCATCAAGAACCTCGGCATAATCGGGGCGAGCGTCACAACTCAAGTCGGGCAATGGGGCACATTCCCCCACGCCATGACGATCACCGTCGTAAAGATGAACGAGCCAGATCTTCCGCGTGGTATAGACCCCACGCGACGTCCCTGCCGGTTGTTTAAAGTGCAGCGTCCGCTCTTCAATCTCGTAGATCATGGTAGCTTGGGGTATTTCTTGAAGTCTGGTTTGCGTTTCTCGAGGAAAGCCTTACCACCCTCCTGAGCCTCATCGAGGAAGTAATAGAGCATGGTACAATCACCCGCAAGTTCCTGAATACCAGCCTGTCCATCAAGTTCTGCATTCAGTCCTGCCTTGATCATGCGCAGGGCCAATGGTGAGCGTTCCATCATGATTTCCGCCCACTCCACACACTCATCCTCGAGCCGCTCGATAGGCACCACCTTGTTCACCATACCCATCTCCTCAGCCTCCTTCGCCGTATATTGGCGGCAGAGGAACCAGATCTCACGCGCTTTCTTCTGGCCGACAATACGAGCCAGATACGACGAACCGAAGCCCGCATCAAACGATCCCACCTTGGGACCTGTCTGTCCGAAGATGGCATTCTCAGAGGCGATGGTCAGGTCACAGACGAGATGCAGCACATGTCCCCCACCAATCGCATAGCCATTCACCATCGCAATGACAGGCTTCGGCAGACGACGGATCTGCATCTGTACATCGAGCACACTCAAACGGGGCACACCCTCCTCATCCACATAACCGCCACGCCCTTTTACATGCATATCGCCACCTGAACAGAACGCGTGCTTCACATCAGCCAGCATCTTACCCTCAGGCACGGGCGACATAGCACCCGTCAACAGCACCACATTGATATCCTGCATCTCGCGGCACAGGGCGAAAGCCTGACCCAATTCATAGGTCGTCTTCGGCGTGAAGGCGTTACGATACTGCGGACGGTTGATGGTAATCTTGGCGATGCCGTTGTACTCCTCGAAGAGAATCTCCTCGAACTCACGGATTGTTTTCCAGTTTCTCTTTTCCATTGTCTATCGCGATTTTTCCGCAAAGATACGATTATGCGAGCAAAAAACCAAATATATCGACAAAAAGTTGTATCTTTGCAGCAACTTATAATAACAGAGTATGATCAGAAGAACGAAGACCCACATGAGTCTGTTATTCATTGTCCTGATGCTGACGGCATGTAATACGGACGGTAAATACGAGGTTAAGAACGGGAAGGTCTATTTCACCTACTGGACTTTCAGCTTCGGCACTCTGGAACACGAGTTGCCTGAAGTCGATGCGGCCTCATTTAAGAGCGTCGAGGACTGGCTGGGTCGCGATGACCACCACGTATGGTACAAGAACCTGTTGGTCGAAGGTGCTGACCCCGCCACAGTGAAGGCCGAGGAATACCCATTGTTCCACGACGGCCATGACTATTATTACGAAGGCAAGGCCGTCGGCGTGGCTGACATGAAGAGCTTCCGTGTGGTGAAGTGCGACAGTTACGAACTCTGGGCGACGGACAACCATTATGTCTATTTCAAGACCCAGCGCATCGAGGATTCCGACCCAGTGACGCTGGAGGTCATCGATCTCTTCGAGGCCAAGGACAAACGCCACGTCTATTACTTTGGACATATCCTTGAGGGTGCCGATCCAGCAACCTACGAGGCGATCCCGAAGAGCAACTACTCCAAGGATCGCAATCATGTGTGGTACTGTGGGGATCTCGTCGAGGGTGCAGACCCCGCGAGCTTCGAGACCCTCTCCTCGGATGAGCTTGACGCACCCGATGCCCGCGATAAGAACAGGAACTACAACAACGGCTCTCCTTTTTCCAGATAAGGAGTCCTTTAGTAAAAATAAGGACTCCTTATTTTTTGTCCCAAGCCTTGGGATAAAAGAAAAACTTCCCACGTCGGGAAGCTTTCTTTTGATAGGGTTGCTAATTACTTCTTAAAGTTGTAAGGATTGATCAGTTTCATGATGTTATCAAGACTGCCGTTCGAGGTGTCGCCCTCCTCGTGGGGAAAGTTGTAGTGGAAGATATTGATCTTATCTCCGAAGCTGACTTCCGTCTCCCAGTCGGCAAGTTCCCATTTCCATATCTTCAGCTTGGCGCCAATCTCACCAGTCACTCCGAAATCTACTGAGGATTTGAATTTGAAGAGGACATCCGGATCCTGGCTCATTTCCATCTCTGCGTCGGCAGTAAACTTTGGACCGATGGCGATCTTCGGACCAGCCAGTTTCTCTACGATGACGTCGCATCCGAGCATGAGACCTACACCTGCGTGGGCTTTGAAGTAACCTGTCGGGGGAATCATGGTGAGCTTATTGGCATCGGTGTCGTAGCCCTTGATGAGGTGCCATTTGTCAGTGTATTCTGCACCGAACTGGAAATGGCTTGCGTAGTGGTACTTGATGCCCGTGTAACCAGAGCCTTCTACCTCAGCTTCAAACTTCAGGAAAATATAGGGCTCGATGTCGATAGTGACGGGGATGGGGCCAACCTGGAACTGCAGCCTGAATGTGGGGAATGTATGAAGTCTCAGGCGCTGCTTGTCATCGGGGATACCGAACTTCTTGCTGAATCCGAAGGTCACCTGTGGGGCGAAATCAAAGGTACCTGCTACGCTGGTCTCAAAGCGGTTGAACTTGGGAAGGCTTACCAGTGAGCCACTTGCGTCGAGGATGAAGTTGCAGTTGAGTCCGAAATCAATGGGGGCAGTTGACGGTGACATTGAACGTATCCTTCTTCTCACCCTTCTTGCCGGCACCGAACTCGATCGTCTTCTTGAACGAGGTATTGGCATTGACGAGGGTTTTGTTACGATGGTACTCACGGATGTTGTACGTCGTCTTATCCTTAGTCCAGTCATATATTTTCTTAGCCGTATCAACCACATCATCGATAAATTCTCCGATCTCGTCAAAGGGCCAGCAGCGAGAGCCAGACATACGGGCCATCATGATATCCTCTGTAGAGAAGGTGCCGAAGGCGGTGATACCACTACGGGTAGGATCCTGGTCACCGTCGGCAGCAGGCATAATAGTGAGTGCTACGGGGTGGAGGACATTATTATCGTCGATATACTTGGCAGCATACTCGGGGACATTGCTGGCGGCGGCACGACTGCGGACAGATTCCGGATCCATGTTGACGTAGAGCTCGGTGCTCAGACGCACATCCTTGCCGCAGAGCAGCTCTGCCAGTGAGCAGGGGGCGACGTTGATGATGTAGCGGTCGCCTACGAGCTTCTCCTTAGTGGCCTTGCACATGAAGGAACTAACTTCCATGCACTGCCAGATTCCCATGGGGTGACCTACGAACGACTTGACGCCCAACTTGTCGGCGTATGCCTTGCTCACGCTGATCTGTGTTGTGTCGGCATCGAGGATCTTCACGTCGTCGGAAGTAATAAACTCTTGGAAGGAGAGACCGATGGGCTCCAGGGTGGGACCGTTGTACTCACTCTCCATCTCGGGGGTGATACCATTGTTCATAAACTCATCATCTTCACTGCATGCGGTGAAACTGAATGCGAAAACACTTGCGGTAAGAGTGCTCATGAGCACCTGCTTTACCAAATTCTTTTTGTTGTCATAACTTTTTAAATTTTTAATTGTTAATACTTTTATTTTTTAGAATGATTTTTCTCCTTGCGTCGCCAGTCGATTTTTGGAGTTTATTGAGTCCGTTTCAACTGATTGACGATGCAAAGTTACGGCGGTTATGACCACATAACAACTTTTTTCGTGTTTTTCGATTCGAGTTATTACGACAAACGACCGATATCCATGACATCGGATTTAACGGATGTCATAGATGTCGTAGAAAGGAGATAAAAGGGGGGGGAAAGTCAGGTCAATCCCGGAGGAAATCTTTATAGACACGCTCGTCATCCGAGGCATCGGTAAGAACTTCGAGAAGGACAGGACGCTTGCTCTCTATATATAATAAGGTGTCGATGGCCTGATGGAGATCATGAGGTCCCTCGGCATGGAGATAGACGACATCGTTCTGACGGCAGATCCCCTCGGCAGAGGTATGGTGCTCAGCGGCTACGATCCTGTCAAGGGCAGGACTCTGCTCCAGTCCTGGCAACATGTTAAAGATGCCACCACGGCCGTTATTGAGCAGCAGGATGCGGAAGTTACCCTTGAGGTTCTGGTTCCACAGCGCGTTCTGGTCGTAAAAGAAACTTAGGTCGCCGATGACGCAGAAAACCCGATCGCTGGTGACGATGGAGAAACCTGCTGCAGTGGAGAGCGAGCCCTCTATGCCGTTCACACCACGGTTACACCACACGGGATGTTGGGCAAAGATGTTCGCCAGACGAATAGCCGAACTGTTAGCATAATGCACAGCAGCCTCACCCACATTCGTCTCAAAATACTTCACAGCAGCCATCTGGGAATAGGCGGGCTCGTAGTCTAAAGTCTTCTGGCGGAGTCGTGACAGTAATTCATCCCACTTCTTGACGAAGGGATGTGGCTCCATGACAAGCATGAAACGGATATGATCAGCCACCGCCTCTGGATCACCCTGTACGATATGCGTCAGATTCATAAAGGTATCCGTCACCTCGCCCGTCCCGTTCACCACCCACGTCTCCTTGGCCTTGCGCAAAAAACGCTTCAGACGTTTACTAACGATGGAGCCCCCGATATACAGCACAAAGTCGGGGATATAATCAGGATCATCACCAACGAGAGCGACAGCCTCATCCATCAGCGGGTTCATGGGCTGACCACTGATGAGCATCGGGCGCTTAGCCTGCAGGAACATCCGGGACACATGGCTCAGCGTGGCTGCGGAGATATCGGCAGGGAGCCATTCGATCTTACGTTCGACAGGTAGTTCAGGAACAGTGAACTCGAACAGCGGTTCTGTGATAGGCACATTGATATGTACAGGGGCATGACGGATGATGAGGGCTTCGTTGACAAGGCGGTTACAGTACCAGAGATCTTCCTCATCCTTTGGTTCTGGCAGGGATACTGCCTTCCTTACAAAGTGCCCTAAGGCATCAGGTTGCTGGAGGGTCTGCCCATCCAACTGATCAATCCACTGCGGGGGACGGTCTGCGGAGATCACGACCAAGGGGATATGCTGATAATAGGCCTCAGCCACAGCGGGTGCGAGATTCAACAGTGCCGTACCACTGGTAACACAGACAACGACAGGCTGTTTCAATGCCTGTGACATGCCAAGGGCATAAAAACCTGCAGAGCGCTCATCCGTCACAGGATAACAGGTAATGTCTGGGCACTCGTTCAAATTATGCGTGATAGGCGCATTCCTACTGCCCGGGCAGACAACGGCATGTCGGATGCCATGAGCTACGAGCAAGGCAGTCAGTATGTTTATATGTTCTTTATTGCTATACATCTTCTCATGGTTTCAAGTTTCGCCTCTGTCTCCTGCCATTCCTGTTCCTCTGTACTATCTTTCAGCAGTCCACCTCCGGCATAGAGGTGATAGCGGTTTCCTTCGATGTTCATACAACGGAGCGAGACATAGAGATGGGTCTGGTGTTCTGCATCCAGCATTCCCATGAATCCACTATAATAGCGACGGGGTGTATATTCGTTACGGATGATAAACTGGAAGGCCTCGCGCTTGGGCAGTCCACAGACGGCTGGTGTGGGATGAAGTGCCTGCAGGAGGTCACCAATATGCAGCCTGTCAGGTAGGGAGAACGTAAAGTCGCTCCGCAGATGGACGAGGTTCGCAGCCCGTATGGTATAGGGGCCCTCCTCATGGAAATCACGGGTGAACTGCTCCAGGCATTCCGCGATATAGGTAGCCACATAGCGTTGCTCCTGGATATTCTTCGTGCTCCAACTAAGATTCTCACCTTCGCCATTCAGCTGTTCCCCTTCCAGTTGCATTGTTCCAGCTAAGGCGATGGTACGCCAGTGGTTATCACCATCGCCTTCCAATAATATCTCTGGTGTGGCCGTCAGCCAGCAGCCGCTCTGGGAGGTGCTTACCATCGAGATGAACATACGAGGATAGGAGATACAGGCTCTCCGGAAGAGTTCCAAAGGCGCAATGGGCTCCGCTGTCTCTTCATCAGAACAGCGGGCCAAGACGATCTTCCGGAAAGTGCCCAGATCCAGTTGGGAGTGGTCATTGGCAAAGTCGATGGAATAATGCATCCTACGGCCTCCCACAATAGGATCATGGAGATAGGTTGCTTGATTCGCTTTGGTTAAACGATCAAGGGTCTGTCCCCATGATTCTGTGATGTCATCTACTGGGATCGTCTTCACCTTATCAGGACGTATCAACAGGATAGGCTGGGTTTGTCTCACTTCAAACGGAGCCACGACAAATCCCTTTGCGCCATTCAGTTCCGTACATGAGGACAGTTCCATCGGTTCCCCTTCCGTCTGCAGAACCAATGTTACATGCGACTCATACGGCAAACGATAAACGGCGAATCCTGGCATTATCTCTTGGACGAAATCACGTAATTGGTCACACGGACATTAGAGATCAAATCTCCCGAGGTATCCTTGATATCTACATTCCACACATGAAGGGTGGTTCCCTTATGCAACAGACGGGCATAGGCCGTCACCGTATCACCTTCCATCACCGCCTTCACATGGCTACCGCTGACCTCTATACCCACACAGGCACAACCAGGACAGAGGGAGGAAGACCCGACACCTGCCACATTCTCCGCCAGTGCCAAAGAAGCACCACCACTGAGGAATCCAAAAGGCTGGCGATTACGCTCATCCACTTTCATACGGGCCATACATGTATCGTCCTCGGGGGTGGAGATAAACTCCATTCCGAGGGCGGTACTCAGGTTTGGTTTCTCGTTGATGATCTCGTTAATCCTCTCTACGTCCACAACTATTCACTATTAATATCCACTATTACTTAAAGAGCGAATATTCTGGTACGCTCCAGGCGAGGGCACTGGCACCCAACACGTCGCGCTCACGGTCATCGAGCTTCGACAACAGAATCCTCACCTTTCCTTTCAGGTTTCCAAAGACATGGGACTCAAACGACTCATAGGCAGGATCGACAATCCATTTGCCAGCATGCGAGATGCCTCCCGTCAAGATGATCGCCTCAGGATCAATAACAGACGCATAGTTGGCCAATCCAATACCCAACATATAACCTGTACGACGATAAACCTCAATAGCCATCTCATCACCCTTGTTACAGCATTCAGCGATGGTACGAGGCGAGAGTTTCTCAAGATCCCGCATCAGGGATGGTGCATCCGACGCAGCCATCAGTTCCTTAGCAGTATTCACAATGCCCACAGCACCTACATACGACTCCACGCAACCCTTATGACCACAGGCACACTCACGACCGCCGTCAACTATGCAGGTATGACCAAACTCACCAGCATAACCCTGATGCCCCTGATGCTCGTTTCCTGATGAGAAGAAACAACTGCCTACGCCCACACCTAAACTGACGATCACGAAGTTCTTCATACCATGGGCACTGCCAAAGGTATATTCACCCAATGCAGAGATATGCGCATCGTTAGAGAGGCCTACTGCCAATCCCAAACGGTCACGAAGCATTGCAGACAGGGGAACCATACCCTTCCAGGGCAGATTGGCTGCATTCTCAATACAACCGGATACTGAACTGGCACTCGGACAGCTGACGCCAATAGAACGGATGGTCTCATAACCACCGTTTGCTTCGACAAGCATGACAATCTTTTCGCTCAAAGCTGTCACGAAATTGTTGACATCAGGATAGTCGGTAGTCTGAAAAGAATCCTCAGCCAGGATATTTCCACGGATATCCACAATGGCATATGTGGTGCTCTCTGTACTGATGTCAACTCCGACAACCTTTGTCTTAAGGTTATATTCTTCCATAGGTCTAGTTGTTATTTAAATAATGAATATTCTTTCACATCCCATGCCAAGGCACTGGCACCTAGCACGTCGCGCTCACCTTCCTTCAGGATCGACACGAGGATACGGGTCTTATGTTTGATATTATGGAACACATGTTCCTCAAAGGCTGCACGCATCGGCTTGAGTAGCCATTTGCCAGCCACCGTCATATCACCTGTCAGAATGATGGCCTCAGGATTCAGTATGGAGGCATAGTTAGCCAGTCCAAGACCCAGCATCTCACCTGTACGACGGAACACCTCGACGGCCAGTTTGTCACCCCGATGGCAGCACTCTGCAATCGACTCTATCGACAATTCCTTGCATTCCCTCATCAGTGTTGGCTCATCCGTCTCTGCCATCAGTTCCTGGGCTGTTCTCACCAGTCCTTTCTTCGAACAGTAAGTCTCAAGACAACCTCTGTTACCACAGCCACACTCACGACCGTTGATCTCCACACAGGTATGTCCCACTTCTCCCGCGAAACCATCATACCCCAGATGGGGCTGACCGTTGGAGAAGAAACAGCTTCCCAGACCACCATGACTGATCGATATCACCACGAAATCTTTCATACCATGTGCACTTCCATAAGCTTTTTCGCTCAGGGCGGTAATATGCGCATCGTTGGCTACTGCCACTGCCAGTCCCAGCCTGTCGCGCAACATGGCAGACAAGGGGATAACACCTTTCCATGGCAGGTTAGCCGCATTCTCCACATTACCCGTCACAGAACTGGCACTCGGACAACTGACACCTACAGAGCGGATGGATTCATACCCACCATTCTCCTCAACAAGCATGATTATTTTCTCTGTCAGCGCAGTCACAAAGTCATTGACATCAGGGTAATCCGTGGTTTCAAAATAATCCGAAGCCAGAATATCTCCTCGAACATCCACGATGGCATACGTCGTCTTCTCCAAACGAATATCAATACCTACAACACGCGTCTTAATCCTATCTACCGATTCTGCAGCATTTATATTTTCCATTTTTCACAGTTTTTTATTTAAACAAAGAATATTCTCTCACTTCCCATGCCAGCACACTGGCACCCAGCACCTCGCACAGGTCACTATCCAGGTCTGAACCCAGGAATTTCACCTTATTCTGAATATTATGGAAAACATGTCTCTCGAACGACTCCTTGGCGGGCTCCAACAGCCATTTGCCAGCTTTTGACACACCACCCATAAAGATGAATGCTTCCGGATCAACCATAGAGGCATAGTTTGCCAGACCATAGCCAAGAATCTCACCCGTACGACGATAAACCTCGATAGCCAGTTCGTCACCCTGTTCACAGAACTCCGTGATCATCTTAGGAGACAGATTCTCTGCCTGGCGCATCAGCGATGGCTTGTCGGACTCCGCCATCAGTTCCCTAGCTGTCTGCATCACACCCTTGGCGGCTGTATAGGTCTCCAGACATCCCTTGTTACCACAACTACACTGACGTCCGTCCTTGAAAGCGCAGGTATGTCCTATCTCACCAGCAAAACCATCCATGCCTTTGTGGATCAAGCCATTCGAGAAGAAACAACTACCCATACCGGATCCCAGCGTAATCACCACAAAGTCACGCATGCCATGGGCACAACCGAAGGCATGTTCGCCAAGCGCCATCACCGTAGCATCGTTCGCCACAGCCACAGCCAGTCCCAAGCGCTCACTCAGCATCACCGACATCGGTATGACACCTTTCCACGGCATGTTGGGAGCATTCTCGATACAGCCTGTCATAAAGTTGGCACTAGGTGCACTGACACCTATGGAACGAATGGTGTTATAACCTCCGTTCGCCTCTACCAGAGCCAGAATCCGCTCACAAAGAACCGACACGAAATCATTCACATCGGGATAGTTCTGTGTGGGGAAGCTATCCTTTGCCAAGATCTCCCCCTTCACGTTCACAATGGCATACGTCGTCTTCGCCGAGCTAATCTCGACACCCATAACACGTTTCTTTACCGTTGATTCCTCCATTGTCATAAAGTTACTTTAGATGACGCAAATATAAACATTTTTCCAATACTGTGCAAATCTTTGCGCTTTTTTTTGCAAATATTTACCCTATCCTTGCTTTTTTCGGGATATTTTCGTAACTTTGCACCCATAAAAGCAAAATTATTTAGGAAAAAGATGAACGTTTTAGAACTCAGTGAACAGGAAATCGGCAGACGCCAGAGTCTTGAGGAACTGCGCAACATGGGTATTGACCCATACCCTGCAGCAGAATTCCCCACCAACGCTTTCAGCACGGACATCAAGGCAGAATTCAAGGACGACGAAGAGCGCGAGGTTGTGATCGCCGGTCGTATGATGAGCCGTCGCGTGATGGGTAAGGCCAGCTTTGCCGAACTTCAAGACTCAAAGGGCCGCATCCAGGTATATATCACCCGCGATGACATCTGCCCCGACGAGAATAAGGACTTATATAATAATGTATTCAAGCGTTTGCTCGATATTGGCGATTTCATCGGTGTCAAGGGTAAGGTGTTCCGCACCCAGACTGGTGAGATATCTGTGCATGCTTCAGAGCTGAAGCTGCTCTCCAAGAGTCTGAAGCCACTGCCCATCGTGAAGTACAAGGATGGTGTGGCCTACGATAAGTTTGACGATCCTGAACTGCGTTATCGTCAGCGCTATGTGGATCTGGTGGTTAACGAGAGCGTCAAGGATACATTCCTGCAGAGGGCGACGGTGATCCGGACACTCCGGAGAGTTCTGGATGAAGCCGGATATACGGAGGTGGAGACACCTACCTTGCAGATGATTGCCGGTGGTGCTTCGGCCCGTCCGTTTATCACCCATTTCAATGCCCTCGATCAGGATATGTATATGCGTATCGCTACCGAGCTTTACCTGAAGCGTCTCATCGTGGGTGGTTTCGAGGGTGTCTATGAGATCGGCAAGAACTTCCGCAACGAGGGCATGGACCGCAATCACAACCCTGAGTTCACCTGTATGGAACTCTATGTGCAGTATAAGGACTACAACTGGATGATGTCATTTACTGAGAAGCTTTTGGAAACCATCTGTATCGCCGTCAACGGTAAACCCGAGCGCGAGATCGATGGCAACATTGTCAGTTTCAAGGCGCCATATCGCCGTCTGCCTATTCTGGAGGCTATTCAGGAGAAGACCGGTTTCGACTGCAACGGCAAGAGCGAGGAGGAGATTCGTGACTTCTGTAAGTCTAAGGGTATGGATGTCGATGAGACCATGGGTAAGGGCAAACTCATCGACGAGCTATTTGGTGAGTTCTGCGAGGGTACCTTTATCCAGCCAACTTTCATTACGGACTATCCCGTAGAAATGTCACCCCTTACCAAGATGCACCGTTCCAAGCCAGGTCTTACAGAGCGCTTCGAACTGATGGTGAATGGTAAAGAGTTGGCAAACGCCTATTCTGAGCTCAACGATCCCATTGATCAGGAAGAACGCTTTATCGAACAGATGAAATTAGCTGACAAAGGTGATGACGAGGCCATGATCATCGATCAGGACTTCCTCCGTGCGCTCCAATATGGTATGCCTCCCACCAGTGGTATTGGTATTGGTATCGATCGTCTGGTGATGCTGATGACGGGTAAAACCTTCATCCAGGAGGTGCTTTTCTTCCCCCAGATGAAACCTGAGAAGAAGATTCCTCAGAGCACACCCGCCGAGTGGGCCGAGATCGGGGTCTCCGAAGAGTGGGTCCCTGTTCTCCGCAAGGCTGGCTTCAACCTCATCCAGAACATCAAGGACGAGAAGGCTCAGGGTCTGCAGCAGAAGATCGGCGACATCGTCAAGAAATACAAGCTTGACATACAGAAACCCTCTGTGGATGAGATCGCCCTGTGGATTGAGAAGGCGCAAGCCTAGGAATCCAAGGATATCCTGGAGCAATCTAGAACAATCTATATTAAGAATATGTTTGACTGTGGAAAGATAGCGATTATCGGAGGCGGCAGCTGGGCGACAGCCATCGCCAAGATCGTGGTGGGACACACTCATCATATCGGATGGTATATGCGGCGTGATGACCGTATCGAGGACTTCCGCCGTCTTGGGCACAACCCGGCCTATCTCACCAGCGTACACTTTAACACTGACGAGATCAACTTCGACAGCGACCTGAACCGTATCGCCCAGCAGTACGACACACTGGTCTTCGTCACCCCCTCGCCCTACCTGAAGAGCCATCTGAAGAAACTTAAAACACGCATCCGCGATAAGTTCATCCTCACGGCCATCAAGGGTATCGTACCTGACGAGAACCTCGTTTGTTCAGAGTATTTCCATCAGGTCTATGATGTGCCCTACGAGAATCTCGCCTGCATCGGAGGTCCCTCCCACGCTGAGGAGGTGGCACTCGAACGTCTCTCCTATCTCACGGTGGGCTGCGCCAATCGCGACAAGGCCCAGGCTTTCTGTGATGTGCTCTCCAGTGAGTATATCAAGACGAAGACCTCTACCGATGTCGTTGGTATCGAATACTCCTCCGTCCTGAAGAATGTCTATGCCATCGCAGCAGGTATCTGTTCTGGTTTGAAATATGGTGACAATTTCCAGGCTGTGCTCATGGCGAATGCCGTACAGGAGATGAACCGTTTCCTCACGGCTGTTCACCCGCTGGAGCGCAACGCCTACGACAGTGTCTATCTGGGTGACCTGCTCGTGACAGGCTACTCCAACTTCTCGCGCAACCGCACCTTCGGAACCATGATCGGCAAAGGCTATAGCGTGAAGTCTGCCCAGATTGAGATGGAAATGATCGCAGAGGGTTACTTCGGCACGAAATGTATGAAGGAGATCAATCGTCATTGTCATGTCAACATGCCGATCCTCGATGCCGTCTATAATATATTGTACGAGCGCATCGCCCCGCAGATTGAGATCAAACTCCTCACCGACTCATTCAGATAATACATCTTTTAATTAATATAACAGACAAACAATGAAGAATATCAGTCTTGACATCACGAAGGCCGCCTGTTTCTTAGAGGCTGGCGCAGTAGAGGCTTTCGAGCCGAAAGTGAAAGAGGCCCAGAAGGCTCTTGAAGAGGGTACTTGCCCTGGTAACGATTTCTTAGGATGGCTTCACCTGCCATCAAGCATCACACCTGCCTTCCTCGACGAGCTGCAGGCTTGTGCCAACACACTTCGCGAGAACTGCGAGGCCATCGTCGTAGCAGGTATCGGCGGTAGCTATCTGGGTGCCCGTGCCATCATCGAGGCCCTCAGCAACTCGTTCGCATGGCTCGTCGGCGATAAGAAGAACCCCACCATCCTCTTTGCAGGTAACAATATCGGCGAGGATTATCTCTTTGAGCTGACCACCTATCTGAAAGACAAGAAGTTTGGTGTGATCAACATCTCCAAGAGTGGTACCACCACTGAGACAGCCCTCACATTCCGTCTGCTGAAGAAGCAGTGCGAGGAGCAGCGCGGCAAGGCCGAGGCCAAGAAGGTGATCGTAGCCATTACGGATGCCAAGCGTGGTGCTGCCCGTACTTGTGCTGACAAGGAGGGTTACAAGAGCTTTATCATCCCCGACAACGTGGGTGGTCGTTTCTCCGTGCTGACACCAGTAGGTCTGCTGCCTATTGCCTGTGCTGGTTTCGACATCCGCGAACTCGTTGCTGGTGCCCAGGATATGGAGAAGCAGTGCGCCCCCGATGTACCTTTCGCAGAGAACCCCGCAGCCCAGTATGCTGCCGTACGTAACGGTCTCTACCAGAGTGGCAAGAAGATTGAGATCATGGTCAACTTCCAGCCGAAGCTCCACTTCATGAGTGAGTGGTGGAAGCAGCTCTACGGAGAGAGCGAGGGTAAGGACAAAAAGGGTATCTTCCCCGCAAGCGTTGATTTCACTACTGACCTGCACTCGATGGGTCAGTGGATTCAGGATGGCGAGCGTACCATCTTCGAGACAGTCATCAGTGTTGAGGAGCCTGAGAAGAAGTTGCTCTTCCCCTCTGACGAGGAGAACCTCGACGGTCTGAACTTCCTCGCTGGCAAACGCGTGGATGAAGTCAATAAGATGGCTGAGCTCGGCACACGTCTGGCCCATGTCGATGGAGGTGTACCCAACATCCGCATTACCATGCCTCGTCTGAACGAGCGCTACCTCGGACAGTTGATCTACTTCTTCGAGATCGGTTGTGGCATCAGCGGAAACGTGCTGGGTGTGAATCCCTTCAACCAGCCTGGTGTGGAAGCCTACAAGAAGAATATGTTCGCCCTGCTCGACAAACCCGGCTACGAGGCTGACTCCAAAGCTATCAAGGAGCGTCTGGCTAAGGAAGCATAAATGTATCAATTAGCGATCAAGAAATACCTGGAAGATCACGGCTTTGAGGCTTTCCGCCCCAAAGTCGTGCTCTTTGACATGGATGGTGTGCTCTATGACTCGATGCCTAATCACGCGATCGCGTGGCAGGAGAGTATGGCGCAACAGGGTATTCAGATGACTGCCGAGGATGCCTATGCCACAGAGGGAGCACGTGGCGTCGATACCATCCGTCAGATGGTCAAACGGCAACAAGGTCGCGTGATTGATGAAGCAGAGGCCCAGCGGATGTACGACGTGAAGAGCCACATCTTCCACTCATTGCCAGAAGCCCCTGTAATGCCAGGCATCCAGGAACTGATGCGTAAGATCAAGGCCAGCGGACTTCAGGTGGGCGTTGTCACTGGCAGTGGCCAGCGACCCCTTATCCAACGTATCCTCAAGGATTTCGCCGACTATGTCGATGAGACCCATATCACGACCGCCTATGATGTAGAACGTGGTAAACCTGCACCAGACCCTTATCTCACAGGTCTGCAGAAAGCAGGAGACCTCACACCCTCTGAGGCTATCGTCGTGGAGAACTCCCCCTTGGGAGTACGAGCCGGTTATTCAGCCCACATCTTCACCGTAGCCGTGAATACTGGTCCCCTGCCTGACGAAGAACTACTCATGGCGGGTGCTAATCTGATCTTCCCCACCATGCAGGAGTTCTGCGACCACTGGCATGGTTTGGTACCAACAGAATTATAACTCCTCCTCTTTTTCTTCCCCGCTGGTGTCCATCTGGTCATCACGTTTGATGGTCACGTCGCCAAAATTGCTGACAGTGATCACAAGCGGAATATATTCGTCGGTCTGGGGATGACTGACACTACCTGCAAACACCAGGTTATTACCATCGATCTGGTCGAAGACAATGCCCTCAAGGATACCCGTCTGACGATAGTCATCGTCGAGTTGGGCGTCGAAGGATGCCTTGGTGAAAGTGCGTCCGAAGAAGACACTACCGTCGGCTCGGATGATGCGCAGCGTGATATGGTTATCCACGAACTTCTGACCCGTCTCATCCTTCACCATACGAAGGCTGTCGTCAGCGACACGCTGGATGGCTACCTGATAGTTCTTACCAAGCCAGACGATATCCTTCGTCTGATCATAGGGCTGCATACGGATGGGAGCCTGGAGCTTGGGGGTCTCCACCGTGGGAACGATGATATCATTGGATTTCTTCTTCTGCCCACAACTGGCTACAAGAAGTACCGTCAGCACGACGGTCATCAGTCGGATTGCTTTCATCTTGACAATATTTTTCTGCAAAGATACAACTAAATTTCAACAAACAAGAAAAAAACGGGTGAACATTTAGCGAATTGGCATTTTTTTACTATCTTTGCCAGCAAATTACCAAAAGACGGTAAAAAGATATCAGAAGATGAGAAAGTACGTGCTATTCACCTGTGCGGTGTTCGTGGTTCTGGGACTGCTGTTCTGCCACAGCCGGATCGTGCATGAGGATGCGGAGTCCCCTACCCCCGTGGTACAGGGTATCGACACAGTACCCATGCTCGTGACACAGGTACAGAAATGTGCCAAGCTCTATACAGCGGAGTACCGTGTCCACAAGATCGTGACCCACGACGATGTGCTGCGCCTGAAAGGGACGGTACTACAGCGCAGCTTCAACTTCAAGATCCCCCTGGGCGAACGTAAGATCGCCATCCCCATGGACGCCAAACTGAAGGCCTATATCGACTTCAGCCAGTTCTCTGAAAGGAACATCGAGCGCAAGGGCGACAAGATCACCATCCTGCTGCCGGATCCGAAAGTGACGATGACCAGTTCCAAGATCGACCAGAAGAACGTCAGGGAATATGTGGCCCTCACACGGGCTAACTTCAGCGACAAGGAACTGGCTAACTACCAGCAGCAGGGACGTGCCGCCATCATCGCCGACATCCCGAGACTGGGTATCCTGGAGACCGCCCAGGCCAATGCCGCGAAAGTGCTGGTGCCGATGCTGAAGGAGATGGGCTACGAGGAGAAGAACATCACCGTGGCCTTCCGCAAGCAATACGACATGGACGATATCCTGCAACTGATAAGAAATGAAGAATGATGAAGACCCTGACATATATTAAGATTGGCCTGATCGTGATCGCCATCGCGCTGCTCATCGTGGGATTCTTCTGGCTGAAGAACCTGACGAAGAACGATCATATCGACTTCGGCCCCGATGAGGAGATCGGCATCAAACCTACCCAGATACAAAGCATCAAGGCCATCGGCGAATGGGAATTCCTCTCCGTCAGTGCCGAGGAACTGGTGGATACCACACGCAGGGGTCTGATCATGAGCGACGAGCTGGCACGTATCTACTACGGCACCCTGCGCCTTGGCGTGGATATGCATCAGGTGAAACCAGGCTGGATCAAGACCAGTGGCGACTCAATCACGATGACCCTGCCTAAGATCGGACTGTTGGATAAGGACTTCATCGACGAGGCCCGCACAAAACCCTTCCATGAGAGCGGCTCATGGTCGGCTGCCGATCGTGAGGCGCTCTATAAGAAAGCCTACAGGATGATGAGACAGCACTGTCTGACGAAGGAGAACCTGCAGGCAGCAGAGGCAAACGGTCAGGAGCAGTTCAGGAACATGCTCCAGTCGATGGGTTACAAACACGTGAAGATTACATTTGAAAGGTAAGAGAGATATATGGAATGGCTGAATGACTTTCTGACTGAGTTAAGCGGACTGCTGTGGGGTTGGCCGATGATCATCCTGTTGTTGGGAACACACCTCTTTCTGACAATCCGTCTGCGCTTCCCACAAAGACATATCTTCAAGGCCATCCGTCTGTCAGTGAAGAAGGATCCCGACGCCACGGGCGACGTATCACAGTTCGGCTCCCTGGCCACGGCTCTCGCTGCCACCATCGGCACAGGCAACATCATCGGCGTAGCCACGGCCATTGCCCTCGGAGGACCTGGCGCCGTCCTGTGGTGCTGGCTCACAGGTGTCTTCGGCATCTCCACC
>JAGCPV010000098.1 GCA_017965475.1 Prevotella sp.
AAGGACGGAGCAGCGAGAGCCATCAAGCTCGCTTGAATGGCCGAGTCGTGACGGAATTCGGCAAAGCCAAAGTGTTTATGATTTCACGGTGAAGGACGACTTAGGCAAGGATGTGTCACTCGCCGAGTACAAAGGTAAGGTATTGCTGATCGTGAACACCGCGACACGATGCGGATTCACACCACAGTACAAGGAACTGGAGGCATTGTATGAGAAGTTCTCGAAGGACGGCTTCGAGATCCTCGACTTCCCCTGTAACCAGTTCGGCGAGCAGGCTCCTGGCACCATTCAGGAGATTCACCAATTCTGCACGGCCAATTTCGACATCCAGTTCCCGCAATTCGATAAGATCGAGGTGAACGGAGCCAACGAGGATCCCCTCTACACCTTCCTGAAAGCCCAGAAAGGCTTCGGTGGCTTTGATACGAACGACCAACGGGGCAAGTTCATGGACGAGATGATGCGCAAACAGGATGCCGACTATGATCAGAAGGCCGACATTAAATGGAACTTCACCAAGTTCCTCATCTCTCGCGACGGAAAAGTTCTCAAGCGCTATGAACCCACAGACAAGATGACCGATATCGAAACTGATTTAACCATGGAGGTCAACCCCGTGCTGAGCAATATCATGGCACGCCGCTCCATTCGTAAGTACCTCGACAAGCCTGTGGAGCATGAGAAGCTGGAGGCCGTAGCCCTTGCTGGCATTAATGCTCCCAGTGCGATGAACCGTCAGAACTGGGCTGTCCGGATTATTGAGGACCAGCAGCTGTTGGCTGGTGTGAAGGATATGTGCCGCAATGCTCCGAACCTCATCTGTGTCTGCGCTCCGGCTGACGGCAGGTTCGACCTCGACGCTGGTCTGCTGGGCGAGAATATGATGCTGGCAGCTCAAGCCCTGGGCCTTGGCACCTGCATCCAGACGGGGCCTATACGTTTCCTCACGGCTGACGAGAAAGCCAAAGCCTTCCGCGACAGCCTTGACATCCCAGAAGGCTATAAGTTGCTTTATGTCATCTCCATCGGCTATCCCGACGAAGCCCCAGCCGCCAAGCCGCGCGATGCCGAGAAGGTGAAGTTTATTAAGTAGCGGACATATTCATAGAAAACAATGCCGACTGGACAGGACCCATTACCGAACAGTACCTTTGCAGTTGTATCTAATCTGTTTTTCGATATGGAAACAATAAAAGGTATAAAGGCGAATATCTTTGTCATTGCCATGACGGTGGTGACGGCAATAGCCCTGTTTGGCAGTACAGCCTCGTTTGCATCGTGTACGGCGATCGATGATAATGCGCCGGGCCAGTATGAGCAGGCCACATATATTCCACAAGCACCCGACTACAACGACGCAGCGATGTGGGTGACCGCCGATGGCGACACCGACGACACGGGGGCCGACATCTTCTACGTCGTATCGACGTGGGAGGAAGACTGGAGTCAAATGGTAAATGGCCAGATGGTCAAATGCCATTATGCCGATGTGTGGAACCCCGAGCATCGCGGACGCATGGCCGATCTGGAGATCAACAAGGTGGCGGCGTATATGTCGCCGGGCAATCGCTTCTTCGCCCCGTTCTACCGCCATACCACCATGGAGGCCTGGCTGACACAGAACGAGGACACTATCATGAACCGCACGCGGTTGTCGATGAGTGACGTCTGCGCGGCCTTCGACCATTTTCAGGCACATCGCGACACATCACGTCCACTCATCATCGCGGGCTTTAGTCAGGGTGGTCTGGCCGTGGTGGAACTGCTGAAGCACATCGATGACGAGACATACGACCAACTGGCTGCGGCCTACGTGCTGGGCTACAAGGTGACCAATGCCGACATGGCGCAGTGCAGCCACATCCGTCCCGCTGAGGGAGAGACGGACACAGGCGTCACCATCTGCTACAACACGGTGAAGGATGTGAAATACGTCATCCCCGTCATCTCTGCCTCCGACATCTGTATCAACCCCGTAAACTGGCGCACGGACGCTACGCCTGCCACGCTCCACGACACCATTACCGTTACCGTCGCACCCTCACACCACGTTCTCGTCGTCAGCGGCTACAGCGGCTCAGAATATTCAGCCTATAAAGGCTTCCTCAACGTGGGTGACATCCACAGCTGCGAACCATGGCTCTACAGCGATTGTCTGGCGGAGAACATCAAAGTCCGTGCCAAGGAGTGGCGGAAGCAGCACCAGCCGACCGTCACCCGCATTCAGGAACGCGGCACGTTGCAGGTGGGAACAACGGGCGACTATCGCCCCCTCTCTTTCCGTGAGGATGACGGAACGTACTGGGGTTTCGGCATCGAAATGGCTGGGGAGATTGCCAGGCGTCTGGGTGTCGGCATCCAGTTCGTACCAACCTCATGGCCTACGCTGACGGCAGATGTCCTCACAGAACCGCAGACCTTCGACCTCGCCATTGGCGGCATCACCATCACCGATGCCCGTCGCGAGACGATGCTCATGAGCGAGGGCTATCTGGCCAACGGCAAGACGATCCTTTGCCGTGCTTCGGAGGCTGACCGCTACCAGTCGTTGGCCGACATCGACAAGCCCGGAGTCCGTGTGATGGTGAATCCTGGCGGGCTGAATGAGAAGTTTGCCAACGCGAACCTGACGCATGCCACCATCATCGTCCATCAGAAGAACGAAGAAATCCCGTTGCTCATTGCAGAGGGTGATGCCGACGTGATGATCACGGAGATCACGGAGGCACCCTACTATGTAAAGACCGACTCTCGGCTTGCCGCACCATTACTGAACGAACCCTTTACCCACGGCGAGATCGGCGTGCTGATGCGTAAAGGGCAGGAAGATCTGTTGCAGTTGGTGAACGCCACCATCCGTCATATGAAGTCAGACGGCTCCCTTCAGAAACTGCACGAAAAGTACGGGTTAGTGTATAAGTAAAAAGTGTCTTTTTGCTATTCACTGATTTTGATGACCAGCGACATGTCGCAGTTCTTCAGTATCTCGACCATACGGTCCTCGTCGAAGGAGATGCAGCCGCCGGTGTAGGGCTTCGAGCCTTTCACGTGGATGAAGATCGCACTGCCGTTGGGATAGATACACTCCTTGTTGAAGTCGGTGGCGATGCCGTAGTTATACTGCGGCTGGTAGGAGTACATCTCCTCGCCCTTACACTCGTGCTTGGTCTCGGCGGTGTCGATAATCTTGTTGTAGTACTCGCAGTCCTCGTCACAAGCATAGGTGGTGGGCGTCACGTTGATATAGGGCATTGAGGTGCCAGGATTGGGCTTGATGCCGAAGGCACTCAGCGGATGCAGCGTGCCAATGGGGGTCTTACCGTCGCCCTCGCCCGTCTTACCAAGGCCGTTCTTACCGACAAACACATCGGTGACAAACAGCACCTTACCGTCAACTGTCAGTCGGGCCTTACCTGCACTGCCCTGCACGTCATACACTTCGAGCAACTGTCCCTTCTTTGTGACAGGATCGTCATCATTCGTACATGCTGTAAACACACTTGCGCCGCAGAAGAGGGTGGCGGCCAGCACCCATTGGGTCATCTTTGTCATGTTTTCTTGCGTTATGTTAGCGTTATGATCATATTTGGTGCAAAGATAGTCAAAAAATGGCAAATATCCAATTTTTTGCCGAAAAATACAAAGAAGCACCTGTCCCTTCCGTCGAAAAACTTTATCCTGGGGTCAGGCCCCGAGATAAAAAAACAATCAAAATCCCAAGACAGAATCACTGCGCTTTGGGATTTTTTTCGTATCTTTGCAGCTGATTACCAGAACAGATCAGAAAACATCTATTTAAAAAATGAATTCGATGGTTAGGAGAGCCAATAAAAACGACATCGGACGTATCATTGAACTGCTGCACCAGGTGGATATGGTGCATCATGTGATACGCCCCGACTTGTTCAAGCCGAACACAACCAAATATAATGAACATGAGCTTAAAGACTTGCTCGGCGATGATAGCAAACCTGTTTTCGTGTTTGATAACGGGGAAGTGTTGGGCCATGCTTTCTGCGTGATTACAGAAGTGAAGGACGATAAATTGCTGCAGGATATCAAGACGCTGTATATTGATGATATCTGCGTGGATGAAAAGGCTCGCGGCAAACACGTCGGCAAAGCCTTATATGAGTTTGTCCATGACTATGCAAAGTCCATTGGCTGCGACAACATCACCCTGAACGTATGGGAGGGCAACGATGCTGCACTGAGTTTCTATAGGAACATGGGCATGAGGGTTCGGAAAACAACGATGGAAATTGGTTTGTGACAGGATTTTCTTGACTAACTGTTCACGTCCGTGGATTCGACGGACGTGGTCTTCTGATAACTTGCTTTTTCCAGATCGACGGTGATGGCTGGCAGTACGGCGGCATCGTCACAGGTGACGGCGGTACCCTGATTATACAGATAGCCGAAGTCGCAGACATAGGTGATGCTGCTGGATGTATAGCCGCTGGTGCGCATGAACCAGAAGGAGTTGCCACGATAGCCCTCAACGGATGACCACCAGGCGCCACGGCACTTGGCATAGAGCGTCGAACGGAAACGGCGGGCGGAATCGTCGATGCCGCTACCTGCATAGAAGCCATAGTCGGAAGCCAGCGTAGAGGCAAAGACCTCGTCGTTTGAGAGGATAAACACATGATCCTGCGTATCTGGCCCGCAGTCGGTGCCGTAGTGAGGGTTCGCAGGATTCTTAACGTTGGTGGTCTCGATGGCCGTGCGTTCTTCGTCGGAGAAGGCGCGGTTGTAGAACTCCTCGTTAAGCCATTGGCGCAGGTGGCTCCCGCTCCAGTTCACACTTTCGTCCTGATCGTGGAAGGGACAGGTGTCGGGCATACGGTCGGCCAGCAGCACGGCCTTGGTGCCGCTGATCTTCAGGATGCGCCACTTTACGGGGGCGTAGGCAAAATAGTGCCAGGCATCGGGGTCGGCCCACCGGTAGTGCTGCTCTCTGTCCGTAGAACAGGTGACGGCACCAGAACCATTCAGCCTGTGGTAGCGCTTGCCGTTGATCTCCGTATCGTCATCCGTCCATTGGGCATTTTCCAGTTGGCTGAAGAGGGCGGCATCTATAATCACGTCGCCTTCTGCCAACGCATAGTCATCTACAGCTCTTATGCTGCCGCTGACCACCTCGTTGGTAGGATATGAGCCAAACAGGATACAATCCCACCGCGTAAAATGAGTCATCTGACTGGGATCCTTCACCCAAGGACTGTGTAGGTCTTTATACGCATCGCCAGTATATCGCTGCTCACTGGGTGTGTCGCCGCCCTCGTCGTCTTTGCTGCACGACGTGGTCACTGCTCCCTGTATCAGAAGCCATGCGAGGCAGGTGTATATCTTGATTTTCTTGTCCATAGCTTACTGAATGATATCGGTGGAATAAACGGGGGTTGACGGCAGGTAGTCGGCTTTCGAGAGATTGAGCGTGATGGCCGGCAATACGGCGGCATCGTTGCAGGTGACCACAATACCCCGGTTGTAGGTGTCACCTGATTCGCCGACATACACGACGTTGGCCTTCGTATAGCCTACGGTGCGCATGAACCAGAAGGAGACGCCGAGGTATTTATCCACTGGCGACCACCAGGCACCACGACATTTGGCATAGAGTGTCGAGCGGAAACGGCGCGCTGGATCGCTGCCGTAGTCTTTATCGGAGAAGCCGTACTCCACGGCTAAGGGCGACGAGAAGGTCTCGCTTTCGGAAAGGACGAATACGCGATCCTTGGTGTCAGCCCCGCAGTCGGTGCCGAAATAGTAGTTGGGGGCGTTCTTGACATCCGTCTCCTCAATGGCGGCTATTTCCGACGCTGTAAAGGCGCGGCTCATGAACTCGCTGTTCAGCCAACGGCGCAGTGAGCAGTCGCTCCAACTGGTATCGTGATAGGTGTCGTTGAAGGGGCAGGTGTCGGGCATGCGGTCGGCCAGCAGCACAACTATGTCGCCCGTCTGTTTCAGGATGCGCCATTTGATGGGGGCGTAGGCAAAGTAATGCCAGGCATCGGGGTCGGTCCAACGGTAATGCTGCGGACTGTTGTCGGAATGGCTCACGGCACCTGCGGCGTTGAGTCTGTGGTAACGCTTACCGTTGATCTCCGTATCGTCATCCGTCCATTGGGCATGCTCCAGTTGGCTGTAGAGCGTGGCATCTACAATCACATCACCATCCACCAACGCATAGTCATCTACAGCATCATAGCTGCCGCTTACCACCTCGTTGGCAGGGTATGAGCCAAACAGGATACACTCCCAGCGCGTGACTTTCTGGGGCGGCTGGTCGTCTGTATCGTCCTTGCTACATGCTGTCAGCAAAACAGCAATGAGCGGAAGGAGTGCAAATCTGATGTGGTTTTTTATCATATTCTAAAATACTTGTTTATTTTCCTTTTCTGAACTCTCTGGGGTTCATGCCTTTCATCCTGTTGAAGAAGCGGGCAAAGGTGGTGACTTCAGCGAAATGCAGCTGATCGGAGATCTGGGTGATGCTCATCGAGGTCTGGCGTAGGAGGAAGGTGGCCTCCATCAGCAGCATCTGGTTGATGTAATCGACGACGGTGCGACCGCCTGACACCTGACGAACGACGCGCGAGAGGTAGGTGGTGGTGATGCAGAGTTCGGAGGCATAGAAGCCGATATCGTGGTGCTCTGCGAAGTGCTGCGGCAGCAGACCGAGGAATCCGAGGAAGATTTCTTCGACGCGCTTAGGGAAACGATGCTCGCGGATGCTATGCTGCTGGACAGTGGAGAGGTCGGTGAGGAAGAGGTTATAGAGCATGCGCAGGCTATCGTTGGAAAGTGGAAGCCCCATCTGCTGGTAGTGAATCATCATCTGCATCAGTTCGCGCAGACGGCGAAAATCGTCGGTTTTCAGTGGGAGCACGGGCGAAGTGAGTTCTACCACCGTGAAGTAGGCCGTACGGATGGCATCGCGCACAGTGGGCAGCGAGAGCGTGAAGTGTTCGTCGCCCAGCAGGCAGATGCCGCTGTAGTCGCTGGAGGACGAGAGCACAGTGACCTCGAAGCCGGGCGAATAGGTATAGAGGTCGCCCACGTGCAGCGTCAGTTCGCAGTTATTATATAATATGGTAAGCCAGCCACGCGTGACAATCGTAAAGGTATAGCACGACAGGAAGCCGTGCGTCTCGTTAGTGCCGAATGTCCACTCCACATTGGTCTCCAAGCAGATGACATTCCCGTCCCACTCCCCCTCGGGTACGGGCAGGTTCCTCAGTTGCCAAAATTCCTTCAAACTATACATATCGGGTGCAATGTTGCGATTAAGCGAGTGCAAAGAGCTTGCTCATTTTGCCGAGCGTGAGCAACTTCGCGCAGTTTTACTGCGCAAATATACGAATAATTTTTGAATTTGTGTCGTTTTGGTCGGTTTTTGTTTCGTTTGGGCTTGCAATTCTATGGAAAAAACATCGTAACTTTGCATCCAGAGAACATATAACATTAATATTCACTTAAAAACAATTTAAATTATGGACAAGCAGAAATCAATCGAAGCATTACAGTTCTTCGTAACAGGCCTCTCAGAGGGCGCATTCGTACACAAGGTACAGGGACAGATTTTCAAGGCTCAGGGCTTTACGAAGCTGGGCGAGAAGTACATCGGCCACTACACGGAGGAGATGGAATGGGTGGAGAAGTTC
>JAGCPV010000099.1 GCA_017965475.1 Prevotella sp.
CATCGCCAAGGAGGAGGTGCTCCGTCTGCTAGAGGATTTTCTGGTGTTCCGTCTGAACCTCGTCAATCTGTTTGCCACACAGACACAGAAGCAGATCCACCAGATCTGGCGGCGTTGTCCGCTGACACTGAGAGACCGTCTAATCCGCTTCCTGACACAGCATTGTGTCTATCCGGCTGGTTCCAAGACCTTTTATGTCCTGATGGAACGACTGGCAGAGGAACTCAACGACAGTCGTCTGAACGTGTCGCGCGTCCTGAATCGCCTACAGAACGAAGGACTCCTCGAACTGCATCGTGGACGCATCGAGATCCCCCAGTTGGAGCGGCTGTTGATGTAAATTATTTTAAAATTCACCACCATATTTGTAGGTGTATCACTTTTTTTGTATTTTTGCAATCCAAAAGAGCAAGCATAGAAAATGAACGAGCAACAAGAGAGAAAGAATCCGTTCTTCCTGCCATACAACACGCCCCATGATGTCGCCCCCTTCGACCATATCCGTCTGGAGGACTATGAGGAGGCGATGCTGGAGGGTATCCGTCGCGACGATGAGCAGATCGAGAAACTCATCAACAACCCGGAGAAGCCTACCTTCGACAATACCATCATCAATGTGGATGACGAGAAGGACAACGAGGGCTACTACGATCTGTTGAGCCGGGTTTCTTCCGTGTTCTTCAATCTGTTGTCAGCAGAGACCAACGACGAGATGGATGCGCTGGCACAGAAGATGAGTCCGATCCTGACGAAGCATGCCAATGATATCCGCCTCAATGAGAAACTCTTTGAGCGTATCAAATACGTGCATCGTCATCATCGCAAACTGTCGCCAGAGGAGAAGATGCTGCTCGACAACTGCTACGACGGTTTTGTGCGCAGTGGTGCCCTGCTCGATGCAGCAGGAAAAGAACGCCTGCGCCAACTGACGGAGGAAGCCTCGATGCTGGGACTTCAGTTCTCGCAGAACCTGCTCAAGGAGAACAAAGCCTTCACGCTGCATATCACGGATGAGGCCCAGCTCGATGGTCTGCCCGACAGCGCCCGTGAGGCTGCTGCCCTGGCCGCTAAGGAACAGGAGAAGGAGGGTTGGGTGTTCACGCTCGACTTCCCTTCGTACTCTCCGTTTATGACCTATAGCACCCAGCGTGAGCTGCGTCGTCAGATGTATATGGCGAAGAATACGGAGTGTACGCACGACAATACGGAGAACAACATCGAGATCTGTAAGCGACTCATCAACCTGCGCCGTGAGATCGCCCAGCTGCTGGGCCATAAGACCTACGCCGACTATGTGCTGAAGCACCGTATGGCTGGGAATGTGCGTAACGTCTATAAGTTGTTGAACGATCTGATGGCCGCCTATAAGCCGACAGCCAAGAAAGAGGTGAAGGCCATTGAGAAGATGGCTCGCAAACTGGAGGGTAAAGACTTCAAACTGGAACCCTGGGACTTCGGCTTCTATTCCCACAAACTGCAACTGGAGAAATACAATATTGACGCGGAGATGCTACGCCCCTACTTCGAACTCTCGAAGGTGATCGAGGGGGTCTTTGGCCTCGCCAACCGTCTCTATGGCATAACGTTCAGGGAGAACAAGGATATTCCCGTCTATCATCCCGATGTGAAGGCCTACGAGGTGTTCGACAAGGATGGCTCCTATCTCGCCGTCTTCTATGCCGACTTCCACCCCCGTCAAGGGAAACAGGGTGGGGCCTGGATGACAGAATACCAGGGACAGTGGATGGAGCGTGTGGATAAGAAGAAACCCTTCAGTCCTGAGAACAGCAAGAATGTGCGTCCCCATGTCAGTGTGGTGATGAACCTTACGAAACCTACGGCCGAGAAGCCTGCCCTGCTGACGTTAGGTGAGGTGGAGACCTTCCTCCATGAGTTCGGCCACTCGCTGCATGGCATGTTTGCCAACACACGTTTCGAGAGCCTTTCAGGCACTAATGTCTGGTGGGACTTCGTCGAGCTACCCTCGCAGTTCATGGAGAACTTCGCCATCGAGAAGGAGTTCCTGCGCACCTTCGCTTTCCATTACGAGACGGGCGAGCCTCTGCCTGACGAACTCATCGACCGTATCGTGAAGAGCCGTAATTTCAACGTGGCCTATGCCTGTATGCGTCAGGTCAGTTTCGGACTGCTTGATATGGCCTATTATACGAAGAAGGACGTGTTTGACGAGGAGATCATCCCCTTCGAGAAGAAAGCCTGGGAGAAGGCAATGGTGCTGCCGCAGTTGCCCGACACCTGTATGACGGTACAGTTCTCGCACATCATGGCAGGCGGCTATGCCGCTGGCTATTACAGCTATAAGTGGGCGGAAGTGCTCGATGCCGATGCTTTCGCTGTCTTCAAGAAACATGGCATCTTCAATCAGAAGACAGCCCAGAGCTTCCGCGACAATATCCTGTCGAAAGGTGGCACGGAGAATCCGATGGTACTATATAAACGGTTCAAGGGTGGGGAGCCCACCATTGACGCATTATTGAAGAGAAATGGAATCAAAACAGCAAAAACTCGATGAACGCTATCTGAGGATGGCGCGCATCTGGGCAGAGAACTCCTACTGCCAGCGCCGTCAGGTGGGGGCGCTGGTGGTGAAGGACAAGATGATCATCAGCGACGGCTACAATGGTACGCCCAGTGGCTTTGAGAACGTCTGCGAGGACGACAACAACGTCACCAAACCCTATGTGCTCCATGCTGAGGCCAATGCCATCACCAAACTGGCCCGCTCGAACAACAACAGCGACGGTGCCACGATCTATATCACGGCCTCACCTTGTATCGAGTGTGCCAAACTGATTATACAGGCCGGTATCAAACGCGTGGTCTATGGAGAGAAATATCGTCTGACTGACGGTATCGACCTCTTGGAGCGTGCAGGTATCGAGGTGGTATTTGTAGATGTAATTTCTAACACGGAAACCCTATGAGTAAAGGAAAGAATTATCGTTTTACCCCACTCTGGATGGCGATCTCCGTCGTGATCGGTATCCTGATAGGCTCGTTCTATGCCAACCATTTCTCTGGCAACAGACTGAGCATCATCAATACCAGCGGTAATAAACTCAACAATCTGCTCCACATCATCGATGACCAGTATGTCGATACGGTGAATATCAATGACCTTGTGGAGAAGGCGATGCCCCAGATCCTGAGTGAACTGGATCCTCATTCCGTGTATATCACGGCTCGTGAGGGTGAGATCGCCAACGACGATCTCCGTGGCTCCTTCTCCGGCATCGGCATCGAGTTCACCATCCGTCAGGACACCATCCGTGTGCAGAACGTGATCAGCAACGGACCAGCGGAACGGGCTGGGGTACTGGCTGGCGACAAGATCGTGGAGGTCGATGACTCCGTCTTCGTGGGTAAGAAAGTGACCAACGAGGAGGCCATGCACCGTCTGAAGGGTCCGAAGGACACGAAGGTGAAACTCGGCATCCTGCGCTATGGTGAGAAGAAGATACAGCATATCACTGTCACCCGTGGTGAGATTCCCACGAAGAGTGTCACGGCTAGTTTTATGCTCGACGATGAGAGTGGCTATATCAAGATCCGTAACTTTGGCGAGAATACCTACCCCGAGCTGCTCATCGCACTGGCGAAACTTTCCCAGAAGGGCTTCTCTAATCTGGTCATCGACCTGCGCAGTAACACAGGCGGCTATCTGGAGTCTGCCGTACAGATCGCCAATGAGTTCCTGTCCAAGGGACAGCTCATCGTTTATACGGAGGGCCGTCGTTATCCGCGTCAGGAATATCGTGCCGACGGACGTGGCTCCTATCAGCAGATTCCGCTGGTGGTACTCGTCGATGAGATCTCTGCCTCAGCCTCCGAGATCCTCGCAGGAGCCATTCAGGACAATGACCGTGGTACTATCGTCGGACGCCGTTCCTTTGGTAAGGGATTGGTGCAGAAGCCGATGGAGTTTACGGACCACTCGATGATCCGTCTGACCATCGCCCGTTACTATACGCCCTCTGGCCGTTGTATCCAGAAACCCTATGCCGATGGTGAGGACTATGACGGCGACTGGATGCAGCGTTACCAGCATGGTGAGTTCTTCTCGCAGGACAGCATCAAGCATACGGGTCCTGCCTATCACACCAACAACGGCCGTACGGTCTATGGCGGTGGTGGTATCACGCCAGATATCTTCATCCCAGAGGATACCGTCGGTATGACGTCGTATTATAAGGAGGCCTCGATGACGGGACTGATCCTGCAGTTCGCCTATAACTACACGGACGAGAACCGTGCCAAACTGAGCAGTTTCTCTGATGTGTGGGATATGGAGAAATATCTCAAGGGACAGAACACGGTGGAGAAGTTCGTCGTCTTTGCAGAGAAGAACGGGCTGAAGCGTCGTAACCTGATGATCCAGAAGTCGTACAAGCTGCTGGAGCGTTACGTCAACAGTCGTATCATCTATAATATCCTCAACGAACAGGCTTGGACGGAATATCTGAACCGTGATGATCCAGCTATCATTGAGACGCTCCGTCTGTTCCGTGATAACGAGGCTTTCCCGAAGAACGAGGCGCCCGTGGTGGAGAAAGGACGTAAGGTGGCAATGGCCTTTGACAGCCATCACCTGCTTGCGACGAAGTCTATGATTGCCCATGCGTAAGGACGAGCTCCGACAACAGATCCGACAACAGAAGCGACAGTTCACCCCAGAACAACTGAGGGAACTGTCGCTTCCTGTTCTCGCCCGTCTGCGTCCTCTTCTGGCTGAGGCTTCCGTCATCATGGCCTACTATTCCCTGCCTGATGAGGTCTGCACCCATCTGCTGATCGATGAACTGGTGGCAGAGGGGAAGACCGTCTTACTGCCGAAGGTCATCGATGGCGAGACGATGGAACTGCGCCGCTATACGGGCCGTGATGATCTGGAGGAAGGGGCCTATCATATTCTGGAACCGGTTGGGGAATTGTTTAAGGACTATGCATCGATAGATGTGGTGCTCGTGCCTGGTCTCGCCTTCGATGCTGCCGGCCATCGTCTGGGTCGTGGCCGTGGCTACTACGACCGCTTCCTAAACGGGACTGACGGGACTGACCCAAATGCCGATGTCTTCGACTCGGCAGAGGGGTCTGTCCCCAGAACAAAAACCCTCGGCCTCTGTTTCGACTTTCAGAAAGTAGATGTAGTCCCGACAGACGCCCATGACCGCGCTGTGGATATTGTCGTCTAATTGAAACGTATATCCGCGATCACCTGACTGCCAACATTCTCGTTCAGCCTTCTCACGATCTCCTGCCGTTGCATGGAGAGATCCGCCCTGAGGGCAGGATTTATCAGATGAACGAAGAGTGTCTGGTTACGGATATACAGGTTTTGGGTGTAGCCCGCTATCGTATCGCCCATCACCGTTGGCCACGCGTCGATGAGCCGTTTCTGTAATAACGGAGTCTCCAGACCCTGTGCCCGCATGTTCCTCAGGATCAAGTCCTTGATCTGTTTGACATCTCTCTTAAACATGAATCTCTCCGTTATTGACGTGGAATATCTTGTAGTCGTGCGACGAACGGCTCAGGATGCTGTCCAGATGCTCGCGGTTGGTGTCTGTGATGAAGATCTGGCCGAACTCATCACCAGCGACGAGCCTTACGATCTGTTCTACGCGACCTGCATCCAACTTGTCGAAGATATCGTCGAGCAGGAGTAAGGGTATCGTGTGATTGTTCGTCCGTCGGAGGAAGTCAAACTGTGCCAGTTTCAGGGAGATGACAAACGTCTTGTGCTGTCCCTGACTACCTTCCCGTTTCAAGGGATGTCCGCCCAATGAGAACACAAGGTCATCACGATGCACACCGTGCAGGGAGAACCCCATGATACGGTCTTTCTGCCTGTCGCGCTGGATCACCTCCAACAGAGGCCCCCGCTGACAGTGAGAGATATATTCGATGGCCACCTGCTCCTTGTTGTCGGAGATCTGCTCGTAGTAATGCTGGAAGATGGGCACCAGCTCCTTGACGAACGCCTCGCGCCGCTCGAAGATCCGCTCCCCCTCGATGGCCATCTGCTCCTCCCACAGTCCTATCACCTCGGGGTCGGGCTCCTCCTCCAGCTTCAGCATCGTGTTCCGCTGTTGCAGGGCTTTGTTATAGCGGTTGATGGAGTCGATATAGCTGCGGTCGTACTGTGAGATCACCAGATCCATCAGTCGTCTGCGCTCCTCACTGCCACCCTCGATGAGCAGTGTGTCAGAGGGCGACACCATCACCAGCGGGATCAGTCCGATATGCTCCGACAGCCGCTTATACTCCTTCTTATTGCGCTTGAAATGCTTCTTCTGGCCCCGTTTGAGTGCCGCAGTCACATTCAGGTCTTCGGAGTAGCTTCCCTCGATCATCAGGAACTCCTCGCCGTGTCGGATCACCTGCGAGTCGATGGGGTTGCTCGAAGAGTGACAGAACGAGAGGAAGAAGATGGCATCCAGCACATTCGTCTTACCCACACCGTTCTGACCGATGAGACAATTGATCTTCGGCGACAGCTCCAACGTGGCCGAAGGGATGTTCTTATAGTTGATGAGCGACAGTTTTTCGAGAATCATGATGCAAAGATACGACTTTTTTCCCATTTTCTTTTCATTATTCACTTTTTTATTGTAACTTTGCAGCCGATTTTCGAAAATTAATACAAAAAATATAATGGCAACAAAGAATCAACAGCAGGCAGCTCCCACGATGGAGGAGAGCCTGAACAAGAGCGAGGCCTTATTCCTGAAGTACAAGAAGGCCATCATCGCTGCCGTAGTGGCAATTGTCGTCATCATCGGCGGTGCAGTACTTTACAAGACTTATATCTCTGAGCCCAATGAACAGAAGGCCAGCACGGCCATCGCCAAGGGTCAGGAGTATTTCGCACAGGGTCTCTTTGCACAGGCTCTGGCTGGTGACAGCACTGGTTTCAAGGGCTTCGCCAAACTCGCTGAGGAGTACAGCAGCACGGATGCTGGTAACCTGGCAAACCTCTATGCCGGACTCTGCAACGCCCAGCTCGACAAGTGGGACGAGGCTGTGAAGTATCTGGAGAAGTATGACGGTTCCGACGATCAGATGATCACTCCTGTGGCTGAGGGTGCCCTTGGCAACGCCTACGCTCATCTGAACCAGCTCGACAAGGCCGTCTCTCATCTGAAGAAGGCTGCCGAGAAGGCTGATAACAACTCTCTGTCTCCCACCTTCCTCGTTCAGGCAGGTGAGATCCTTGAGAGCCAGGGTAAGGCCGATGAGGCTCTGAAACTCTATCAGCAGGTGAAGGAGAAGTACTTCAACTCCATGATGTACTCTCGCATCGACGAGTATATCGAGCGCGTTTCTGCAAAATAAGCGATGGCCACAGCACTCCATAACCTCAGCGACTACGACTTCTCGAAGGTGCCCGATGCGTCGAACATGATCTTCGGAGTGGTCGTTGCTGAGTGGAATCCCGAGATTACGGGAGCCTTGCTTGAGGGCTGCGTCTCCACTTTGGAGAAGCACGGAGCCCTGCCTGAGAATATCCATGTGAAGACCGTTCCCGGATCCTTCGAGCTGATCTACGGTGCCCACCAGATGACGCTTAACGACGGTTATGATGCCGTCATCATCCTGGGTTGTGTGATCCGTGGTGAGACTCCCCATTTCGACTATATCTGTCAGGGTGTCACGGAGGGCGTTGCCCGTATGAATGCCACGAGCAACATCCCCGTCATCTACGGCCTCCTCACCACCAACGATTTCCAACAGGCGAAGGATCGTGCAGGTGGCAAGTACGGCAATAAGGGTGATGAGTGCGCTGTCGTCGCCATCAAGATGGCAAAGTTCTAAAACCTCCTACTGGGGCCAGGCCCCGAGATAAAGTTTTGGCAGGGAGATCAACATTTCCCTGCCATTTTCTTTTGGGTTGGCTAGTCTGTGTCCATGCTTTTTACTCAGCGCGTGACCAGAATCTGCCACCAACTTCATCCTCGCAGGGAGCCCACTTGTTCTCGAGAATCTCATTTACATAGTCACCACAGTACCATGTGAAGAAGGCTGTGCCTGTTCCTACGTGCAGATAAGTACCTGAGTTGTATGAGAGGACCTTGATGTCGTTGCTACCCCAGCTGTTGCGTACACTCTCCAGGTTGCAGAAGGGAACCACCTCGTCGCGTGTAGAGTGGAAGAAGGTAAAGCCGCGACCGGGCTTGTAGTTGCCGTATGTGAGGGCATTCTTGGCGAGTGACTTCTCAAGAGCCTTTAGCTTGGCCTCAGGCACCTCGCCTGTAATAGTACCGTTGCGGAAGTATTCGATCACACCAGCCTTGAGGCACTGGTCAACGGTGCAGTAGTTCGTGCCCTTACCATTCTCGAGTTCAAAGTTACGCTTTTTGCCATTGCCATCTACAAGATTATTCTTAGTATAGGGCAGGAAACCTTCGTCGCACTTGGCCTTCATCGTGAAACCACCATTATCACCATTGTCGCGAGAGTACTCCAGCAGGGCGGCCTGAATCTGGTCGGTATTCTTCTCCTTGTTCTGAATCATATCGAAGATACCAGTCTCGTAGAACTTATCGGTCACGAAGTCTTCAACGGCGCAACCTGCCATTTCGGGATCGGTGTCGATGGCACCCTTCAGCAGCATGGCGGGGGCTACGGGCATGTAGAGCTGATCCATCTCGATATAGCGCTTCAGTGTGGCCAGCGGGTCGTAAGGACCATCACCGCATACGGCACCTTTCAGGCGGAGTGAAGTCTCGTTGTGCTCCTGGCAGTAGCGAAGTACGCTTGCAGATACGGCACCACCCTGAGAATAACCGATGGCTACACCTGACCAGTTTTTGTCCATCTTCGTCACCGTGCTCTCGAAATAGCTGAGACCGGCCTTGACACCTGTTACCACCTGTTCGGCAGTGAGCTCACGGTTGCAGTAAGGATGGGGATCACCTGCGGTAGAGCCATAACCCTCATAGTCGGGAACGATCACCAGTGCCTTCTGGCTGAATACGTGTGCAAACAGCGCCAGCATGTTGACCTCGCTTGCAGATGACATATTGGCGAAGTTGGTGGGACGCTGGTCGTTGCTGGTAATGGTACTGTGGCAACCAATGACTAACTGATTGGGAGTGCCGTCGCCAATCCAATCGCCGTAGTAAGGCCATACGACCAACTCTGAGAGGTCCTTCATCGTGCCGTCAGCTGTCTTGCAGCGATAGAGCAGCGTTACCCATCTGTACATAGAGACTGTGCTCTTGCCATCATCACCAGCCTCGCCTGTTGTGAAGGCCTTGGCCTGTGATTCTGATACTGGAGTTATGTTGATGTCCTCGGGCTTGAGATCGTTGCCCTCGCCACGAGTGAGTGTTTTTGAATTTACCTGTGTTCTAACATAGCCAGATTCTACTACGCGTACATTAGAAAGAGAAGAATTAATTGAAACGTTTGTGTTGGCTGCCTGCTCTACATCGTCAAAATCATTTGAACAAGCTGAAAAACTGATAACAGCAAAGATACCACTGAGTATCAAAACTACGGACTTCTTAATTGAATTCATAACGTCTAAATTACTTAATTAATGACTTGTTTTTAAATTTCTCTGGTGCAAAGATACGATGGTATTCAGCCTATTTCCAAATTTTCTGCTGATTATTATTCGTGGTTGTTGCGACACCTATACCATTACGCGACAAATCAAAGACAGTGGCTTTAAACTTGTCGCAGGCAATGCGTTCAGACCGTCATAACAAAAGTCTCCCATCACCCAGGCTCTTGTTGAGTACCGGGCTTTATTGTGGTATTGTTAAAAACGTGCCCTTTTAACACTATTTAGGGGGGGTAAACGGAGTTTAACAATTTTCTTTGTACCTTTGCGCCCAATTATACCATTAGATATTGTTCGCGAACATATTAATCAATCAAATAGACAATGACAACAATCAACGAGAAACGAAAGTACGAGAAGCCTGCGATGCAGGTTTACGAGTTGATACAGCAGCCGCAGCTGCTGGCAGGAA
The DNA here is from genome assembly GCA_017965475.1 of Prevotella sp. Classification (GTDB taxonomy): domain Bacteria; phylum Bacteroidota; class Bacteroidia; order Bacteroidales; family Bacteroidaceae; genus Prevotella. The sequence goes on from JAGCPV010000099.1 coordinate 10,005, forward strand.
GTGATCCATTAAAACAGCCAGATTATATCCCTGAGGGATGGTAACAGTATTAACCGATTAAGAAAGACAAGAAAAGATGAAAGCATTATCCAATATATGGCGGACGGTAGCGCTCAGCGCTTGCGCCGCAGTGGTCGTGAGCGGGATGACAGCCTGTTCGGCCGAAGATAATATGGTGAATGAAGAACAGACTCCGGCTGCGCAGCAGGAGGAACTGAAAGTGACCCTCACCGCCACCTTCGACGATGGCGCCGGCACCCGCGGCGTCAGTTTCGGCAACGACGGCATGTCGAGCACCTCGACCTTCGCCGATGGCGATAAGATTTATGTCTATAACGAAACTCAGGATCGTCAGGACGGAAACCACCTCACTGTGAGCAACATCAGCGCCGACGGCAAGACAGCCGACTTCACTGGCACCCTCAATGGAGGATACAATCCTGGCGACGCACTCATACTTTACTATAACGTATCCTATTACAATGAGAGCCATCGTGACCTCAGCCGTTTTAATTACCAAGACGTGTTGGATGGCAGCGCGTCGTCAGCCTCAGCCTGCGACTATGCCATCGCCAATGCCAACGTGGGCTCCGTCAGCAGCGGCACACTGACACTCGCTGCCCCTGTCACACTCCAGAAGATGCAGTCGGTGTTTCGTCAGCGTCTGACGTTCAAGAACACCAGCGATGGTGAACCCATCGCCACGCCTAACATCGTTCAACTGACGCTTAAATCTCAGGAAAACAAGCTCAACAGACGATATTTCCTAAATGGCGATGTTTACGAGATGCCCATAGCTATCCCTAATCCGACCATCGACAGCAACAAGGACATCTACCTCGCCTTGCGCTTCTCTGACGGCTCCACCAGTAGCGACGCCCTTACCTTCACAGCGATGGCCTCTAACGGCAACGTCTATGTGGGTACGAAGACTGCTCCATCCGGAGGTTTCAAAAACGGCAAGTATTACTACGGTAACCTGACATTGGTCAAGAGTAATGACAAGGTCACGCCCACCATCAGCTGGTACAACGTACTAGAGGAAGTTATTCCCGATTCATATGATAAATATCAGATCAAACCTAAAAACGACTATATCGATATAGGCCTCAGTGGCATCAGCAAAGGTTACCAGTTCCATCTATTGAATTGTAGCAATGCCATCGTAAGGCTCAACAGTCTCACCGCCAAATGGACTAGTGACATTGGCTTCCTCTATATTAATTATGGCAATATTGTCCTTGACATCACTGGAATAAATACAATTGAATGCCCGTCTCACCAATTTTGTTTTTCTACAGGAAGTAACATAAAACTTAGTGGCAGCGGTACACTCACCGTCACCGCCTCACAGTATCCTTATTGTGGCATATACGGAGAAAACTATCAAAATCTTGGTAGCAGCAGTTATCCTAATAGCAACCTATACTTTAAAGAAGGAGCTTGGGACGTTACAAATCTAATCGCTGCCGACGGCTACACCGTGATGCGCAGCGCTCGGTCAGGCTCTGGTCCATATACTTGGACTTATACCGTATCGCCCAAGTTCGAGCAGCCCACCATCACTTGGAACACCGTCGTCGAACCTGTGACACTCGACACTTATAGCAACTATAAGCAGTACCAGGTTAATCCCTCTGGCGGCGTCATCGACTTCACGCTCAGTGGCAACAGTAGCGCTTACACCTTCAACCTGCGTCCCAGCACCAGCGCGACCGTTCATCTCAACGGCCTCAATGCCCTCAACGTAGACAATTCACCATTTATCTCCAGCGAGGGCAGCGGTACGCTCACACTCAACCTCACGGGCGATAACACCATCAACTGCCGCAATTGGGCGTTCTGCATCCTTGCTGAAGGCGACCTGAAACTCAGCGGCAACGGCACACTTACCGTGACCTCAAACACCACCGATCGCGTGGGTATCTACGCCAATAATAACTATAATATCACGAACAACAATAATGCTGTGACCGACGGCACGGCCGATGTCAGCGCCCTCGCCGCCACAGGCAGCACCGTTACCCGCAGCGCCGTGACCAACAATAACAACGGTACCTACACCTGGACCTACACCGTGACCACGCCGTAAACGCTAGTCATGGGCTCTAGTCATTGTCACAGCGGGGTCAGGACACATTGTGACTGTCACAGATTCTCCTGACCCTCTTGTGACAAGATTTTCTGTTCAAATGTTCATTGTTCATTTGTTCATGTAACACTTAGTGTCGGGGTCAGGCCCCGACACTAAGTCTTTTCGTGTGGCTTTTGAAATAATCGCCAGATCGTTTGGTCGTTTCATAAAAAATCCGTATCTTTGCCACCGTATTATTAACATTTAACCCTTTATCGATATGGAAACAGTAAAAAGAAAAAGAACACGCGAAGAGGTTAGAGCTGCCGTAAGGGAGACAATTCGACGCAAGAAAGAGTGGATTGAGCAGACCAACAAAGAGTTTGAAATGATTCGGAATGGAGAGTTGAAAGTAGAAGATCTCTACAAATTCAGTTAGTTTTCATCAAAAGCCTTTTATCACTATGAACACATTAAATTTGAAAAACATCAACAAGCACGCTCCTTATGGAGTAAGGCACAGAGAAAACAATTGTTACTCTTTCTATTTCGAAACAGACTTTGGTCTAAAGTACACTATCAGTTTCATGTTAGTGCTGGGGTCAGGCCCCAATAGGAGGTTTTCGCGCGCGGGCGCGGTAGTAGGAAAACTTAGAAAATAACCTACCTATCCTGCCTATCCTACACCTAACAAAAAGACCATGGGTGTAGGATGAGCAGGATAGGTAGGATAAAAAGTAAATATAACAACTACAGAATGCGCGCGTATGTACGCGCACGAAAGGGAGACTTGGTTGCTGGGGACAGGCCCCTCTGCGGAGTCGGAGACAACAGGCCCAAATGCGGACCCGGTCCCAGCGTTTGTCCCAGCCATTGGGACTTTTCTAAAGGGCTCCTTTACGTCGCTAAAGGAGCCCTTTAGCAGCGTAAAGGTCACCTCTACAATTCCAAAGGTTACCTCTACGGATCGGGTGTAGTTTACAATCATGATGTGACACCTATTTAGGTAAACTATTTGCCTCCTATTCGCACGCGCGTATGTATATAGTTGCTATACATACTTTTTATCCTACACTTCCGACACTCCCTGCACCTTACCCCAAACAGTCTGGGTGTAGGAAGTGTAGGGAGTGTAGGTTGTTTTTGGCTTATAACAACTACCGTGCGCGAGGTGAAAATTTACTCTGTAATCTGGTGGCCGGTGTAGAGCTGGTAGTATTTACCCTTCATGGCGAGGAGTTCGTCGTGGGTGCCCTGTTCGATGATGTGGCCGTGATCGAGAACAATGATCTGATCGGCGTTGCGGACGGTGCTGAGACGGTGGGCGATGACGAAGGTGGTGCGTCCCTGCATCAGCGTGTCCATGCCCCGTTGCACGAGGGTCTCCGTACGGGTGTCGATGCTGCTTGTGGCCTCGTCGAGGATGAGTACAGGGGGATTGGAGACGGCGGCACGGGCGATGGCCAACAGTTGGCGCTCACCCTGCGAGAGGTTGCCTCCGTCGCCGTTGAGAAGGGTCTGGTAGCTGTTGGGCAGACGGCGGATGAAGTCATCTGCACCTACGAGCCGCGCCGCCTGCATACACTCCTCGTCTGTGGCGTTGAGTTTGCCATAGCGGATATTGTCGAGTACGGTGCCCGTGAAGAGATGCGTCTCCTGCAGTACGATGCTCATGCCCTGGCGCAGCGACCTCTTGGAGATCTCTGTGATGGGAATACCGTCGTAGAGGATGCGACCGCCCTGAATCTCGTAGAAGCGGTTGATGAGGTTGATGATCGTGGTCTTGCCCGCACCCGTACCACCCACGAAGGCGATCTTCTGGCCGGGGTTGGTGTTGATGTCGATGTCGAAGAGCACTTGTTTCTCCTTCGTATAGCTGAAATCGACGTCCTTGAAATCGACGTCGCCCTTGGGATCCGTCAATATGGTCTTGCCCTCATCGACCTCTGGCTCCGCATCCCCTAAGGCGAAGACACGTTCGGCACCCACGGAGGCGTTCAGCACGCTGTTGATCTGCTGGCTCACCTGTGAGATAGGCCGCGTAAAGCTCTTGTTGAGTTGCAGGAAGGCCACCACGGTACCCAACGTCACGGCAAACCCCGCATGACTGATGGCAAGGGTGGCGCCCACGACGGCCAGGAACACAAAGCCGAAGTTGCTGATGCCGCCATTCACGGGCATCACGATGTTGGCGATGCGGTTGGCGCTGCAGGCCGAGGTGCGCAGTTGTTCGTTGATAGTCTCGAACTCACGGATCGCCTCGTCCTCATGACAGAAGATCTTCACCACATTCTGTCCTGTCATCATCTCCTCGATGAAGCCGTTGACACGGGCCAGGCGCTGCTGCTGGGTGCGGAAGTAGTTACGCGAACGCTTGCCGAGTTGGGTGGTGGAGATCGCCATCACCACGGCCATGAGCACGCTCACGATTGTCAGTGGGATGCTCAGCACGATCATCGACGTGAAAGTGGCGACAATGGTGATCACGGACGAGAAGACCTGTGCCATTGCCGTCGAGATCATCTGGCGCAGCGAATCGACGTCGTTGGTATAGACACTCATGATATCCCCGTGCGAGCGTTGGTCGAAATAACTCACGGGCAGGTGCTGCATCTTCTCGAAGATGGTCTTCCGCAGGCGCAGCATCGTACCCTGGCTGATGTGGATCATCAGACGGTTATAGGTGTAGGAGCAGACGGTGCCGAAGAAGAGGATGAGTCCTAGTTTGAACAGGGTCTGCGCCAGCGACTGGTACTGCGGGTTCTCCACCTGTGTCAGGGGCACGATATAGTCGTCGATCAGTGTCTTGGTGAACAGCGAGGAGACGAGTGAGGTGATCGAGGAGACGAACACGCAGATCAGCACGATGACGATGGCCCATTTGTAGTGCTTCATGACGAAGCCGAACATCCGCACGAGGGTGGCGCGCTGCTGTTTATCGACCTTCTGGAAACCAGCCTGTGCCCTTGGGGCCTTGGGCCCTCCGAAGTTGGGTTGTCTCATAGGTTGCCTCCTTTCTGATCAAAATCTCCGTGGTCGGACTCTTGGATGGCATTGATCTCCTGATAGAGTTCGTTGGTCTTCAGGAGGTTCTCATGGGTGTCGAAGCCCGTCACCACACCGTTGTCCATCACGAGGATACGGTCACAGTCCTTCACACTGAGGATGCGTTGGGCGATGATGATCTTCGTCATCTCTGGCAGTTGGGTATGGATCGCCTCCCGGATCTTGGCATCCGTCGCCGTGTCGCAGGCCGAGGTGGAATCGTCGAGCACCAGTATCTTGGGTTTCTTCAGCAGGGCGCGGGCGATGCAGAGACGTTGTTTCTGGCCGCCGCTGACGTTCATGCCGCCCTGTTCGATATGTGTATGATAGCCCTCGGGCATCTGGTCTATGAACTCGTCGGCACAGGCCAGATGGCAGGCATGACGACATTCTTCCTCCGTCGCCTGCGGATCACCCCAGCGCAGGTTGTCGAGGATCGAGCCAGAGAAGAGGATGTTGTTCTGCAGCACCACACTCACCGCTGTGCGCAGGGCCGTCAGGTCGTAGTCCTTCACGTTTCTGCCGCCTACGAGGATCTCGCCCTGCGTGACGTCATAGAGGCGGGAGATCAGATTGACGAGCGAGGATTTACCAGAGCCCGTGCCGCCGATCACGCCGATGGTCTCGCCCGAGGCGATGGAGAAACTGACATTGAAGAGTGCCGAGCGGCGGGATTTCCCCGGTGTGGGGCGGGCGTAGTCGAAGCGGACGCTGCGGAACTCGACGCTGCCATCGGTGATCTCATAGACGGGCTGATCAGGGTTCACGATATCGGGCTCTTCCTCGATGATCTCTGCCACGCGCTTGGCGGAGGCCGCACTCTGGGTGAGCATCACGAACACCATCGAGAGCATCATCAGCGACATCAGGATCGACATCACGTAGGTAAAGAGCGAGGTCAGTTCACCAGTGGTCAGCGTACCCTCCACGATATAATGGGCGCCCAACCACGACAGGGCGATGATACAGCCATAGACCACCATGTTCATGATGGGGTGGTTCCAGGCCATCAGACTCTCGGCCTTCACATATAGACGGTATAGGTTATCAGCCGCATGGGCGAATTTCTCGTTCTCATAGTCCTCGCGCACGAAGGCTTTCACCACGCGGATGGCACTGATATTCTCCTGTACGCTCTGGTTCAGGTTGTCGTACTTCGCGAACACCTGTTGGAACAGTCTCGCCACGCGTGAAATAATATGGTATAGCGAGAAACTCAGGATCACCAGTGCCACGAGGAATACCAGTGACAACTTGGCATCGATCACCAGACACATCAGGATCGAGAGCACCAGTTTGAAGGGTGCCCTGACGCTGATACCCAGGATCTGCTGATAGGCACTCTGCAGCGAGTTCACATCAGTGGTCATGCGGGTGACGAGGCCTGCCGTCGAATATTTGTCGATATCCGAGAAAGCCAGTCGCTGGATGTTGCGATACATCGCTGAGCGCAGGTTGGCTGCAAATCCCGTCGAGGCGTAGGCCGAACAGCGTCCGCCCAGCATGCCGAAGGCCAGCGAGCACAGTGCCATACCCAACATGATGGTGCCGTAGTAATACACGTTCTGCATGTCTCCAGCATTGATGCCCTTGTCGATGAGCGAGGCCGTCACGTAGGGAATCAGCACGTCCATCAGCACCTCCAAGGCTGTCCACACAGGCGTGAGGATGGAGGCAGTCCGGTATTCCTTGATCTGTCTGACGAGTGTCTTAAGCATTTAGTTCTATGGTGATTTGATGACAAAACTGTTACAATTCGTTGCAAAGATATAAATAATCTGTGAGAATCATTGAAATCTGTGGCTTTTTTATTACCTTTGCGCTCAAATTCGTAGAAATGATGAAATTTGTCAGTTGGAACGTGAACGGCCTCCGTGCCTGTGAGGGCAAGGGCTTCAGTGATATCTTCCGTCAGCTCGATGCTGATTTCTTCTGTCTGCAGGAGACCAAGATGCAGGCAGGACAGCTCGACCTTGCCTTTGAGGGATATCAGTCGTACTGGAACTACGCTGAGAAGAAAGGTTACTCAGGTACTGCCATCTTCACGAAGCACCAGCCGATCAGCGTCAGCTACGGCATCGGCATCGATCTGCACGACCACGAGGGACGCGTGATCACGCTGGAGATGGATGACTTCTTCCTTGTCTGCTGCTATACGCCGAATTCGCAAGACGGTCTGAAGCGCCTCGAATACCGTATGTCGTGGGAGGATGCTTTCCGCAACTATCTGAAGAAGCTCGACGCGAAGAAGGCTGTCATCCTCTGTGGTGACCTGAACGTGGCCCATGAGGAGATAGACATCAAGAATCCGAAGTCGAACCGTCATAATGCTGGCTTCACGGATGAGGAGCGCGAGCAGTTCACAGACCTGCTGGCCTGTGGTTTCACGGATACCTTCCGCTACAAATATCCTGAGGAGGTGAAATACTCGTGGTGGTCGTACCGTTTCCAGGCCCGTGAGAAGAATGCGGGTTGGCGTATCGACTATTTCGTGATCTCAGACCGTCTGCGCGAGCGCCTCGACGATGCGAAGATCCACACGGAGATCATGGGCAGCGACCACTGTCCTGTGGAACTGACCCTCCGCTAAATTAGACACATGACACTGCAAGATATTCTTATTAACTATAAGCCCATCACGCTGGAGGAGATGAAAGACATCCGGCTGATGAACCGCATAGACACCAAGTTCGTGACGACGGTGCCTGTGCTGAAGCAGTTGCTGGAGATCGCCCAAGACGACTATTTCGTGCAGGAGACGGGTGGTCTGCGCATCTCACCTTATTATACGCTCTACTTTGACACGGCTGACTGTGCGATGTACAATCGTCATGAGGCAGGCCATCTGGTGCGCCAGAAACTGCGCATCCGCTCTTATGTCGATGCCAAGCTGAACTTTCTGGAGGTGAAGACGAAGAACAACCACGGGCGCACGAAGAAGAAGCGCATGACGATGGAAGGCTTCGACGCCCTCAACCCTGATCACGCCATCCGTTTCGAGCGTCAGGATGAACAGTTCGTCGCCTATGATGACTTCCTGCGTACCTATCTGCGCTATGCGCCTGAGTCGATGACAGAGCAGATCGAGAACCGCTTCGACCGTATCACCCTCGTGAATAAGGGCAAGACGGAGCGTCTTACCATCGACACCCATCTGCGATTCCATAATATCGCCACAGGCATCGATCGCGATATGGGCGACATCGTCATCATCGAACTGAAGCGCGACGGTCTGCAGCCATCACCCATCCTGGGTAAACTGCTCCAGTTGCGCATCTTCCCCCACGGGTTCTCGAAGTACGTCATCGGCTCGGCCCTCACCAACGATGGTCTGCGCCATAACCGTATCAAACCCCGTCTGCGTAGCATTCTCAAGAAGATTAATCATTAAAACTAACAACGATATGGAATTTTTTGAATTGTCTTCCGACTTCCTGATGATGTTCATCCGCCTGCTCATCAATGTGCTGGCCACCTGGTTCATCATTGACCGTCTGTATTACCAGAAGAGCAAGCGCCGTGATTTCTACTTCACGTTCATGCTGATCTCCGTTGCCATCTTCTTCATCGTCTTCTTCATGATCTTCGTGCTGGAGGATATGAAGGGCAAGACCTCGATGGGTGTGGGTATCGGACTCTTTGGTATCTTCTCCATCATGCGTTACCGTACGGACACGATGCCTGTGCGCGAGATGACCTATCTCTTTGTCATCATCGCCCTTTCACTGGTGAATGCCGTCTCCGTCAACGTGCCCTACTTCGAGGTGATCCTCACCAACCTGATCATCATCATCGCTGTATGGCTCTGTGAGCTCCACCTGAAGACCAACCCCTCGCGACTTATCCAGTACGACCGTATTGAGCTCATCACTCCTGATCGTCGTGAAGAACTGATCGCCGACCTTGAGAAGCGTCTGGGCGTGAAAGTCGTCAAGGTGGATATCGGCTCCATTGACTTCCTGCGCGACATGGCCATAATCCGTGTCAGCTACGAAGGTGAGCCTTCTACTGTGGGCAACAATCTGAAGCTTTCCAAAGACCAACTCAAAGAATTCTGATATGAGACGATTAGCATCCTTACTCCTCGTTCTCCTGCCGCTTGGAGCAGCAGCTCAGTCTGATGACTTCGGTCTCGACTTCTCGCTTGAAGCCCAGAAGAAGATCAATAAGCAGTGGAACGTCAGTCTTGAGGGCGAATACCGCACGCGTGACAATACGAAGACCAGCGATCGCTGGGCCGTGGGTCTCAGTGCTGACTATAAGGCTACCAAGTGGCTCAAGGCCTCTGCTGGCTACACCCTGCTTTACGACAATTATAAGAAGACTACCTATTTTAGTGAGAATGATGAAGCCGTCATAGACGGCGACGCAGATAAGGGCGATCCCAAATTCAATTATCCTACGAGTTGGATAGCACGTCATCGCTTTAATGTCTCTTTGACTTTCGACAAGAAACTGTTTGGTGATTTCCGCTTCTCCTTACGTGAGCGTTGGCAATACACCTACCGACCAGCCCAGACTGTAGAGCGTTATTCATACCTCAGAGACAAGGATGAGGATAAGGTCGTCGATGGTAAGGGCAAGAACGTGCTCCGCAGCCGTCTTCAGGTGGAGTATGACAAGAAGGGTCTCGATCTGACGCCCTATGCAAATGTTGAATTTTTCAACGCCTGGAGTCTGCAGAAGGTACGCTATACGGCCGGGCTCGACTGGAAACTCTCCAAGCAGCACGCTGTTGGCGCTTTCTATCGCTACCAAAACGTACGTGACGATGATGATGATAATGAGCCTAACACTCACCTCATAGGAGTAGGATATAAGTTTAAATTTTAAAGGGTGCCAATTGGCACCCTTTAAAATTACTGCATGTCATAAACAACTTGCATCAGTTGTTTGCCGAGATCGTCGGCCTGAGCCATCGTCTGGGCCTCACTATAGACGCGGATGATGGGTTCGGTATTGGACTTACGCAGGTGTACCCAACGGTCGGGGAAGTCGATCTTCACACCGTCGATATCGTTGACCACGGCTGAGTTGTCCTTGGCGAACATCTCCTTGACCTTCACGAGAATGGCATCAACATCAGTCTCAGGCGTGAGGTCGATGCGGTTCTTCGCAATCTGATAGTCAGGAAATGTCTTGCGCAGTTCGCTGACGGTACAACCCTTCTGGGCGAGACTGGAGAGGAACAGGGCGATGCCTACGAGGGCGTCGCGACCGTAGTGGCTCTCGGGATAGATGACACCACCATTGCCTTCGCCGCCGATGACGGCTCCTACTTCTTTCATCTTCGTGGTGACGTTGACCTCACCCACGGCAGCGGCAGTGTATTGGCCACCGTGTTTCTGCGTGACGTCACGCAGGGCGCGCGTACTACTCAGATTGGAAACAGTATTACCTGGGGTATGGGTCAATACGTAGTCGGCTACGCTGACAAGCGTGTATTCCTCACCGAACATCCTGCCATCTTCACAGATAAAGGCGAGACGATCGACATCGGGATCTACCACGATACCCAGATCGAAACCGCCCTGCTTCATCTTATCCATGATACCCTGGAGGTTCTTCTCCAGCGGCTCTGGGTTATGGGCGAAGTCACCAGTACAGTCACCGTTGAGGATCTCGTAATCGACACCCAGAGCCTGGAACAGTTCTGGGAGGATGATGCCGCCTACGGAGTTGATGGTGTCGGCACAGACGCGGAACTTGCGCTGGCGGATGGCCTCAACATCAACGAGCTTCAGGGCGAGTACGGCATCGATATGACGACGGTTAAACGTATCGTCCATGGTCACTTTGCCGAGATGATCGACCTCGGCATAATTAAAGTCTTCGCTCTCTGCGATGCGGAGAACTTCGGCCCCGTCGGCAGCTGTCAGGAATTCACCCTCGCTGTTGAGCAGCTTCAGGGCGTTCCACTGGCGGGGGTTGTGAGAGGCTGTGATGATGATACCACCATCGGCACCAGCCATGCGGACTGCCAGTTCGGTAGTCGGGGTGGTGGCGTAGCCGATATCAATCACATCATAGCCCATACCAGTGAGGGTGCCGCAGACCACGTCGCGCACCATGGCACCGGAGATACGGCCATCACGGCCTACTACGATCTTTCTGGCCTGACTAGAAGTACTAGCCTGACTAGCGATAAACTGGGCGTATGCAGTGGTGAACTTGACGATATCCAGCGGGTTGAGGGTGTCACCAGTGTGGCCTCCGATGGTACCGCGGATACCGGAAATAGATTTAATCAGTGTCATTTGTTTGTGTGTATATAAAAATCGTTATTACTCTTTCTGGTACGTAATCACGTAATAATAGGGTGTCACGTAGCTGGAGGCGGTGGCATGTCCCTGTGTGTGGGGAACGATAAGCCTGACTTTCGCGCAATCCTCATCTTCCGCCTGTGGGCGCCCGACCTTTATATAGGAGAGGGGAACGAGCCAGCCTGCGGGGACGGAGGCGGAATAATAGCTATACATGATACCGCTGAGGAAAGCCGCTGTATAGGTGCTACCTGTGCGAGAGACATACATGACGTCGGGGTAGGCAGCATAGGCAGCCGTGTTGTTGCGGGCCTCTATAGAGTCTGCCAAGAGGTTATACTCGGAGAAGCGGCATACGAGATTAAGCTTCTGGCCATCCTGAACCATCGAACCACAACCAGGACGCACAATCTGCATATAGACACCGTTCTTGTCGAACTTGACGAACTCGTTGCGCGAGAGGTTTGTCGTATAGCCCTGCTGTATGAATTGGTCTTCAGAGATGACCGTGATAGCGGAATCGGAGATGAACTTGGCTATGGCATTACGCTCCTTGTCCTTCTTGTCACCATACGTCTCATAGTCATTGCAACTGGCAAGGACGGCGACGACGGCTATCATGATAAATAGGAATCTCTTCATCGTTTCTTTGAATTGATGGTGCAAAAGTACGAATTATTTCGCAAACGACGTCATTATTAGGCTACTTTAACTTGTTTTCGTATGCGACGATGGCTCTCTTGACGGTTTCGACAGCTTCTTCCATGGTACCGTTAATCCGTCCTCCAGAGGCATTGAGGTGGCCCCCACCGTTGAAGAACTCCTCGGCCATCTTGTTGCAGGGGAAGTCATCTACAGAGCGGAGACTGACCCAGACGAGACGAGGTTTCTCCGTATCCTCGCGCAGGGAGATAGAAAGCTTCAGGCCCTTGATCTGCTGGGGGATGTTCACCAGACCCTCTGCATCACCCTTGATGAAATGGAACCGTTGTTGCTCTTGTTTCGTCAGTGTGTAGAAAGCGGCGTGGTACTCAGGCAGATAGACGAGTTTCTCATACATCACATAACCCATCAGACGGATGCGATTTTCGGAATAGTTATGATACACGTTGCGGTAGATGCGATCCTTATCGATGTGTGTGGTGAGCAGCTCACTGATGATAAGATAGATCTCGGGATTCGAGGAGTTAAAGGTGAAACCGCCTGTGTCTGTCATCATACCACAGTAAATGGGTGCCGCAAACTGCTTCCCCATCTGTTCGAAGCCGTCCAGTTGCCAGACGATGCGAAAGATGAGTTCGCTGGTGCTGGAAGCCTCGGGACGGGAGATGGTCAGTACGGCGGGGACATCGGGGTTGAGATGGTGGTCGATAAGTATGCGTGGGGCAGGAGAGGAGACGAGCGCCTGTTCCATATCCTCAACACGACTGGGGGTGTTGTAGTCGAGACAGAACACGAGGTCGGCAATCTTGAAAAGCATGTCGCACTTCTCACGGTGCTTATCGTAGCGCACGATCTTCTCCGTGTTCGGCATCCAAAGCAGGAAGTCTGGATATTGGTCAGGCACGATGACAATGGCCTCCTTACCCAGTGAGCGCAGGTATTCCGCCCAGCCGAGACAGGAGCCGATGGCATCGCCGTCAGGACTTTTGTGACAGGTGATGAGAATGGTATTCGCCTCAGAAATCAGGTGGCTCAACTGAGCCACCTGATCTGCGGTCATGATATTGATGTCCATTTAGAAGAGCTTGTTGGGATATACACCTTCGTCAACGAGCTGTTGGATACGGGCAACGGTCGATTCGCGATCTGCGGCATAGGTCACACCAAACCATTTGCTGGTGGTGTCGAGCACTTCGACAGTGGCCGTACCCTCGGTAATCAGTTTGTTGACCATCAGGGGGATGAAGAACTCAGCCTTCAGGTTCTCCATATTCTTCGGATCGCTGAGGAACTGTTTGAACTCAGCCTCTGAATAGTCGAAGTAGTCGGGTGTGAAGCCCCACATATTCATGGAGACAGGGGTGTTGTCAGCCACCTCTACCCATTGGCCATTTTCATCCTTGTAACGGATAGGCTCTGTGGCAGCTCCGGCGTTGGAACCGTCAGCAGCACAACGTACGATCTCCGTACGCTCTACGACAGTCGTCAGGTGGTTCTTCTCGTTGGTAGAGCATACGCCACGGGCGACGGTACCATTCTCTGAGAGGGTGTTACCCACGCGGAAACCTACCATCGCATACTGGTTCTTGGCTCCCTCGGGCAGATTGGCCAGGAACTTACCGATGACCATGAAGGCATCGCGGTTATAGAAGTCATCACAGTTGATGACGCAGAACGGTTCCTTGATCACGTCCTTACCCATCAGCACAGCGTGATTGGTGCCCCATGGCTTCTGGCGGCCTTCGGGTACGATGAAGCCTTCGGGCAGGGCATTGAGACCCTGGAAGCAGAGCTCACAAGGGATATGTCCCTCGTACTTGGCGAGGATCTGCGTACGGAACTGCTCCTCGAAATCCTTACGGATCACCCATACGATCTTGCCAAAACCTGCTTGGATGGCGTCATAGATACTATAGTCCATGATGGTCTCACCGTTGGGACCCAGACCGTCGAGTTGTTTCAGACCGCCGTAGCGGCTTCCCATACCTGCTGCAAGCAGAAAAAGCGTTGGTTTCATAAGTTTTATATCAGAAGTTTAAAAATTTGTCTGCAAAGGTACTAAAAAGAATTGGATTGCGGCACGGATTAACGTGCCTTAACATCAGAACGGATAGCCGATGGCGAAGTTCAGGGTATGGAGATCCTTGAAGCGCTGAGCATTGAAGAAATAGCCTGAGACACCATTGTCGCAAGGGAGGTGGAGTGCAAAGCCCCAGTCAAGGCGGATAACGAGGAATCCCATATCATAGCGCAAACCCACACCTGTGCCGAGGGCAATGTCCTTGAAGAACCGTGAGGCCTTGAAGGTCATGCCGGAAACCCATTTTTGCATGCCCTCATAGACCTCCTCATCGGTATATTTGCGACCATCCTCGTCGATAAAGCCAGAACCAATCCAGTCTTCTTTCGATCCGAGGTCAAACGGACGGAGTCGCCATACGTTTCCCGCATCGAGGAAGATTGCGCCTTTCAGGTTACCGAAGAGGGGAGCGCGATACTCCAGGTTCGCAACAAACTTGATATCACCGTTGCGCATCAGGTAGAAGAGTTGCTTGTCTTGGTAGCCTAAGTCGGAGAAGGAACCAGGACCGATATCGCGTACCATGAAGGCACGGATGCTGTTGGCGCCACCCACATAGAACTGTTCGGTAAGGGGCGCCTCGTCGCTATTGCCATAACTCCAGATGATGCCTGCATTGACATGACCCACCAGACTCGACTCCATGCCTACGCTCCATGTCTTTGTGAAGTCGGTCTCCAGACGCAGGTACTGGGAGTAGGGGGTCTTGTACATCTCCTTATACTTCTCATCAAACGGTTTGCCTCGGAGCCTGTCGTAGAGCGAGAGGACGTTGCCAGACTCTTCGAAGGTGGTCTCCCAGCGGATAGGGTTGCGTAATGTAGAGGGACTGGTATAGGTATAGGTGTAGCGCATTTTGGGGATGAAATAATCGCCCATGGTGCGTTCGAGATAGACATACTTATTGACTAATGAGTCATACTTCGCCGTGGTGGTGTTCTTATATTGGTATTTCACCGTGAGGGGTGAGAACTCGTGCTGACTGGTGGCAGAGGATTGCCAACGGTAGGTCCACTCGCCTGAGACAACGTGCATCTTGTAGTACTCAGGACGGCGCACGATGTCTGTAGAGACCTTGGCGTAGGTCGTGGGCGTGGAATAGAAACGACGGCGACGGATACGACGTCCCTCCTTATCTCTGCGCACGCGATCACTATTATAGAAGGGGGCGATGATACGTGGGAACTCGATGCTGACATCGGCACCATACTGGAAGGTGGAACTGTTGTCTCCGCCACCCCGTTGCCACTCGTATGAACCATGGGCGTTGATGTCGAGTTTCTCGCCACCATGGAACAGGTTACGACGGGTGAAACCGATCTTGGCCTCAGGACCATAGCGTCCATTGGTACGTCCGATGGCGTTGCACTCGATATAAAAATCGTAGGGCTTGTCGAGTACACAGTTCAGACGCACGTCAAGGGTGTCGGTATCAGGACGGGGCGTAAACTGGAAATCTGTCGAGGAGAAGACGCCTGTAGCATTGATCTTATTGGCGGATTCCAGATAGTTGTCGTAGCTGAATAACTGGCGAGGTCTCAGTTTCAGGTCCTTGAGGATGATCCTTGGACGGATGGGGGGCTTCTTGCCGTTAAAGAAAATGGTGAGATGACGACGCTGGATACTGTCTGTCAACTGCTCACGGGCTGATTTGCGGAACTGGACATTGATGTTGCCAATGTACCATTTGCTGAGTGCTTCGTCTGGCAGTCCGTCAGCCAATTGAAAGCGCAACTGAGCCTTGTCTGCCACTTGGAAAGTGTCAGCGAGATAAGAAGCGTAGTTGCTGTTGTAATAGTAGTAGCCGTTGTTACGGAAAAGGGTACTGATGCGGCTGCGCTCACCGTCGAGTGACGTCACACTAAAGGCGTTTCCACTATGGATAAGCGTCTCGTTCTTCGTGGAGTCTATCAGTTCTTGCAGGGGCTTTGGGAAATTGGTATAGGCTACACTGTCGAGGGTGAAAAGGGAATCCAGACGGACGGTATAGGTAATCTTGCATTTCTTGGGGTTCTTCTTTGGGATGACCTCGTAGGAGACATCACCCCGGAAGAAGCCGTTGTTCTGGAGCACGCTTTTTGCTATGGAGGCCCGGAGGGCAGGGTTCACCTTACTCATCAGTACAGGGGACTTACCAAAGGACTTCGTCATCCATTTGGCAAATGCGGACTTCTTGCCTGAATACTTGTTATAGACCCAGAGGTGCCAGGACCAGGGTACGGTGTAGTAGCTACTGCCGAAGAGTGAACCATTGGGCTCTGTGGCGAGGGCGGCCTCTACCTCTTCTTTCGTCGTGGTGAGGTGGTCGTTATAGTCTTCATTGTCGTAGTCTTTCTCGTCGGAATAGGCAATCTTCTTCAGACCCGTGAACAACTGATCGTCCTCAGGAATGCCTTTCGTCATCGAACACGATGTGAGAAGCACTATGGCTAATAGGTATAGGATACTATTTCGTTTCATGAGTCGTCGGAATTGAGTCTGTTTTGATACTGTCGCGCTGTATGGTGGGCTGGCGCAGACCATTCATCGGCTGTTGCGGACGCATCGGAACTGGTTGCTGCTCTTTTTTCCAGAACCGGAAGATATCCCAGAAGTTGTCGAGCTTCCTGCGCCATACAAAACCGGCACCGTACATGCTGGTATAACCTTCGAGCCAGTCATAAACATTCTGTTGGTAGAAGATCTTTACGTTCTGCGTGGCGTTCTGGTTCAGGCGATATTCCATCGTCACATTGTCGAAGAAGGAGTTGTTCTGTCCTCCATAGTCGCTGCTGCCTGATGAAACCTTACCGCCAATCTCCACTTTCAAACGGTTGTTGAGGAAGCGCTTGGCGAACTTAAATGAATAGTCAGTATGCATGGCACCGCTGGCATCGGTCGTGTTGTCGATACCCACGCTGAGGTCAAGGGACTTCAGAGCAGAACCTGCGATATTGTTGATCTCGCTCTGCAGGAACGAACTGAGGGCGGAGTTCATCGTAAAACCGCCTGTGTTGCCATCGGCCAGATACATACCAGTGGTGAGCATGGTGACGGCAATCTTGCCACGTTCCTCAGCAGACATGGTGGCAAGTTCGCTGCTGACGTTGTTGTCTTCTGGTGCGTCGATGATAAACTCCAGCCCCATGTCATTAAGTGTCTTGGTAATGACGACGCCACAATTGAAGACCACAATACGACTTGCACCACCCTCGTTATTCACTGAAGCCTTGGTACGCTCCGTTGCCGTGATGTTGAGTTTAGGATTCATCGGGTCGCCCGTAAATTCCACATAGCTGCCTTCCTTGATGGTGAAGGTCTTCAGCGGAATAACGGGCAGAGAGTATTTCATCTCGCCATTGGTGACTGTATAGCGGCCTGTGAGGTTGATGCCCTCCGAACCGTATCTCAGACGTAGGTCACCACCTCCCAATAGATCCACGTAGTTGGTCTGTTCGGCGTTGAGGTCACAGACGATATGCGCACCCTGTGATACGTTGATTGTCAGATCGGCGTTGATACCGCTGGGCAGGGGACGGGAGATAACGGTCTGGGTGGAGTCGGTGAAGTCAGTGAATTTGACGAGGTCTTTCAGACGATTATCTGCCGAGAGGGGAGAGTCGAGCAACATATACGTCATATCCGTGGTGCCGAGCACATCAAGACGGCCTCGCATGTTCATCTGCTCCAATGGCCCCTGCAGACGGGCGAAGAAATTTACGAAAGCCTTGCCATAGGCAATACTCTTGGCCTCTTGTTTGCTGTTGATCAATAACAGGTTACGGGCTCGCATCCTCATGTCAATATTGATACGTTCCAAATCGCTGAAGTCGATGTCGCCCATCAGGTTCAGCGGCTCGTCGTTATAGGCATAGAGACCGAAGTTTTCCAGCAACAGGTGACTGCCCACGATACGCACGGGGTCGTTGTCGAAGCGCATGCGGATGCCGTAGGGGATACTGACGAGATAGGCTGAATCGACATAGATCTCACCGTTCACATCAGGGTGTTTCGTGGTACCCTGAATGGTCAGCTCACCCTCACCGAAGCCTTCGAGTCCGATAATCTGATCTGGTACCATACCATTGGCGATGGAGAGTGGCATTCGTGTCATGGTGAATGTGGCGTCGATCTTTCCCTCTCCTGTTCCTGAGTGACTCTTGTTCTGGTAGGTGCCGCTGAGCAGTCCGACTTCCTCATCGTCAAGCATCAGTCGTGCATCGATGGCATGGGTATTGTCCTCCTTCATCAGATACACCATCTCCGTACTGATGTTGCCGATGGGTGAACCTTCGTATGTCATATTCTGGACAGCCATATCCGAGGCCACAGAGATATCCTCGTTCTGGTCCATCATGATGTGATAGTCGCCATTCAACTTACCCGTGATCTTAGGCAGGTAGGGGATTACGGAGGTCACTTCGCCGAGGTCGAGACGGTGGATACTGACGGTGAGGTCTTGTAGCATCGTTGAGTCCTGATTCTCCGTATAGAGCTTTAAGCCAGTCTTATCGTCAGCGATCAGATCGATCTTAGCTTGGATCTTCTTGCCTTTGGGGAGGAATACGAAATTGTCCTTGTTCAGGTTAAACTCCTTGTAGCCGATGGTGGGACGGTCTGGCATGAGTTTGAGACGGATGCCGTCAGACTCCATCTCTGCGGTCGCGCCAATACGTACACCGAGTTTATCTTTGTCATCGTAATAGCGTAATCCCGCCAGTGCGCCGTGCTCATGAAAATGACCGTCGATGAGGGCATTAAACACAAACTGCGGATTTTTTCTGTTGTTGCGTATCTGTCCCTGATAGGTCAGACGTTCACCTTTTTGGGTAAGGTTCAAACGGATGGTGTCAATACGTGTGCTGTCGTAGTTGAGCGAATAGAGGAAACTTTGGCCGTTGATGCCAGTCTCTGGCGAGGTGGTTACGTCAAGCAACAATTCTTTGAAGTCGATGTTTCTGGTTTTCAACAGATTGGCGATGGGATTCTCGCGTTTGCTCTCCACGTGAAGTTTCATCCTGGGTAGCAGTCGTTTGACGGCAGGTTGGTCGATGATGTTCTGTTCATACTGAGTCATCACGGTGTCGGTGAGCATCGTCAACTGGTCGAGCACCTGTTCGTAGCCACCGCTGGCATCCACTTTCACAATGAAATCGCCACTCTGGGCTCTGACGTAGGTGGTGTCGGGATTGGTCTTCAACAGGATACCCACCTTGTCAGGATGATAGGTGCTCTTGTCATCCTGGATGTAGAGATCCGTCAGCAAGCCGCTGATATGATGGGTCTTGTTCAGGTCGGAATACACCTTGATGTCGCCGTTCAGACCGATGGTCAGAGGTTTATCGACCAACCGCATCTGGTAGAGGTCGGCCTTTAAGAGCTCAGGACAGATGGTTGCCTCGATCTCCTTTGTACTGAGTAGGGCGTCGATATCGATGATGCCGTCGAAAAGTTCGTTGTGTCCACTGGCAGAGATGTGTCCGCGACCGTTTTTCAGCAATGCCTGAGCAGTGAGGTCCTTCAGGTTCCAATGGCCGTATTGCAGCTGGTGGATGGTGGCATCGGCCGTCAGATGGCTGCTGTTGTGAAGGATGTCCGTACCAAAACCCTTGGCCTTGATGCTTGCAGAGACATTGTAGATGGAATCCTTGGGCATGAAGTGATGGAGGTTCAGGTTACTCACGTTGATGTCCGCATCGTAACTGATGTTCTCCACCACCAGTTCTCCCTTAGCATTCATGGGAATAGTGACATCACCAACCAACTTAATACTGCCACTGCCTTCACGTAGGATCATATTGGTGGCATACTTAGGACCGTTGGCTTTCAGTGTGCCATCGAGGGTCATGCCGTTGGGGATACGGTAGTCATTCGTGAACTTCGGATCTACGAGAGCCGTCACAAAGTTCAAATCCTGTGTCTTGGCACTGAGTTTCACGTCGGCCTTCAGATGTCGCATGTCCGTGATATTCTCCGCTGTACCGTCGGCATTCATGTGAAGTGCTGTGGGCAGGTTGATATCCATACCGGTAAACTCCAACTGTTTCATGTTGCCGTTTATGGAACCCTTGATGGCTAGCGGATGGTTAGGATAGCGTTCGATGAATTTCTGGGGCATGTTACCCATGAAGCGCATCAGATCCTGTTTGCCTAATTGCGCGTTTAAGCGCAACTTCATTTTGCCCGGATTCAGGTCGTCGGCGATGTTGAAGTCGATATCTGCCTCGGCCATGATGTCAGAGTCGGGTGTGCGCAGTTTGAATGCCGGCAATTGTACGTTGTTAAAGGTGGAGTCAAGTTTTACGCCACCTGTCAGTTCTGTGATCTCCAGTCCGCTTTTCTCTTTGAGGGCCGTTTGGCGTACGAATAGAGAGGTTCCTTGTGGCGTATAGTTGATGGAGTCGATGCCCAGACGGATATCGCTCAGCGCAAGATGGTTGTAGTCGAGACCTTTTACCTCGGGCTCCACACGGTTGTCATAGGCCAGTTTGCCATCTTGCCAGTCGAAGCTGCCTATCTGATAGATGCTGGTGCCGAGATCGATGTTAGCCTCACGGACGACAGCATGACCAAGATAAGCCTGAACGTTTAGGGTGTCGCCAGGCAGATGAAGCAAGAGGTCCGTACGCGTGATGCTGAGGCTGTCGGCATTGATCTTCCACTTCACCTCCGAGGTGGTGGTATCCACAGCAGCCGTATCGCTTAGTGCAATGTCGAGGCGGGCGTCTGAGAGTCGCGCACCGTTCACCTCCACCGTCTCTTTGTCGAGGTCGATACCTTTCGAGGAGAGCCAGAGTTCGTCGAGTTCACCCTTGATGCGCAGGTCGCTGATAAAACCGTTTGTATTGATCTTCGCCTGATGCAGTGATAGTTCGTCGATGACTACGCGCTTCTTGAATAAAGGCAGCAGCCTGACATCCACCACCAGTTTGCGCACATCGGCAATGGTGTCTTTAATCTGGGGAAGACTGTCATTCTGTTTGATAGCTCTGAAGCCCTCGATGCCTAAGTCCAATGGGAACTCCAGGTTCACATGCTCCACCGTGATCTCCATCCCCGTCTTATCCGAGGCAATGGCAGTTACCTTCTTCACCGCCCAATTCTGAACGGGTGGCAGGTATATCAGTACGGCGAGTATGATAAACAGCAGAAAGGGTGTCAACACCGCAATCCCAATCCACTTGAGGGTTTTCTTCATCGTTATTGCGCTATCAGTGCACGTCGATTCCGTCGAAGTACAGTTCCGAGATCACGGTGTCGGCATACTTCTCTCCAGGATATACATCGAGTATTTCAAACCGCAAAGTCCAGTTGGGTGCATTCTCATCATGAGGTCCTAACACGCCCACGTCGAAGCACTGGAGCGTACGGCTGTTCTCCAGTTCAAGTATCGCATAGGGTTTTCCCATGTAGTACATCTTAATGGCCTTTGGACGGGAGTTCTCGCGCCAAGCCTTATCACTCTTCACATGACCGTTGAGAATATTGACGGTCGTGATACGAGGACAAGTGCCAGGAAACTCATACTCCAGCCATTCGCCGATACCTTGTCCTGTCGCACCTTCTGCCCATACACTCTCGTGGTTGAAGTCGTGGGCATGTTCTGCCTCGTAACTGAAATGTCCTTGGGGCTTCAGACAACTCGAAGCCTTCACTGACAGGATCACACCACCGCAATACCAACTACAATAGCCGGCATACAAGTCGGTATAGACAGTCAGATCACCAAGTCTCTCACGTTCTGTCTCACTTAAATCTTCTCGGTCCAGTTCCTCTGGAGAATTCTTATACTCCTCAGCACTGATCTTAGGCATCTGACAGATGCTCTTCGGCCGAATGTGCTTCACCTGCTCCTGCGCGTTGGCGCCCATCGCACAGGCAAATAGTATCAAAATCAAAAATGTTCTCATATCGGCAGCAAAGTTACAATTAATAACTTAAATAACCAAATCTTATTTGATTATTCGAAAAAATATGTATCTTTGCAGCGGAATGAGTAAGAATTATCAGTTGGTAGGCATCAGTTCGGTCATGCATTTGCTGGTGGATGGCTTGTGCATCTGCACTATGTTCCTGTTGGCAGAAGTATATGGTGTCAACTTCGGGGCGTATGGCGATAAAGTTTCCATGGGCGCTGTTTTTATATATAATGTGTTAGCATTTATGTCGCAGCCCCTGACGGGATGGATGGCTGACCGTATGGCGCATCGTCACTGGCTGTTGTTATGGTCTGCGCTTTTGCTGACATTGGCTGTAGCCTGTGCTGCACTGATACCGATGTTGGTAGCGAATTCGCCGAATCTGATGGGAGATGTCTTTGGAGAGTGTATGCTGATATCTGTCGCGGCCCTATTGGGAGCGGGCAACTCGCTCTTCCATGTGTGGGGCGGCAAGTTGGCTGTGGTGAAGACGGGCAACGATATCCGTGCTTTGGGCGTGTTTGTGTCAACGGGTGTGCTGGGACTAGCTATTGGAATGGTCTTCCGCTCGTGGGCGCTGCTTTACGGATTGCTGTTGGCTATTGTAGGACTATCAGTGGTCTATATTCACTGTGATGATGGTGCGTCTATACCTGTCTCGGACATCAAAGAGCGTTCCAACTGGTTGACGCCTGTGAGAATCTGGACGCTCGTGGTGGCGCTGATGTTGTTTGTGGGCTACCGGTCGTTTGCCAGTGAGGTGTTCTCGGGTGGCATCACGAAGACAGAGGAGATTGTCCTGCTGATTGCCGTTGCGTCGATGGTGGGTAAGATGGCAGGCGGATGGATCGCCCGTTTCATGGGTATTCTGAAGTCGCTGATGGTGTTGCTGGGGGGCGTGATCCTGTGTTTCCTCTTCAGGGACAGTTATGAGGCTGTGTTATTGGCAGGTGTATTTCTGATGAGCTGTACGATGCCTATTACACTCTATCTGGCGAACGTCCTGCTGCCTAAGCGCGAGGGGCTTGCCTTCGGATTGCTCGCTGCGGCACTGTTGCCAGGTTATCTTTTGGCCGTGATGTTATAAGGATATGGAGATTCTCGTAGTGATAATACCCGCGCTGATTGCCACGATTCTCATCGAGTATGGTGTGCTGATCTTCCTCAGAGAGAGGCGGAAGAAAGTGCTGTGGTCGTCGGTGGTGGTGAATATCCTGACGAATGTGCCGTTGAACCTCTGGATGATATACCTTCCGTATCCAAACTGGACGGATGTGCTGATGGGCGAAATCGTGGTGGTCGTGGTGGAGACATTGTGGTACTACTGGTTTGTGAGGTCACTCAAACGGGCATTCACGTATGGATTCCTCTGTAATGCCATCAGTTTCCTGACAGGACTGTTGGTCATCTTTGTCGTTGCTTATTTTGTTGTATTACTATCATAATAATCATTAACAGTATTAGATTATGTTTTTAACAGATGTTCTTCCGATTGACCCTGATAGGGTTCGTAGGATTAGGGAAATCAAACCCGTGATTGTCGATACGATTGACACGGTACGCGATTCGATTAATGCCACAGAGGATACCCTCGTTGATAGTGTTGCACAGTCGCAGGTGATTCTTGAGAATGCAGGACAGAGTGAGGCTTCGCTGCTGTGGCCGATTGCTGTGGTAGCCCTTGCACTGGGTGCTTGCCTGTATCTGGCTTATCTGTATAGAAGCCGTCTGGCTGCTAAGTGACTTAGCTGACACCAAAAGTTTGCCAGAGTGGGTCATCGGGGAGGGGAGCCTCTGCGACGATCGGCTCTTTGGACACAGGATGGATGAACTCCACACGGCGTGACATCAGTGAGATGCTGCCGTCGGGGTTGCTTCTTGGTGCGCCGTACTTCAGGTCGCCTTTGATGGGACAGCCCATCGCTGCCAACTGGCAGCGGATCTGATGATGACGGCCTGTCATCAGTTGTATTTCTAATAAGGTGTAGTTGTCGGAATGCCCGATGACCTTGTATTTCAGGATGGCCTTCTTGGTATTCGGCTTCTCGGAATCGTAGGCATAGCTCTTGTTTTGTTTCTCATTGCGCACGAGCCAGTGGGTGAGCATCCCCTCGGACTCGCGAGGCGTGTTTTTCACGATGGCCCAATAGGTCTTGTGCACCTCACCCTCAGCAAACATCTTATTAAGTCGGGAGAGGGCTTTCGAGGTACGTGCAAAGACAACGAGACCGCTGACAGGACGATCCAGACGATGCACCACTCCCAGGAATACGGCCCCGGGCTTCGCGTACTTCTCCTTGATATAGTCCTTTACAATATCAGAGAGGGGGCGATCGCCAGTCTTGTCGCCCTGCACGATCTCCCCACTCTGTTTGTTGACGATGATAATATGGTTGTCCTCGTAAACGACTTGCATATTACATGTTCATACCACCATCGACCTGAATCACCTGACCACTCACGTAGCTCGACATGTCGCTGGCGAGGAACGTAGCCACGTTGGCGATATCCTCGACCTGACCACCACGGCGCAGGGGGATCTTGTTGCACCACTCCTTGCGCACCTCCTCAGGAAGGGCTGCAGTCATCGCTGTCTCAATGAAACCCGGGGCGATGGCGTTGGCACGGATACCCTTGGGACCCATCTCCTGGGCGATACTCTTGGCAAGTGCGATCAATCCAGCTTTTGAAGCGGCATAGTTAGCCTGTCCGGCATTTCCGTGAACACCTACCACAGAGGCCATGTTGATGATCGAACCACCACGCTGACGCATCATCACAGGCACACAGGCGTGGATGAAGTTGAAGGCTGACTTCAGGTTGACGGCAATCACAGCGTCCCACTGCTGCTCAGTCATACGAAGCATCAGACCGTCCTTCGTGATACCTGCATTGTTCACCAGAATATCGATGCTGCCAAACTCTTCCTTCACAGCCTTCACCACTTCCTCTGTCTGAGCGAAGTCTGCGGCGTTCGAAGCGTAGCTCTTGGCCTTCACGCCCAGGGCGGCGATTTCCTTCTCAGTCTCTAAGTTCACCTCGAGGTCGGTGAATGCGATGTTAGCGCCCTCAGAGGCGTACTTCAGTGCGATAGCCTTTCCGATACCGCGTGCAGCACCTGTAATCAGCGCTGTCTTACCTTCTAATAATCCCATAATTCTTAATTCTAAATTATATTTTATGATCTCAGTTACTTTCTCTGGAACTTTCCAAGTGCACCATAGACGACCTTCGCCACCTGGGGCTTGGTGTCTTCTTCCTTCATACCGTGGGCGATACGGCCATAGATATAAGGCACCTCCAGACCCTTGATACAATAGTGCGTGATGTCGGCCACGAGGTCGATGTTGTCGATGTCGAACTCACCGTCCTCCTTACCTTCCGTATAGACTTTGCGGAAGAGCTCGATCTCCGCATCATCGAAGTGTTTGCGCACCTTCTCCACCATCCAGATGTTACGGAAGAACTCGGCACGCAGGTTACCATTGCGCACCACCGTCTCACGGATCATACTCAGATGGGTGTAGATCAGTTCGATAATCTTGTCCTGCGGACGGATCCTACGGGCTGCCACCTCGTCGAGTTTGTCGCTCAGACGCTCCAGCTCACCTTCAATGACGGCATAATAGATCTCCTCCTTTGACTTAAAGTAGGTGTAAAGGGTGCGACGACCTTTTCCGGACTGCAGGGCGATATCGTTCATCGTCGTGTTCTCCAGACCGTTCTTGGCGAACAGCTGGCGCGCTACATCTACCAGTTTTTGTCTTGTTTTAGAGATGGACATGTTTGCTTCCTCCTTATGATTAAATAATTGCACACAACTATTACGGTGTGCAAAATTAAGGGTTTTCTTTGAATTGAGCAAGAAAACTGACGGAAAAAGTTGAGAAAAATGACATTTTTCAAAAAAATCGCATAATTATTTGCGTATGTCGGAAAAAAGTTGTACCTTTGCACCCGCTTAAGAAAAATGACATCGCGGAGTGGAGCAGTTGGTAGCTCGCCAGGCTCATAACCTGGAGGTCGCACGTTCGAATCCTGCCTCCGCAACTAAGAGAGAAGCGCTAACCATTTCGGTTAGCGCTTCTCTCGTTTTATCAGCCTTCCTTCTTCGTCGTACACTCGTTGACGAGATAGACGATGCTCATGTACGGGATGCCTGTGTTCGTCTCGAGACCGATCTCACAGGTACGGCTATTGGAGTAGCCCACCTCGATATGGTTGGCCTCGATCTGTGGACGGAGTTTGCGCAGACCATATTTGTTGAGTTCTGGGAAGGTGAAGCCCCTGTCGCCAGCGAAGCCGCAACAGCCTACGCCCTCTGGCAGATAAACCTTCGTGGAACACATCTTGGCAAGATTGATGAGATCATCAGCCACACCCATCTGTCGTGTAGAACAGGTGATATGCAGGGCGATAGGACGGCCGATGGGATGGAAGTCGAGACGATCCACGAGATATTTCATAATAAACTCGGCGGGCTCGTAGAGTTTCATCTTCTTCATGACCTTCTTCATACGGTGCAGACAGGGACTCTGGGCACAGAGCACGGGATATTTGCCCTCCTTGGAGGCTTTCCACAGTGCCAGCTCCAGTTCAGCACTCTTACGGTCGGCGATGTCGAGCATACCCTTCGACTCCCAGATCTGGCCACAGCACATCTTCTCCATACCCTCTGGGAAGATCACCTCGTAGCCAGCCTTTGCCATCAGTTGGATGACCTCATCCACAAGGTCGTGAATCTTGCCACCATGCTTCGACTGACCCATCGTTTGATTGATACAACTGGGGAAATAGACCACCTTCAAGGGGTTCTCCTCCGTAGGCTGGTTATGGGGCAGCGAACGGTCGATGATAAACTGTGTGAGGTCGGACTTCTTGGGCTGGCGGTGCTTCTTCGGCATGGCCGTCGTCCAGAGGGGCATACCCATCTTGTTCATCGTACGACAGACCGTTGTCATCAGTTTCGGACCGAGGGTGACGTGGGCGGCATGGGCCACATCGAGTACCACGCGCAATCCAGACTTGATGCCTGCCATGTGGTTGGCGGCAAACTCACCAACCTGATAGCCTATGGTACTGTTGTTCATATCCATCTGACGGATCAGGTGTGTCAGTTCGCCCGTGTTGATCTTCATCGGACAGGAGGTAGAGCAGAGACCATCCGTCGCACAGGTCTGGTCACCAAAGTACTTGTATTGTTTCTTTAGGGTTGCCACACGCTTGGGATCCTTTCCTGTGGCCTCCAGTTCACGGATCTCGCGCTGTACGGCGATACGCATACGACTCGACAGCGTCAGACCGCATGACATACAGTTCACCTCACAGAAGCCGCACTCGATACACTTGTTGGCACGCTTCACCTGTTCGATGGTCTCTTTGGCCGTCGAGAGTTTGGGATCCATCAGGTAATGGCCGCCATCAGGCACACTCTTGAAGTCGAAATCTAATACGGGCAATGGCTTCAGACACTTGATGAAGCACTCAGGATCGTCGTTGAAGATCACGCCCTGGTTCAGCAGTCCCTCAGGATCGAAGATGGCCTTGAGTTCCTTCATGGCCTCGTAGGCCTTGTCGCGCCACTCGTACTTCACGAACGGTGCCATATTACGGCCCGTGCCGTGTTCAGCCTTCAGCGAACCGTCGTATTCCTCGACAACGAGTTTTGCCACATCGCGCATCATCTCTGCATAGCGGGCCACCTCGTGCTCATCAGCGAAACTCTGGTTCAGGATGAAGTGGTAGTTGCCCTCGAAGGCATGACCATAGATACAGGCGTCATCGTAGCCGTGATCGGCGATGAGTTTCTGCAGTTTCACCGTTGCCTCTGGCAGCGACTCGATGGGGAAGGCTACATCCTCGATGAGACACGAGGTACCGATGGGACGCGTACCGCCCACGCTGGGGAAGATACCTGAGCGGATGGCCCAGTACTTGCCATAGACCTTCGGATCTTCCGTGAACTCGGCAGGGATATAGAGACGGAACTTACCCAGACACTCTTTGATCTTTTCGATCTTTTCGAGGAGTTGCTCGTGGGTGATACCCTTCGTCTCCGTGAGGATAGCCGTCAGGTTGTGATAGTCGCCAGGTTCCACACCTTCGATCTTACCAGCATCCACATCCTGCTTATATTGCAGGAACACGGGATCATCGACGGAGTTCAGCGACATATAGTCGAGCATCTCAGCACTCTTCACCATCAGGTTCTCAGCACTCATCTTCAGATCCTCGTCGCCAGCTTTCAGTTTCTTCATGGCCACCACGGCCTCGCAACTCTCCTTCATCGTCATGAAATAGACCATCGCCGAGGCTTTGTACTTATAATCGTAGAGTGTCTTCATTGTCACCTCTGAAAGGAAGGCGAGCGTACCCTCAGAACCCACCATCGAGTGGGCGATGATGTCGAAGGGATCGTCGTAGGCGATGAGCGGACGGAGGTTCAGACCCGTCACGTTCTTAATACTATATTTGGTACGTATGCGCGCGGCCAGTTCTTCGTCGGCTCGCACCTTGTCGCGCAGGGCCTCAATCTTGGCGATAAACTCAGGATGACTCTTGCGGAAGGCCTCCTTGCTCTCTTCTGAGCCTGTATCCAATACCGTACCATCAGTGAGGATGATACGTGCCGATACCATCATACGGTCGCTGTTGGCATGCACACCACAGTTCATACCTGAGGCATTGTTGATGACGATACCACCAACCATCGCACTACCTATTGAGGCAGGATCAGGCGGGAACACCCGACCGTAGGGCTTCAGGATCTCATTCACCCTGGCACCCACGATACCAGGCTGTAACTTGATGGTGTCCTGGTTTTCGCCAATCTCGTATTTCTCCCAGTGCTTACCTGCTACGATCAGCACGGAGTCGGTACAACTCTGTCCAGAGAGCGAGGTACCGGCAGCACGGAAGGTAAACGGCAATTTATGCTTCTGGCATGTTTTGACGATTTTAGAGATTTCCTCCTCGCCATCACTACGGATGACAACCTTTGGAATCTGGCGGTAGAAACTGGCGTCCGTTCCCCAGCCGAGGGTGCGGAGCTCATCGGTATAAATACGGTCAGACGGTAGGAATTGTCTGAGGTCGGAAAGGAATTGTTGAATCATAGGTCGTTATTGGTTTTTAGCGTGTATTACTTTTGGGGCAAAGATACAAAAAAGAAATGAAAAGTGACTGGTAATTCGGGGATTGTTTTCCTCCGTTTTTATTTTTTTCACTAAATTATTGTGGAAATCTCGCAAAAAGTTCGTACATTTGGCCTCAAATTGCAGTATTGCGGACAACAACTTATATAATAACAAATAACTAAAAACCTATGTCAGCATTAGTATCTGTCATTCCTATTCTATTGCTCATTGTCCTGATGATGGGCTTTAAAGTATCTGGTTACAAGAGTGCCATGATCACTCTGGTTGTAACAATCATCCTGGCCTTGTTCGCGGCTCCCGCTATGGGTATCGTGCCAGAGAAGTATGCCAATGTGTCTATCTATGGTGTGACGCTCTGGTCTGTCGTCGAGGGATTCCTCAAGGCCTGCTTCCCGATCATTCTGATTATCATCTGTGCGATCTTCAGCTACAACATCCTCTGTGAGACGAAGGAGATTGAGACCATCAAGACGCAGTTTATCCAGATGACCTCCGACAAGGGTCTGCTGGTGTTGCTCCTGACTTGGGGTCTTGGTGGTGTGCTCGAAGGTATGGCCGGTTTCGGAACGGCTGTGGCTATCCCTGCAGCTATCCTCATTGGACTGGGCTTCAAACCGATGTTCTCTGCTGTGATCTGTCTGGTGGCTAATACAGTGGCTGTAGGTTTTGGTGCTGTAGGTCTGCCAGCCACGACACTCGCCAACCAGGTGGCTGCCAGTGGCGTGGCTACGCCTGAGGAACTCTGTGAGGTGGCTACGTTTATCATCCTTCAGCTTTCGCTGATGTTCTTCATCACACCGTTCCTCATCTTGATGATGACTGATAAGACGAAGATCGTGAAGAATATCTCCATCGCCCTTTTTGTGGGTACGTTCTCTATCATCGTGCAGTTTTGCTGTGCTCATTTCATTGGTCCTGAGACGCCTGCCATCCTCGGTTCTGTGGCTGCCATCATCGCCATGCTGATCTACAACAAACTGTTCATTAAGAAGGAAAGTGCCGCTGATACCGTTCAGGTGGAGCATCAGAAGTTTGGCCTTGCCAAGACCCTCAAGGCATGGAGTGTCTATGGCCTGATCATCTTCTTCATCCTGATTTCAAGTAAGATCGTTCCTCCTGTCAACGAACTGCTCAACAACACGTTGGTGACCAAGTTTGACATGCCCGTCATTGGCAACACCTTTAAGTTCGGCTGGCTCTCCAATGCGGGTCTGATGATTTTCTTGGGTGCCGTCATTGGTGGTCTAATTCAGGGTATGAGCTTTGGCAGTCTGATGAAGTTGCTTGGCAAGACTACGCTTAACCTCCAGAAGACGGTGGTGACCATCTGCTGTCTGGTGGCTATGGCCATGCTGATGAACAATACGGGTATGACCAACGATATCGCCAAGGGTCTTGTACTCTTGACAGGTTCCGCCTTCCCGTTCTTTGCTCCTCTCATTGGTTCTATTGGTACCTTCGTGACGGGTAGTGCCACTAACGCCAACATCCTCTTCGGTAAACTGCAGGCTACAGCCGCCAGCGACCTGGGATTGGTGAACCAGGGTACGTTCTTTGGTGTGACTGGTAACGAGACCAACTGGCTCGCCGCTGCCAACTGTGCAGGTTCTGAAGGTGGAAAGTTGCTCTCGCCACAGAGTATCGCCATCGCTACGGCCGCCTGTGATATGGAGGGTCAGGACGGAGATATCATGCGCAAGACGATGCCGTTCGCTATCTTCTGGATCCTGATGAACGGTCTGATGGTCTTCCTTGGCCTCCATGTCATCTAAAACATAAGATAGATTGTAAAACAAACAACGATGAAAAGGGTATTAACTATCGTGGCGCTGATGTGCGCCGTGGCATTCCAGGCGAATGCACAGGAGAGTCCGGAAGAGGCTTTAAAGTATGCTGAAGACAAAGCCAAGTTAGCCGATGAGAACCCCACAAACGGCAAGATGCAGTATCAGGCCGCCATGGCATTCCTTAACGAAAATCTTGGAGATAAGATTGACGTTGATCGTGCCCTGCCTTACGCAGAGCGCGCTCTGAAGATTGCCCAAGAGCAAACCGTACCCCAAGACACGCTGATGGGCCTTACTTGTCAAAGTCTCGGAACCATTTATATGAGGAAACAAGACATAGTCAAAAGCTTAGCCTACTACGAGATGGCGACTAACGCGTTTGAACAGGAACTGGGCAAGTACGATCCCGTCACTAACGGTCTCAAACTTATCTATGGTTATTTTTTAGGTGCTGTCGATCCTACACAAGCCTTTAGTGTCGTTTCGGATGCCTTCAAAAACAATTCCATGGCTCAATACGACAAGCGAATCCAGAACATCGACGAGGCAACCATTATGGCCGAGTTAGCCCTGGAGACGCTTATTAACCAACAGACTCAGGTTTACCGTTATGCTGTGCCCCAGATTACTTACAATGGCAAGAGGCAGTTCCTCGTGCAGGTGCCCACCTGGAATATCGAGAGACCGCTTGTGGGGTGGATGCAGCAAAACTATCTGGAAGATGAAGAGGATGAGGCAACACCCCAGGACGATATCATACTCTGCGATGATAACTTTCAGTTCACCGTTATACCCTATGCAGACAAGAGTGAAATCAAATTGAACTTCAATTTTAGGTATTTCCCCTCTAATCCTAACCAGTTGACTGTCAACCCCGACGATACCCGCATCTGGTTCTTCAAACCCGAGTACTTCAAGAAGCTACTCTCCCAGTACCGCGAGTTTAAGGCAGCAAAGAAATAGGAGTATCTATAACGGGGAGCCACGCACGAGGCTCCCCGATGTTTTGTTGGCAGGGACCCCGATTATTTGATGGTTTGACGGACGCTCTTGAGGAGTTGCTTGTTGGGGGTCAGCTCACCATCGTAGGGGAGGAGAAACCAGCGTACGGTCCAGTCTAACTCTTCCTGGGGCTTCAGGGTGGTGTAAGCGCCCTGGCTCTCCAGTTCGATGTGGGCCTTGCCACGGTTGACGTAGATCTGTACCTCGGCCTCGTCGGGGGCTGGATCGGTGGGTTTCAGGTCGTCGAACTTCTTGATCATGAGGAGACCCTTGTTCGCGTAGGCCAGCCAACCCTTGCCATCGGCGTTGATCTTGCGGTTCTCATTGGTCTCATCGGTCTTGTACCATACGGCACCGTACTCGGCCTTGAAGTTCATCAGACCAGCGGGCGTGATACCATCGAGGGGCGCATCGAAGAAGATGAGGCCACCATCGTTCGTTACACGGGTGATCTCCCAGGGAGCCACCTGGCGCTCTTGGTTACTCTCATTAATAATGGAATAGGTGACGACGATGGCCCCATCCTTAGCATCCGTAGAGAAGTCCTTGCGCACACGGAAGCCCAGACGATCGTTGACAGGACTGGTCATGACGAGGTGACCGTCTTTCTCCTCCACGGTGTAAGGCTGTTTGTCGAACTCAGGCACTGGCGGCCAGTTCCACTCCTTCTGAGGACTGGTCCAGAAAGTGCTTCCGAAGGCTTCTGGCATGGTGAGTTGCGAGATGGCCTCCTGATCCTTGTATTTCAGTGACATGATCTTGCCGCCCTTCGTGGGATAGATGGTCATGGTGACATCACCCACCTTCAACTGACGGCTGCTCTGACGGTCGCGGAACTCGTCGAGCTGCTGGAAACAGTGCTTGTCGATAATCTCGGCCAACTTGCGGTCGTGATTATGGTGGAACTGCAACTTCTCGCCCAACTCCAGAAGTTCGCCATTCTCCTTCGTGTAGGGATGCCAAGTGTCTGGCAAACAATCTGTATTAGGATTACCTGTTGTAGCAAACTTCGCCCAGATGCTACTCATCTCATCAGCCAACTTGGCAGAGGGGTGTTCTTCGCTGTTCTCATTGATATTGTTAAAGCAGTATTTCAACTCTGCTCCGTGCACACTGGCGTTATTAGCCTTCGAACGCTGGGTAAACATATACATATAGGTAGGCGCCTGACGCGTCTCTGCGATCTCGTCGGCGGTGATGATCGTCTTCGGACGGAAGAGCCAGTCGATGCTCAACAGATCCTGTGGCGTATAGTCGGGATAAGCCTCTGCAAAGGCCTTGATATAAGCCTGCGTATCCCAGCCGAAGGTCTTCATCAGTTCGCGACGGGCCTCGTCCATCGTCATCTCCTTGTCGTAGCGCAGAGGCTGGAGTTCATTGAACGTGGTACCGATCATGATGGGGATATTGTCGGAGATCTTCGCAAAACCGTTCTGGAAAGGCTGCTGGAGCAGTACCTCACCATCGGGCGTAGGACCGAAGCCCCACATCATCGGGGTACCAGGCTTACGGGTGCCGATGCTGGCCGCCATCGCGCGCTGTCCGGCAGCATAGAGCTCCTCGTAGGGCACGTCCTTGATCTTGTCGATATCCTTCTTGTCGATGTTCAGTTCCTTCATCACGGCCTGACCCAGTTCCTCCGTCATCTGCTTGGTGTTGACGTTGAGGATGGTTCCGCTCATGATGATGGCCTTGTGGAACAGTCCTTTGGCGGGGGGCATACAGAGTAGGGTACCCACCTTACCACCACCGCCCGACTCACCGAAGATGGTGACGTTCGAGGGATCGCCGCCAAACTGGCTGATGTTCTTCTGTACCCACTGTAGCGCCTGTACCACGTCTAGCATACCCACGTTGCCAGAGTATTTGTATTTCTCACTACAAGCCGAAAGGTCGAGGAATCCGAGGATGTTCAGACGATGGTTCACACTGACTACGACCACATCGCGCTGGGCCAGTTTCATACCAGGATCCCAGGCTGAGGTGCCTGAGTCGAAACCGCCACCATGGAGCCATACCATCACGGGTTTCTTAGCCTTTGTGTCGGTGGTCCATACGTTCAGCACGCAGCACTGCTCTGACATCTCTGCCTCACTCAGTTGCTTGCCCCAGGTATTCTGCATAGCCTGAGGTCCCCAGTGGTCGCACACGCGGATGGTGTCCCACTTGGCCACGGGCTGTGGGGGCATGAATCGCTCCACCTTGGCGTAGGGGATGCCGAGGAAGCCCATCGATCCCTCATGATCAAAACCTTTCACTAGTCCAGACTCGGTGCTCACCACCATCTGGGCATCATCTTGTGCCATGTTGCCCATAGCGCATAGCATGACCAGCGTAGATAATAATATAGTTCGTTTCATACAGTTGATAATTATCACTTCTCTGACGTATAAGATGGAGAAAGGTAAAATCGCCACCTAATTAATTATAGAACATTAACATGCTTCGCTTCCGTGAATCAGATGTTTTTTGTAACTTTGCAGAAAATCTGAAACAATATGGTTAAATACTTTCAAACAGGGATGACCCTTCTTTGTGGTGTGGTCATGACGAGCCTGACCATTCTGATGGCAGGGTGTAACACAAAAGCAGATATGGAACAGCAGGTTGATGAACTTTATGGCAAGATGTCGCAGGAGGAGCGCATCGCCCAGTTGAAGAGCATGTATATGGATGATCTCTTCGATGAACAGGGGAATCTGGATACGGCCAAGTGTCGCGAACTGATCCCCTATGGTGTTGGACACTTCTCGCAGTTCTGTCTGCAGCAGCCCCGTAATCCGAATGAGTTGCGCGACCGTGCGGCAGCCGTACAGGACTGGCTCATCCACAACACGCCCAACGGTATTCCTGCGCTCATGCACGAGGAGGTACTCTCGGGTGTTAACACCGTGGGCTCCACGATCTATCCACAGCAGATCGGACAGGCCTGTTCCTTCAATCCCGAACTGGCTGAGTTGAAGACCCGCCAGACGAGTACGGCACTGAGGAAGATGGGTGGTATCTTCGCCCTCTCGCCGATGGTCGATGTGTGTCGCATACCGTCGTTCAACCGTCTGGAGGAGTCCTATGGCGAGGACGGCTATCTGTCGGCGGTGATGGGTACGGCCTTCGTGAAGGGTCTCCAGCAGGATGACCTGAAGAAGGGTGTGGGTGCCTGTTCGAAGCATTACCTCGGTTATGGCGGTGGGGGTGATGCCGACGAGAAGGAACTGATGGAGGAGATCCTGCTGCCCCACGAGACGATGATCCGTCTGGCTGGCAGTAAGGCTGTCATGCCTGGCTATCATGATGTTCACGGTACGAAGTGCGTGGCTAACAGTGAGATCCTGCTGGATATCCTGCGCGACTATCTCGGCTTCGACGGTATGGTGGTGAGCGACTATACGGCCATCGACCAGATTCCTGACCTCGACGATGTGGTGAAGAAGGCCGCTGCTGCCATCAATGGGGGTAATGATGTCGATTTCCCCTTCGGCGCCAACTATCAGCATCTGCAGCAGGCCATCGACCAGGGGCTGATGAAGCCAGAGGTGCTGGAGCGTGCCGTGAAGGACGTGCTCCGCTTTAAGTTCCGTGCTGGTCTCTTCGATGAGGATGCCTATCTCTACACGGCAGGGGAGATCGTCCTTGATTCGAAGGAGGAGCGTCAGACGGCCTACGACATCGCCACGCAGTCGGTGGTGCTGTTGGAGAACAATGGGGTGCTGCCGTTGAAGGATGTTAAGAATATCCTGCTCACTGGTCCTAACGCGAACTCTTTCTGGGCTATGTGCGGCGACTATACCTATCCCGCCATGTCGTATTTCTGGAAGAAGAAGGAGGATGTGCCTGATAATCCACATATCGTGAATCTGCTGGAGGGTATGACGAAGAGCAAGCCAGAGGGCGTCAACCTGATGTACTCTCGTGGCTGTGACTGGACGGAAGAGATTGAGACGAAATACAGCGAACTGGGTGACGAACGTGCTTGGGAGTACGAGATCCTGCACCGTAAGGTGGATTCGGGCGAGAAGGCCGACAAGGCTGAGGCTCTTCGTATGGCGAAGCAGGCTGATGTGATTGTAGCTGCCATGGGTGAGAACGTGATGCTCTGTGGTGAGAACCGCGATCGTCAGACGCTCCGTCTGCCAGGTAAGCAGGAGCAGTTTGTCGAAGAACTGATCAAGACGGGCAAGCCCGTGGTACTCGTGATGTTCGGAGGTAGGGCACAGGTGGTGTCTGGTCTGGCAGAGAAATGTGCTGCTGTTATCCAGGCCTGGTATCCGGGTGAGGAAGGTGGTGACGCTGTGGCCGATATCCTGTATGGTAAGGTGTCGCCATCCGCTAAACTCTCAGTCAGCTATCCTAATATGGAGATCAATGAGGCTATTTGCTATAACCGTTCTATCGAGAAGGATCCGCGTGTGGCATGGCCCTTTGGATACGGTCTGACCTACACCACGTTTGAATACAGCAACCTGAAGACCACAGTCACTGAACAGGGTGTCAACCTGACGTTTGAGGTGAAGAATACCGGCAAAGTGGCTGCCGATGAGATTGCGCAAATCTATCTGTCGCCGACTTCCACAGATCAGCCTCTGCGCCCCATCCAGTTGCAGGGCTTTACCCGCGTGTCTCTGAAACCGGGTGAGAGCAAGACGGTGAAGGCGACACTGTATATCGAACAGTTCGGCTTCTACAGTCATGAGGGTGAACGCCGCTGGAACATCCTGCCGGGAGCGTATATCGTGAAGGTGGGTGCATCATCGACAGATATCAGACTGCAGGAGACGGTCACACTCAACGGCGAACCCTTCAGTATGTCGTTGCGTGAACACTATTTCGCTGTCTGCCAATAATGGACAGGCTCTGGAACAGGAACTATTGTAAGGTGATGACAGCGAATTTTACGCTGTTTTTCGCCTTCTATGTGCTGACGCCTCTGCTGCCGCTCTATCTGAGTGAGCATTTCGGGGCGACGAAGGATGTTATTGGCTTGGTGCTTTCAGGCTATACGATCACGGCTCTGCTGTTCCGTCCGTTCAGCGGTTATGTGGTCGATTCCTTTCCGCGAAAGACGGTGCTGATGATCGCCTTCGGGGCTTTTGCCATCTTCTTCGCGGGTTATCTCGCCGCTTCCACCTTGTTGTTGTTTATGATCGTGAGAACACTTCACGGTGGTCCCTTTGGTGCACTCACGGTGGCTAACTCCACAGCGGCCATCGATGTTCTGCCATCCAGTCGTCGTACGGAGGGTATCGGGTATTACGGTCTGAGTAACAACCTCGCTATGGCCATTGCTCCGACCATTGGTATCTTCATCTACCAACTCACTGACAGTTTCGAGTTCCTCTTCTGGCTGGCACTTATCGTGGCCTGCGCAGGCTGGCTCGTCGATGCCACAGTGAGCATTGGGGACAGGTCTGACTTTAACTTGGGGTCAGGCCCCAGTAGGAGGTTCTTGATGTCGGGGCCTGGCCCCAAGATAAAAAAACTGTCGTGGGACAGGTTCTTTCTGGTGCGTGGGTGGCTGATAGGTGTCAACATGGTGGCCTTTGGCTTTAGCTTTGGTGTGCTCAGTAACTACCTCGCAATCTATGGGAAGGAGGTGATGGGTATCATGGGGGGTACGGGCACCTATTTTATGCTCTGCTCCGTCGGCCTGATCCTCTCGCGCCTGCAGGGAGGCAAAGCACTGCGCAATGGTCGTGTCACCCATAATGCAGGAGAGGGAATGGTCATCTCGTTGGTGGGATATACCTTATTCATCCTGATGCCCACGTTGGCAGAATGTTCAATGGTCAATGTTCAATGGTCAATGGCTCTCGGCTATTACGGTTCTGCCCTGCTCATCGGCTTGGGCAACGGTCATATGTGGCCCGCCTTCCAGAACATGA
The DNA here is from genome assembly GCA_017965475.1 of Prevotella sp. Classification (GTDB taxonomy): domain Bacteria; phylum Bacteroidota; class Bacteroidia; order Bacteroidales; family Bacteroidaceae; genus Prevotella. The sequence goes on from JAGCPV010000099.1 coordinate 47,853, forward strand.
CCATCAACGTGGCCCGTAACAACCAGCGCGGCACTGCCAACTCCACCATCCTTATCTCGTGGGATATCGGTATGGGTCTTGGTATCCTTGTGGGAGGTATCGTTTCAGAACTCTTAGGCTATGGTGCTGCTTTCTGGACTGTCGTCCTCGTCAATGCCTCTGGTGTCGCCTGTTTCTTCCTTGCTACCAAGGCCTTCTTCCTCCGCAGGAACTTGAATGAGTCCGTGTATTGATTTTTTACTTTTGGCGTAGGTTGAAACCCTGAAAAACGTAGCTAGGGGGTAGCAAGGAGCTAGCTAGGGCGTAGAAAGGGCGTAGGTTAAATGCACTCTTTGTTGGAATTTATTACGTAATCAAGTGCAGCGCCGATAGCAGTGCAGAATTCCGAATATTTGGGAATGTGGAAATGTACGTCGTATAACTTCTCCAGCATGGGATATACTTCCTTACATTCGGGGTAGAGCGTCAGGTTTCCAATCAGCACAAAGTCCTTGATGCCTGTGTTCAGGGCAGACAAGATGGTTGCTGACCCGATGGCCTGCAGCACCATGACAATAATACCTAGGGCGATGTCCTCTTTGGGGGCGTCATACTGGGCCTTAGAGAAGAGGGAAGCTGTGGCATCCATTGGCAGTCCTGGCAGCGGATGGGTGGTGATGTCGCCGATGAGCAGGTTGATATTGTGGATGTCTCCCTGTTTGGCAAGACTCTGGATCTGTTTCGGATCACGGGTGTTCAGCATCACGCGGGCCAGTCCTTGTAGCGTTCCACCACCAATACCGATACCACCGATATGGCGGATGTCGTCACCACAGCACTGTACAAAACTGGTTCCTGTTCCCATGGATACAACGATGGCTTTGGTCAGTCCGCTCTCAAATCGTGCACCAAGTCCGTCGGCAATAAACTCATCGGTCTTGCCCGTTGGCAGTCCATAGACAGGCTCATTGATATAGGCGGATCCAACGCCCGTTACCATCACCTGTTCCACATCCTTCAACTTGATGTTGTTATCGTGCAGATACTTGCCGAATGCACCATAGAGAGAGGTAACAGGATCGGTAGCAGTGATACGGATGGGTGCGGAGATCTTTCCGTTTTTGATACCAACGATCTTTGTAGTGGAGATGCCCACGTCAATGCCAATGACTATTCCCATGACTTTTTAGTTGTTTAGGTTATAAAAAGAAACCCGGCCGCCATAACGCGAAACCGGGCTAATGAAAGGAGGAGTGGTACCTCCAGGAATCGAACCGGGGACACACGGATTTTCAGTCCGATGCTCTACCAACTGAGCTAAGGCACCATGCGGTTTCTACAATCCTTTCGTTTTGCGGGTGCAAAGGTACGAACATTTTTTGAACCTACCAAACTTTTTGGGAAATATTTTTAGAAAAAGTTATTCAGAGAGATGTATCCAACCTTGCGCCTTGAGTTCAAACTCCTGATTGTCACGGGTTACGAGCACCTTGCCGAATTTCTCCTCGGTGATGTGTCCGATCAGCTTGATACCCTCAATCTGTTCGATCTTCTCGTGGTCGCCGATGGGCACGGTGAACAGTAGTTCATAGTCTTCGCCACCGTTGAGGGCACAGGTCGTGACGTTCATGTTCATCTCCTCTGCCATGACGGCTGTCTGGTAGTCGATGGGGAGATTCTTCTCATAGATACGGCAGCCGACACCTGACTGTTTGCAGATATGCATCAATTCCGACGACAGTCCATCGCTGATGTCCATCATGGCTGTGGGTTTGATGCCTGCCTCACGGAGTTTCACGATGATGTCGCCACGGGCCTCCGTCTGCAGTTGGCGTTGCAGCAGGTATTCCTTGCCACTGAAGTCGGGTTGGAAGTCGAGATGGGATAGTTGATAGTTAAGAGCTGATAGCTTCTTCTCATCACCAGCGGCTTTGGCCTCAGCGATCTTCTTCTGGAGGTCATTGACCTGTCCGTAATAGACGCTCTTCTCGCGCTCCAGCAACTGGAGTCCCATATAGGCGGCGCCAAGGTCACCACTCACGCAGACCAGATCCGTATTCTTTGCACCGTTGCGATAGACAATCTCCTCTTTCTTGGCTTCACCGATACATGTGATACTGATAGCCAGACCCGTATAGGAAGAGGTGATGTCGCCACCGATGATATCCACGCCCCACTTGTCGCAGGCGAGTTTTAAACCAGCGTAGAACTCATCCATATCCTCTACAGAGAACCGTTTACTGATGGCCAGTGAGACGGTGATCTGACGAGGGGTGCCATTCATGGCAAACACGTCGCTGATATTCACCATGGCTGACTTGTAACCCAGATGTTTCAGGTCTATATAAGTCAGGTCGAAGTGCACACCTTCCATCAACAGGTCGGTGGTCACCAGTACTTCTTTGTTGGGGTAGGAGAGTACGGCGCAGTCATCACCAACACCGTATTTCGTACTCTCGTTCTTGATCTCTATGTCTTTCGTGAGACGGTCTATTAGACCAAATTCTCCTAATTTTGCTATCTCCATTTATTTACTACGTTTAATCATCTCACGCATGATCTCTGTCATCAGTGGCTGAGCCATGTTGGCAGCCTCCTGTACTTCCTCGTGGCTGACCTCTACAGGATCGTCGAAGCCACCAAGGTCGGTGATAACGGAAATACCAAAGGTGCGGATGCCACAATGATGGGCTACGATAACCTCTGGTACAGTGGACATGCCGACGGCATCACCACCCAGCAGACGGTACATCCTATATTCCGCAGGGGTCTCGAAGGTAGGACCCTGAACACCGACATATACGCCGTGCTGCACTTTGATGCCTTTCTCCTCTGCAATCTTGTCGGCAAGTGCCACCAACGACAAGTCGTAGGTCTCGTGCATATCAGGGAATCGCGGTCCCGTAGGGAAATTCTTGCCGCGCAATGGATGCTCAGGGAAGAAATTGATATGGTCGGTGATAATCATCAGATCGCCAATCTGGAATTGCGGGTTCATACCACCAGCGGCATTGGAGACAAAGAGCGTCTTGATGCCCAACTCGTACATCACCCGCACGGGGAAGGTCACTTCCTTCATCGAGTAACCCTCGTAGAAGTGGAAACGGCCCTGCATGGCCATGATGTCAATACCTCCGAGCTTGCCGAAGATCAGTTTCCCAGAATGCCCCTCTACCGTTGATACAGGGAAGTTTGGGATGTCCTGATAAGGAAATTCGTAGGTGTCAGATATTTCTGAAGCTAATTGTCCGAGGCCTGTCCCCAGTACGATGGCTGTCTTGGGGCTTGTGGTCATCCTTTGTTTTAGCCAAGATGCTGTTTCTTGAATTCTTTCGTACATATCCGAATATCTTTTGATGGAATAAATCTTCTTGATCCTGCAGGATCTTGACGTGGATGGGCAGCACGTAGAGAGCCTTTTTGACCTCATCGCTTAATCCCTCAGCAACCGTTAGACGACAAGCATCTTTCTCTGTTGTGATGATCAGCTTTGGTGACGGGAGAGCATTGAAAGTTTCGTTAATGCGCTCGACATCCTTGTGCTTGAAATGATGATGATCGCTGAATGTCAGGGGATGAATCTTGTCGGTGTATGCCTGTAGATCATGTTGCATCTGCTCGGGTGAGGCGATGCCCGTCAAGAGGAGGATGTTCTTGCCTGCCAGATTATCTAGCCTATCTGGATTATCTGGTCTGGCTAAATCAGGGAAGACAGGCTTGAGGTCGTCGTACTCATGCGTGGAGAAGAAGAGTTGTTGATACGGGTAGAGGGCCATCGCCTTGGTGATCACTCGGAATTCCATGGGCTTCAGGTCTGTCGGACATTTGGTGACGATCACGATATCCGCTCTGTCCTTACCCTTGACGGGCTCACGGAGCCGGCCTGCGGGTAACAATTCGTCGTAGATGACCAGTCGGTGGTAATCGACGAGTAGGATGTTGATACCTGGTTTGACATATCGGTGCTGGAAGGCATCATCCAGCAGGATGACGTCGATGCCGTCAACAAATTCACCATTGGTCAGTTTCTCAATGCCCCTCGTACGTTTCTTGTCAACTGCCACGGTGATGTCCGGGAATTTCTGCAACATCTGGAACGGTTCGTCGCCGATGTCACTCATGGTTGTTTCCTTATTGGCGATCACGAAACCGTGACTCTTCCGTTTGTAGCCCCGGCTCAGCACAGCCACCTTCGCCTTGTCCTTCAACAGACGGATCAGATACTCCACATGAGGTGTCTTTCCCGTGCCACCAACGGTGATATTTCCGACGGAAATGACGGGCACAGTGAAGGAACGGCTCTTCAAGACACCCATCTCGAAGAGCATGTTCCTACATCCGACCACCAAACCATACAACCAACTTAGCGGGCGCAACGGCTTGTTGATACTGATGAGATCACCTTCCACTCTGTCGTTCATCACGCGTTGTTTTTATTTCACTCTGACATCGTCCAACATTCTGGCCTGGATATGACTGCCGTCCTTGACGGTCTGGCGGATCTCCATGAGTGGCTCGTAGAGGTCACCGAGGAAGGCCTTTAGCTCTTCCTGTAACTTACTGTCGAGGTAGGTTCCCTTGTCTCCCTTCGGCATGAAGCTGTCAAGCCAACTGCCCTTGCCGGGGTAGGATTCTGTATAGTAGTCCTTGATCTTAGCCAGTTCGGCGGCTTTCTTCACTGCTTCGTCGAGACTACCCAACTTATCCACGAGTTTGATGTTCAGTGCATCGGTAGCGAGCCATACGCGACCCTGTCCGATGGAATCCACCTGATCCGGCTTCATCCCGCGGCCCTCGGACACGATGCTGAGGAAGTCCTGATAGCCGTGTTCGATATAAGTCTGCATGTGCTTCATGATCTCGTCTGTGTTCTTGGCGAGGATCATATCCTGCTCATAGTCGGTGAACTTATGGGTAGTCACACCGTCGAAGGTGACACCGAGTTTGTCGGTAACCAGTCCGCTGAAGTTCGGAATAAGTCCGAAGATGCCGATGCTACCCGTGATTGTCGTCGGCTCAGCGAAGATATAGTTGGCAGGTGAACTGATCCAGTAACCGCCTGATGCAGCCATACCACCCATGGATACTACAACAGGTTTCTTGGCCTTCAACAGTTTGATGGCATGACGGATCTGTTCAGAAGCCACGGCACTACCACCACCAGAGTTCACGCGGAACACCACAGCCTTTACGTCGTCATCGTCAGCCAGTTCGCGCAGGTCTTTTGCTGTGCTTTTACCCACGATACAGTGTCCACCACCTGAAAGCAGGTTCATGGTCTCACTATCGACAATGCTGCCGTAGGCGTAGTAGATGGCCACCTTCTCACCGTCCTTGTTCTTGTCCGACTTCACGTTGAGCATGTCGGAGAGCGTCAGTTGTGGGATATCATCATCTTTGTCGAGTTTTAGACGATTCTTGATCTCTGCTTTGATCTCCTCTGGGAACATGACCTTGTCGATGAGTTTGGCCGTCATATAATCCTTCGTGTCGGCGAAGGCCATGATGCTGTCGTTGGCGAGCTGGTTCAGGTCTTCCACCTTCACCTTACGGCCCTCAGCGATCTCTTTCACCCAATAGTTCCAGATACCGTTCAGATAGGCTTCACGCTGCTCACGGTCGTAATTGCTCATACCCGTCAGAGTATTGCTCTCTACATAACTCTTATATTTACCCACCTTGGCCACCTGATACTTGATGCCGAGTTTGTCGTACAATCCCTTCATATACTCGCCTTTTCCACCGAGACCCTTGAAGTCGATCATACCATGGTCGTTCAGGTAGATATTGTCAGCCACCGAGGCTACGTAGTAGGAGGCTTGGTAGTATTGATCTGCATAAGCTACGATCCACTTGCCGCTCTGTTTGAAGTCTTTCAAGGCGTCGCGCAACTGCTGGGCTGTGGCGGGAGCGTCGAAAGAGAGTGCACCTCCCTCCAGATAGATGCCCTTGATGTCGTCGTTGTTCTTAGCTTTACGGATACTGGTAATCAGGTCGTCCAATCCCATGGCACTCATGTCACCCATGCCCATGATGGCGTTCAATGGAGAGTCTTCCTCAGCCCGTTCACTGATGGTTCCATTGAGTTTAATGACAAACACGGAGTTTTCCTTCACTTTGGTCGATGCCGAGTCGCTGGCAAGCATACCTGCTAAGGAGATAACCAGGAAGAAACAGGTTATCAGCAGAAAGATGGCAATACCACAGACCGTGGCAAGTGTCATTTTAAAGAATTGTTTCATAAATAAGTTGGTTTATTGTTACGTAACTGTCTGCAAAGGTACGAATTATTTCTGAACAAAGACATAAGTTGGACAATTTTTTTTCGTAACGCTGACAAGTTGTCACAACTCATGGAGTTGGCATGGTTTTGGCAGAATGATAGGCGGAACAGTCGTAAGACTGTGTTTACACATTATATATAATATAGTATCATTCAAAAATAAAAGCATTATGAACATCAAACCATTAGCAGATCGTGTGCTGGTATTGCCAGCCCCTGCAGAAGAGAAGATTGGCGGTATTATTATTCCTGACACCGCAAAGGAAAAGCCCTTGCATGGCAAGATTGTAGCCACAGGTAAGGGAACCAAAGACGAGGAAATGATTTTGAAAGCTGGTGACGAAGTGCTTTATGGTAAGTACTCTGGCACAGAACTCGAATTCGAGGGTGAGAAGTATCTGATGATGCGTCAGTCTGACGTCCTCGCAGTGATTGAGAAATGATTTCATTTGACAATTGAACCATTTCACAATTGCACAATTAAATAGTCAAATAGTAAATAGTCAAATAGTATAATAAAACCATGGCAAAGGATATTAAATTCAATATTGACGCCCGCGACGCTATGAAGCAGGGCGTTGACCAGTTGGCTAACGCAGTCAAAGTAACGCTCGGTCCGAAG
>JAGCPV010000100.1 GCA_017965475.1 Prevotella sp.
AGGTTATGCTCCTTGTCGGCCTGTTTCAGGTTGTCGTACTCCTCCAGCACGCCCTCGTCAAATTCATGAAGGCGCATATTGCGGGTATCGAACTGCGCCCTGCTCAGCTCAGGATTGTTCAGGAAGAAACCGCCACTGAAGTCATAGACCGCCTCCCCGGCCTCGGGCAGGAACTGGTTGGTGATGAATGTCACATGGTAGCCCGCCTTACGGAACACCTCCGGGAAGAGCGGACTGTCGCTCCACTCCCCTGGGTCACCGACGGTATGGAGTGACAGCACGTTCTTGAACACGTAACTCGTCAGGTTCCACGGGGCCACCACATCGGTAAACGGCACCAGACTACCCTCCTCTGCCAGTGCCAGCTGACGGGGGGTCGTCGGCATATTATAGCCGTAGAGCTGGGAGTGGTGTTTGTTATAGCTCTCGCCGATCACCAGCACGATGTTCGGTACCCGGAAAGTACAACTATCGACCTGCACATCGTTTTTCACCGTGACCAAGGTCTCCAACTGATCCGAAGCGAGACTGTTGGCATAGAGGCTGAACACCAGCCGGTAGATCGGCAGGTAGAGTTCGGGTCTCGGCTTCTGTGTCAACTGGTGCTCCACCTCACCGATGGTCTGCTTCGTCATCAGTTTATGGATCGCCTCTTTATTGTAGTGGCACTCATCCCAGGCATTCATCATCAGCCAAATGACTCCGATGCCCAAAAGACATCTGACGGTCATCGTCAGGATGCCCATGATCTGAGGATGCAATGTCGGGAGGATCATCCGCTTGCGCAACCGTCTGAAGATACTGCGAATGATGGTCCAAAGGATATGTGCCAAGAGAAGCAGCAGGATATAGCCCACAGGCGATGTCAGAATGTCCCAGCTCAGGTAACCCGCCAGGAACTCGCCAGCCTCCTGAGGTGTCGTCTCGTTCACAAGCATCAGCATCGTCGGCGTCAGTGTCGATTCGAAGCGCACATAGCAATACATATCGACGATCGCCGTACCATATAGGATCAGGTAGAGGGGGATCCTCACCCAGAAGCGCACCTTGCGGGGAATGAGCGCCAGCAGCAGGCAGACGATATAGAGGTCGAAAAAGAGTTCCGGGACCGACAGGTCGTAAGGCTCTGCATTGTTCACATGCAATGGGATCTCCACCTGTGTACACAGATACCCCAGAGCAAACATAAACACGAAGAAGGCACTGTTTTTCTCTATCGGAGCAAACAGCCACCCTATCCACTTCAAGGGGTTTATATATCTTAGCCAATGATTCACCATCAACTATACACTATAATAGCCATTCTTCCTGATCAGTTCTGCCACCACACGGGGCACCAGTCGCCGGATGCTCTTCCCTTCCCGGATCCGCTGGCGGATCTCCGTACTGGAGATATCGATAAACCCAGGGTCACCGGGAGTTCGGGTATAGACCACAATCTTATACGCTTTCTTGATGTCCTCTGCCCGATACCAACGATCGAAGTGCTCCCAATTGTCGCCCCCGATCATCAGCACGAACTCACGGTCGGGAAATTCCTGTTTCAGGGCTTCGAGTGTGTTCCAAGTGTAAGATGGCTTCGGCAGGTGCATCTCGTAATCACTGGCGATGATACCCTTCTCACCATCCAGAGCTGCCTTGGCCATCTCAAAACGGGCCTCATCATCAAGCAGTTCCATATTCTGTTTCAAAGGGTTTTGCGGTGATACCATCAGCCACACCTCGTCGAGCCCAGCCCTCTCCTTCAGTTGTCGGGCCAGGGAGATATGTCCGTTGTGGATGGGGTTAAACGACCCGCCAAAGATGCCCGTCTTAATCATTCAGGAATTGTTGTATGATCTCCAGTGCATCAGCCTCAGCATATTCGAGGATATCGTTGATAACAACCTTGTCGAACTTTTCCGCAAAGGTCAGCTCAAACTCCGCCCGTGCGATGCGCTGGTCGATGACCTCTGGTGCATCCGTACCCCGACCTTCCAGCCGACGGCGCAACTCACCAATCGAAGGGGGCTGGATGAAGATGCTCAGGGCTTCGTCGCCATAGAAGTTCTTGATGTTCACACCACCTTTCACATCGACGTCAAACACCACGTTCTGGCCAGCTTCCAACTGTCGTTCCACCTGTGACTTCAGGGTACCATAGAAGCGGTTCTCATAGACCTCCTCATACTCCAGGAACTCGTCGTTGTCGATCCGTTGGCGGAACTCCTCAGGGGTCAGGAAGAAATACTCCACACCGTTCTGCTCCGTGCCTCGCGGTGCTCGTGAGGTACAGGAGATCGAGAACGCCAGGTTCAGCTCCTTGTGCTCCTTCATCAGCCACGAGATGATCGTGCTCTTACCCGTCCCACTGGGAGCGGAGAAAATGATCAGTTTGCCTCTGCCCATATCTTACAATGCGTTAAGTACCTGTTCCTTGATCTGCTCCAGCTCGTCCTTCATCTTGACGACGATGTTTTGCATCTCGGCCTGGTTCGACTTCGAACCGGTGGTATTGATCTCACGACCCATCTCCTGGGCGATGAAACCGAGTTTCTTACCTTGTCCGGCGGGCTCAGCCATCGTGTCACGGAAATACTTCAGGTGGTTCGTCAGACGTTGCTTCTCCTCACTGATGTCGAGTTTCTCGATGTAGTAGATCAGCTCCTGCTCCAGACGGTTCTTATCGTACTCTACACCGGGGATCTGCTGCAGACCGTCGATGATGCGGGCCTTGATCTTCTCCACACGGCTCTTCTCATAGGGTTCGATCTCCGACAACAGTTGTTCGATGTTGTCGATCTTCTCGGCAAACTTCTTCTGGAGGGCAGCACCTTCCTGAGTACGGAAATCGACCAGGTTCTTCAGAGCCTCCTTCACGGCATCCCTGACGGTCAGCCACTCCTCGTCGTCGAGCTCCTCCACCTCTGTCTTCGTCAGCACGTCAGGCATCCGCAACAGGGTGTAAAACCAGTCGGCAGGCAAGGGGATGCCCGTCTTTTCCGAGATAGCATTGATCTGGTTGTAGTAGTTCTCCACCAAGGCCGCATTCACGGGCGTTGCATCGACCACGGTGTCCTTCTCTACCCATACGCTCATGTCCACCTTACCTCGGATGAGGGCCTCGGCCACCATCTGACGCATCTCCATCTCCTTCTCACGATAGAGGGGTGCGATACGGGTGTTCAGGTCCAGTTGCTTCGAGTTGAGCGACTTCACCTCCACATGGATCTTCTTGTCCTTATAGGCCACGACCGCCTTGCCGTAACCCGTCATTGATTGTATCATAATAACCTTAAATCATTAATTTTGCTGCAAAGATAGTGTAAATCGAGTTAAATGCAAAATAAATCACGATTTTTTTAGTCTGGGGTCAGGCCCCGACACTAAGTTTTTTTATCTCGGGGTCAGGCCCCGGCACGAGGTTTCTCACGCGCGTTGCCCCATAACACTCCCCCTTAACAACTTGGATAAGGGCCATTATCATGCCGCTAAAGGGGATCTTTACGACTCTGATGGTCACCTTTACGTTTCTAAAGGTCACCTTTAGGAAGCTGAAGGTCACCTCTACACCGGGACTGACCCAAATGCCGATGTCTCCGACTCGGCAGAGGGGTCTGTCCCCAGTAACAGAAACCACCACCCAACCCACCAAAACTCATCAAACAATTTGTCCGTGACGCGCGCGTATGTATGCGCGCGCATTTATAGTTGCTATACTTACTTTTTATCCCGCTCATCCCGCTCATCCTACACCCAAATAATTTTTCTCGAGGTGTAGGATGAGCGGGATGAGCGGGTTATTTTCTAAGTTTCCCTACTACCGCGCGCCCGCGCGTGCGAGAAACCTCCTACTGGGGCTTGGCCCCGACACAAAGTTTTTCGACGGTGGGGACAGGTCTTACCTCCTATCGGGGCCTGACCCCAGCACATATAACCCCAGCACTAAGTTTATCTGACGATGACTTTGCGACCGTTCTGGATAACGATGCCCTTATAGGAGGTACTGACCTTCTGGCCAGCGAGGTTGTAGATAGCATCATCAGCCTTGGCAGACCTCACTGTCTTTAGGGTTGTTGTTCCTGCTTTCTCGTAAACCTGAACCATTTTGACGACGGTGGTGCCTACCACCCATCCACTGCCGAGCAAGACGTGACTATAATCCAGATTATTTACTACTTCCTGTACATCACACGTAAAGTCAGGAATCTTGACATCAATCACCTGAAAGTCATTGCTGGCAGTTACAGGAACTTCGCACATGTATTTGCCATCCCAACAACCCAGGATCACCTCATAGGTACCGTCAGAAGGAATCTTCATGGTCAGACGGACGATGTAATCATCATGCTCCACAAGTGTAAATTCGTTGGCAACGCACGTCATAGGTTGCCACATCTGTTCCGCCATCTGTGGATTGATAATAGCCAAGCCTTCAGGAGTAGCCTCATACGTCGCAACATCTTCGTTTTCTAAATAGTCCCAAACGATGTACTCTTCGTTTTCCCAATTCTTCTCAAAGATAAGTTTCCAATCATCACTCTCAGCCTGGGCATGGACGTTCAGACTGGTAATAAGTAATAACAGAACCGATAAATACTTCTTCATAATTTCCTGTCTTTAAAATTTGACGCTGCAAAGATAAGAAGTTTTTCAATTCATTGTTCTCAGACGCTCTTAGAAATAACTTCACAAACTGAGGTGAAGCTATTTCATCATAACCTTTTTGCCGTTCTGAATGACAATACCCTTATACGAGGCATCGACCTTCTGGCCAATGAAGTTATAAATATCATCATTGCTGTCTTTAGTGACCTTATCGCTCTGGATGCCAGAGACACTTGTCTTTTCAAGAATCTCAACCCTCTTGATAATGGTGGTTCCAACAACCCAACCACAGCCGATTAAGACAAATCCATCCCCATTTGCGTTATTACCGTATTCGGGGTATTCTACATCAATGATCTGAAAGTCGTGGCCGTGCTTTAGTGGAACCTGAAGCGCATATCTGGCATCCCAATTACCTAAATACACCTGATATGTTCCGTCTGAAGGAACCTTCATTGTCAGACGAACGATATAATCGTGTCCCTCCTCAAGTGAAAAGTCTTTAATAACGGTTATCTGGGGTTGCCATATCTCATCCTGCATGTGGGGATTGTTAATGGCTAAACCGTCATCAACCATCTCCAGTGTTGCATCGACAGCCCCACCTTCATGAAAACAACCCCATACAGAAATATCAGTAACGCCCACCCAGTTCATTTCAGCAATCGACACCAATGTATCATTCTTTTCTTGAGCGCTGGCGCTCAGACAACTCAAGAGGATAATCACAAATAACAGACTCTTCTTCATTGCTACAAGGTTTTGTTGCCGATTTTACAGATTTCATCGTCAAACTCATCCGCATTGCCTTCTTTTCCGAAGACTTTCTTCAGGAGGCTCTTGCGAATATTCGAGACGTATGAGGGTACGCATTGCTTCAGTTTGGCCATCTCGTTGGGCAGGATGTGGACTCGCGACATGAGACAGATGTCGTACTCCATTTCCGTCAATGGCGCATCGTCTGCATTCAGAATGTCGTGGAAAGATGGAATCTCATGCTCAACCAGCGAGCGCAATTGCTTCCAGTCATCATTGGTGGGATATTGCAGCGGGACGCTCTTGGCCATCTCCCTAAAGCGCCTGGTGATTTCAGCATTCCTCAGGCGATAATCCAGAGCAACATGCTTGAAAAGATGGTAGCGACGGAAGAATACCCAGAACAGGATACCTGCAATCAGTATCACGATGATCGCAGTCAGCCAGGCTATCTTGGCTTCTGATTCTTTCTGCTTGGCCAGGAATTTCTGATGGTTGTAATTATACGAGGCCTGATATTTCTGGATGTTATCCATCTCGGACAGGGAGTAGGCAGAGTCGTTCAACTCGTAGGCCAGCGTGGCGTATTTGGCGATGGAATCGGAGTTCTTCCGCTGCTCGAACACCTCTTGCAGACCTTTATTCCCTGCAATCTGGTTACGGATGTCCTTGCCATCGTGGAGTTCCTTCCTGAACCAATACTCAGCAGAATCGAGTTGGTGGGTAGCTAGATAGCACTCACCTTTTATATAATAGTAGATCTCGAAGCCCTTGGCAATATTCTTGGCTTCATCAAACAAACCTGACTCCTGCTCATAGAGGCGACTGTATTCCAAGGCTTTGGAGATATCACCTTTTTTTAATAAGGAAGTGATGGTACTGCCTCCCAATGTACGGGCAGCCCTGTCTGGTTTGCCAACCTCCCGAAACAGACGAGCCGCCCGTTTCTTGACGAACAAAACAGAATCCGGCATTTTCAGGAAATCATAAGCCCCGCTCTGCTGAGCGTAGCGCTTGATGGCCTGTAAGGTGTCCTTGTCTTTCCATGCATAGTATTCAGAAAGCCTCAGTTCCTTCAACTCACTACGAGGCTGGACCTGTGTATGATAGATCATGGCGCACTGCCCATGAATGAGACTCAGAACCCGATAATTACAATCTGCCTGCGTGGTATCGGCACAATCGGCGGCCTCGTAGTAGGTCATGAGCGCTCGGGGCAGTTCGTTGAGTGCCGCATAGGTGCATCCCAGGATATATTTGGCGCGCATCCGCTCGTTGGCATCGCCATGTTTGTCGAAGTAGGATACTAAGGATTCTGCAAGCGAGTCATTGAGCAACTTTTCACCGTTAACATTCTGCTGTTCAAGCGCTTCCAGTTGCTGGCGCATCTGTGCACCATCGCCTGAGCACCCCATCATCAGCCCCAGGGCGCACAGGCATAAAAGACCGTATGATAACCTTCTTTCCTTCATTACCGCAAAGATAGGCATTATTCCTCATACTGCCAAATTATTACCCATAAAAACCTTGTGAAATCAGTTCACAAACTATCCATCACCCAAAGAAACGTCCCACAATTACTCCCATAACTATAGACGTCTTCCACTTATTCCCCTTGGAAGGTGCCGATGAAGAAGACGGCGCGGGTGTCCCACTCCTGAATCAGATAGACAAACGGACGATTGGCATGGAAGGATGCTTTCTTCTCCTCTATATAGTTTTCCGATGCCATCAAGGCAACGGTCACAGCACTGGTCTTCGTACCTTCCTCCGATACTTCAATGGTGGCTTTCTGTTTCATCAGATCGACATACAGATTCATGTAGTTCTTGCTGATGCCAGTAAAGTCTGCTTTCCCACATTCAAACATCGAAGGTGCCCCCAACTGGCTGATGATATCGTTCAGCACGACATCATAGTTGGTGGAAAAGCGAGGCAGTTTCAGATCGACGATTGTGGGCGTTGAAGGTCTGTTAAGCTCCCAGTATTCATTGGTAAGTACTTTGATGACGTCATCCACCGTTTTACCCTCCGAGGGAAGTAACACGTACATCATATACTTATTGCCACTGCCGAAAGGCAGACAGACAGACGAGAAGGTCTCATTGGCACCATACAGGATCTGGGCATTTCTATACATCATGGGGAGCGTACGGGTCGTGCCGTCAGCCCGAGTGAATGGCTCGTCCTTGGTATCCTTTTCATCGAATTTATCCGTCCACGTCGCCTTGAAGAAGATGGCATTCATCAGAACAAGTCTCGTTTCAGGACTCAGTTCGTCGAGGATTTTGGGGATCATGCCCTCGGTCTTCTCTTTGCACCAGTTATTGAGATAGTCGAGTGATGCTTGCTCTGAAAAGTCGAGCGAAGCCACTTCGGCCTCATAGTAATCCTGCATGTTCTTTACGAACCGATCTTCAAGCACCACGTCATTGTTAGCTGCCACGAGGTCTGCAATCCGTAGCTTCACAGAGGGGTCAGCCAGCGGTGCCTGCTGGATAAAGGCCTGACAGTATTCATTGATGGACATCTTATTGCCGTCACCGAAGCCCAGCACATTCGTAATCTCCTCTTCTGTCTTTCCATCGGCACCGTCGTTGAGCATACCCATCACATATGTCACGCTCAGTGGTGAGGTAATGTTGCTCTTCTTCTCTTCCTGGGCCGCATGAATGGCACGGTATAGGTTGAAGGAAAAATCGTTGTTCTTCTTGACGTATTCCCGCTGCTCCAGTGTCAGTTCGATGGCACAGGTCTGGGGCAGCATGTCCACCACCATACTGTCATTGTATTCAGGGTCTGGAGTTTCCGGATTCTCGTTGGGATCAGACTCCATATCATCTCTACTGCTACAAGCCATCAGCAACCCTATTGCCAACAGCATCAGTCCTGTTTTCATAAATACTCGCTTCATAACGCTTCTTTTTCGAACATTCTATCTATATAACCGCTGAACCAACGAAAAGACTGCATGAGGTCGCGATTATTTATGATTGTTTAACGGTTCCGCTCCTTTGGCAAGGCTCACAGGGCCTCAAGCATGCGCTTGATGACGACAGAGCAGGAAATCTCGCGGTTGGCGGCTTCGGGGATGACAAGGGAGTTCGGCGACTCGATGACATCATCCGTCACGATGAGGTTACGGCGCACAGGCAGACAGTGGAGGAACTTACCGTTGTTCGTCCACGACATGTGTTCGGTATCAACCGTCCATGACATATCCTTTGAGGTGATCTTACCATAGTCGGCAGGATTGGTGACACCGGGGTTACTCCAGTTCTTGGCATAGATGAAATCAGCACCCTCGAAGGCTTTCTTCTGGTCATACTCCACACGGGCATTGCCCACGAACTTCGGATCGAGCTCGTAGCCCTCGGGATGGGTGATGACGAGATCGACATCGGCAGCATTCATCCACTGAGCAAAGCTGTTGGGCACAGCCTGCGGCAAGGCACGGCAATGAGGTGCCCACGTCAGGACAACCTTCGGACGCTCTACCACCTTATGCTCCTCGATGGTGATGAGGTCGGCAAAGGCCTGAAGGGGATGTACGGTGGCCGTCTCCATGGCGAAAACAGGACGGCCACTGTATTTGATGAACTGCTGGAGCACAGTCTCCGCATAGTCGTACTCACGGTCTATCAATCCTGCAAAGGAACGCACGCCAATGAGGTCGCAGTAACAACCCATGACGGGGATAGCCTCCAACAGGTGCTCGCTCTTGTCGCCATCCATGATAACACCACGTTCGGTCTCCAGTTTCCATGCACCGGCATTGACATCGAGCACGATGACGTTCATACCGAGGTTCATGGCTGCCTTCTGGGTCGAGAGACGGGTACGCAGACTATTATTGAAGAAAATCATCATCAGAGTCTTGTTCTTACCCAGATGCTGAAACTTATAGCGGTCGTTCTTGATCTCCTGTGCTTCGACGAGTGCTTGACGGAGGTCGCCGATATCTTCTACATTGATAAAACTTTTCATTTTACTATTTTACGATTTCACTATTTCACAATTTATAATCCAATCGTCCAATTGTCAAATACTACGGTCTCGTCTGTCCCTCACCCTCAATGAGCCATTTGTAGGTGCAGATCTCCTCCAGTGCCATCGGACCACGTGGTCCCAGTTTCTGGGTGGAGATGCCGATCTCGGCACCGAGACCGAACTGGGCACCGTCGGTGAATGAGGTGGGAGCGTTCCAATAGACACAGGCGGCATCGACATGGGCCTGGAACTGACGGGCGGCGGCTTCGTTCATGGTCACAATGGCCTCACTATGGCCCGAGCCGTTCTCGTCGATATGCGCCAATGCCTCTTCGAGCGAGGCTACGGTCTTGATGGCGAGCTTATAGTCCATGAACTCCGTACCGAAACTATCCACCGTGGCATGTTCCAGATAGGGATACCGTCCATCGAGGGCGGCGTATGCCTTCTCATCGGCATAGATGATGACATGCTTCTCGGCCATCTTCTCGCAAAGGGCGACAAGATCGCTGAGGCGACTCTCGTGGACTAGCAGACAGTCGAGGGCATTGCAGACAGAAACACGGCGGGTTTTGGCATTGTTGATGATAGCCTTGCCCATCTCCAGGTCACCGTCCTTGTCGAAATAGGTATTCACGACTCCGGCACCGGTCTCGATGACGGGGATACGGGCCATATCACGGACAAAGTCGATGAGCTTTCGACCACCACGGGGGATGCAGAGATCCACATAACCTACGGCGTTCAGCATCTCACCCGTCGCCTCATGAGTGGCGGGCAACAGGGCCACGACATCGGGATTAACCTGATATTTCTCCAGAATCTCATGGATCAGGGTCACCTCCTCGCGATTGGAGCAGTCGGCATCCTTTCCACCTTTGAGCACGCAGGCGTTGCCGCTCTTGAAACAGAGGGAGAAGACATCGAAGGTCACGTTCGGACGAGCCTCGTAGATCATACCGATCACACCAAAGGGCACACTGACACGACAGAGACGGAGACCGTTAGGCAGTGTCTTCTGTTTGGTGATATGTCCGAGTGGAGACGGAAGGGTTGCCACGTTACGCATGTCGGCGGCGATGCCCTCCAGACGGGCAGGCGTCAGTTGCAGACGGTCGTAAAGTGGATTGGTCTTCTCCATCTTGGCCAAGTCCTCACTATTGGCCTTCAGGATCCGCTCCTGACTAGCCATGATGGCGTCTGCAACAGCGTTCAGGATCTCGTTACGCTGTTCGTCTGTCAACAGTGCAAGACTCTTGCTTGCACGTTTCACCCGTTCAAATGTCTCTTTCAGTTGCATCTTATTGTTCTTGATTGCTTATATTTCAAATTCCGTATGCGGGGTCTCCTCCGGCCGTTCGATAAGGTCGATAAGGATATTCTCACGCTCACCGTTGGCGATAATCACGTGGATACCAGCCTGTGACACCTTACTGGCCGTGGTGTATTTCGAGTGCATGCCACCCCGTCCGAAGGCACTCTTCTCCGGCTGGATATAATCGCTGAGGTCACGGCCCGGGGCCACCTTGCTGATCAGTTCTGCACCTGGGTCATCGGGATGGGTCGTATAGATACCGTCGATGTTCGAGAGGAGGATGAGTGTGTCGGCTTCCATCATCTGAGCAATCAGGCCCGAGAGTTCGTCGTTATCCGTGAACATCAGCTCCGTGACGCTCACCGTGTCGTTCTCATTGACAATGGGCAGCACATCGTTCTCCAGCATCACGGTCATACAGGCCCGCTGGTTACGGTACTGCTCACCGGGCTGGAAGTTCTCCTTCATCGTGAGCACCTGACCGACATGAATACCGAACTCACGAAACAGGTCATAATAGAGTCCCACGAGTTTCACCTGTCCGACGGCGGAGAAGAGCTGGCGCTGTTCCACGGAGTCGAGATCATGGCTGACCTTCAGTTCCCCACGGCCAGAGGCCATGGCACCAGAGGAGACGAGGATTACCTCGTAGTCCTGCTTCCGCAACCAGGCAATCTGATCCACGAGCGCAGACATACGGGTGACATCCAGTTTCCCGTCCTTCCGCGTCAACACGTTAGAGCCGACCTTTACAACGATTCGTTTCTTCATTTGGCGTCTTTTTGTCTGATTTCCACACGGCGGATCTTACCACTGATGGTCTTCGGCAGTTCGTCAACGAACTCCACGATACGGGGATACTTATAGGGAGCCGTCACGTTCTTCACGTGCTGCTGCAGTTCCTTCACGAGATCATCACCAGCCTTGTCCTTCCACTCCTTACCGAGTACGACGGTGGCCTTCACCACCATACCACGGATATCGTCGGGCACACCAGTGATGGCGCACTCCACAACGGCGGGATGGGTCATCAGGGCACTCTCCACCTCGAACGGACCGATGCGGTAGCCAGAGGACTTGATGACGTCGTCGATACGGCCTTCAAACCAATAGTAGCCGTCCTCATCGCGCCAGGCCATGTCACCCGTATGATAAACGCCATCGTGCCAAGCCTCACGGGTCAGTTCCTCGTCACGGTAGTAATGCTTGAACAAGCCGATAGGCTTACGGTCACCGACACGAACGACGATCTCACCTTTCTCACCATCCTCACAGGGCGTACCGTCGGCACGCAGCAGGTCGATATGATACTGGGCGTTGGGCATACCCATCGAACCCGGTTTCGGTGTCATCCAAGGGAAGGTGCCAAGGGTCATCGTGGTCTCCGTCTGGCCAAAGCCTTCCATCATCCGGATGCCTGTCTTCTCATAAAACTTATCAAAGACGGCAGGGTTCAGAGCCTCACCAGCGGTGGTGCAATACTCCAGACTGCTGAGATCGTACTTGCTCAGGTCCTCGCGGATCATGAAACGGTAGATCGTCGGAGGTGCACAGAAACTCGTCACCTTGTATTTCTCAATCTGACGCAGCAGGGTGTCGGCATTGAACTTCTCATGGTCGAAGACAAACACCGTAGCTCCGGCGAACCACTGGCCATAGAACTTACCCCATACGGCCTTACCCCAACCCGTATCTGCCACGGTCAGGTGGAGCGAACCCTCATGGAGGTTATGCCAGAACACACCCGTCGTCAGATGTCCCATGGCATAGAGGTAGTCGTGGGCCACCATTTTCGGCTCACCAGAGGTACCGCTGGTGAAGTACATCAGCATGGTATCGTCGTTCTCGTTGACGAAAGCAGGGCGCACGAACTTCGGCGCCTGCTTCCATTCGCTCTGCCAGTCGCGGAACCCTTCTGGAATGGGTTTGCCATGGTCTGTGACAGTGATATATTGCTTTACCGTAGGACTGTCGGCCATGGCCAACTTGATCTGCTCCGTCACATAGGGATCATCCACGCAGATGATAGCCTTTACAGAGGCACGGGTGTTGCGGTAGATAATGTCTTTCTTTGTCAGCATGTGGGTGGCAGGAATGACGATAGCGCCAATCTTACACAGGGCCAGCATAATGACCCACCACTCGTAGCGGCGCTTCAAGATAAGCATCACAGGATCGTTCTTGCCGATGCCTAAAGACATCAAATAAGAGGCAGCCTGATCGGTCTGCTCCTTCAACTCTGCGAAAGTCGTACGTATCTCCTCGCCCTGGTCGTTGGTCCAAAGAATGGCCAGCCCCTCGGGCTTCTCTTCTGCCCATACGTCCATCACGTCGTAGGCGAAGTTAAAGTTCTCTGGGATGATAAACTCCAGATTCTTATTGTAATCCTCTACAGACTCGAAATGCGTCTGCTTCAAAAATCTTTCAATCATAGTCTATTCTACTGTAAATGCCAAGAATTTCACGGGTTTATCTCCCACTGCCAGCATACCGTGGGGCTTGCTGGAGTCGAAATAAATACTGTCGCCCTCCTCAAGGATCATCGTCTTACCACCGATGAAGAGTTCCATCTTGCCTTCGAGCACGAGATTGAACTCCTGTCCGGGATGGGTGTTCTTGTAAATGGTACGTACACCAGGTTTCGGCTCCACGGTGACGATGAACACATCGGCCTTGTGGTTCACGAACCCGCTCACCAGACTCTGATACTTATATGCCTTCGTGCGTTCCACACTCATGCCCTGTCCCTTGCGCACCACGAAGTATGACTTCATGTGCGGGGCCTCGGCAAACATCAGTTCCTCTGCGGAAATGCCATACTTGTGAGCAATCTTCATCAGGTTGGAGATGGTGATATCCACCTCACCGGCCTCGATCTTCTCATACTTCTCCAAGGAGATACCGACGGTGTCGGCCACCTCCTGCGCCGTCAAGTCCAGCACGTCGCGCAGACCCTTCAGGCGTTCGCCTATTTGCTTCAGTTGTTCGTCCATAATACTTGCTTATCTAATTTTGGCTGCAAAGGTACTGAAAAACAATGAAACACCAAAGAAAATCAGGCATTTTCTTCGGTGTTTCACTATTTGTTGACCTACAGAAACTATTGTCCCACTGCCTGACGGTATTCCAACAGTTTGTTCTGATAGTCTGCGTATGCATCGGTCTGTTTGTCGCACGACTGCTGATACAGCAACTGCGCTTCAAGTAGATCACTCATCTTGGAGGTACCGGCACGGTAGAAGTCGCGGTTCAGACGCAGGTTCTCCTCCGCCTGTTCGATGCTACGCTGGGCGATGAGGATTTGTTGGTAGGCTTCCTCCACATCATTCCATGCCTTCTGCATCCTGATCTTCAGGAGTTCCGCATTGTCAGCCAACTGTTCTTCTGCTTTCTGCTGTTCAATCTTCTTGCGCTTGATGGCATAGGAGCCGCCCCACCAGTCGGAGATGGGTACACTGACAGTAGCGAAGACCATCCCGAAGGTGTGGTCGTTGTCCAACAGGTTATGATAGTTATAACCTGCTCCAACACCCACTGTCGGCAGGTTCTTGCCCACCTCCATCTTTCGTTGCAGACTGGTAGCCTCAACCTGTTTTCCCAACAGTTGGTATTCTGCCGTACTGGCAAGGGCCTGCTGGTGATCCTGTTTGAGACTGACAGGTGATGCCGCCTCTGTAGAATAGTTCAGGGTGAAGACCGAATCCTGCAGACCACAGTACTGGGTGAGCAACAACCGCACGAGGGAGAGACCGTTCTGAAGTTTCAGTTTCTGACTGGCCACATCGTTCTGACGGAGCTGCACCTGCAGGAGGTCATTCCGCATGGCAACTCCCGCCCGGACGGCGACATCAACATCCTTTGCCACATCATTCAACAGGGCTTCCACCGCTTCCACCGTCTTCATCTTCTCCTGCAAAGAGACGATCTGCCAGAAGTATTGTTCGGTGGTCTTCTCCACCTCGTTTTCAGAGAGTTGGAGTTGCAGACGAGTGACATCCTCCCCCACCTTGGCAAGTTTGTTGCCGTTGATGATCTGTCCACCGGCGAAGACGGGCTGGATGGCCGTGACCCCGGCAATGGTACCGTTCTTCATCATCGAAATGCTGATGGGGTTGGCAAGGGCCGCCAGTGCCTCGGCGGGGAGCATCTGTGCGAGGGATGCCCCCAACTCCGGGGGCATATTCTCCGCCAGGTTCAGGGTGGTCTCAGCCATACCCTTGTTGGCATTGAACCAGAGACCCGTACCACTGATGTTGGGGAAGTACTTCGTGAAAGCCTCCCTACGCTGTTGCTGGGCGGCATCAACAGAATGTCTGGCACTGCGAATGGCAATGTTATTCTGCAGAGCAGAATCCTTCAACTGCTCCAGCGTATATGTCTGGGCTGTCGTGACACCACAGCATACAGAACAGAGGATGAGGGATAGTATCTTTTTCATAAGTCCTTACTTTAAATTGACTTTCCAATAAATGACAGGCAGCATGGTGACCACCATGATGAGGGAGCCGATACCACCGGCGAAGATGGTGACACCCACGGGCATCCAGAACGAACTCTGGGCGATGATCATCGGTACTACACCCACGGCCGTCGTAGCCGTGGTGAGGAAGATCGGTACCATGCGCCGTTTACCGGCCTCATAGGCCGCCTTCTTCACGGCAGCGTTATAGGCCTTGCGGTCAACCGTCCAGTCGCCATGCTCCGCCACATACTTATTAATCAGGTCGATGGCGTGCTCGAAGATCAGGATCTCGTTACGCATGATCATTCCCATAAGGGTGATGAGACCGAAGATAGAGGTGAGACCCAAGGCACGATTCATCAGTCCAAGACCGATGAGGGCGCCAGGGATCATCAGGGCCAAAGCCACCATACAGACGGTGGTGATGCCGTACTTCTTGAAGTTGAAGAGCAGGAAGAAGAACACGATGACCATGGCGATGGTGATACCGCCGAAGATCTGCGGCAGGGCTTCGTCACCATACTCTATCTCACCGCCCACCTCTGAGCGCACACCTTGAGGCAGGTCGATCTCTTCCTGCATGATACGGGCAATTTCCTTCTCGACAGGTGCTGTGAAGACGCCCTGTGCAAACTGGGCCGTCACCGTGATACAACGCTCACCACCACGATGCAGGATGCGACTCTCACTCCACTGGGGGCTGATCTTGGCTATCTGACGAAGAGGAACGGTGTTATTGCTGCTGTTCAGACCCGCCGACAACATCGACGTAGGTGAGGAAATACCGAGGTTGGCGATGTCGGAGAAAGTCATGTCGGTATCATCCTTCACAATGATAGGCAACTCATAATCTCCCTCCCAGATCTGTCCTACACGCAGGTCACTCGATGTGGAACTAAGCGCAAGTTGGGCTGTGGTACGAGTGATGCCAAGCTGAGCCGAGGTGACGGGGTCGAGTTCCACATTGATGATGGGATAAGGCTGGAAGTAGTCGGTATGTACCCATTCCAGTTCTGGCATCTGGCGCATCCGCTCCATCAGTCGCTCTGCCGCCACGTGCAAGGAATCGAGATTCTCGCCATAGAAACGGTATTCCAGTTCACTGACCTCCAGATAATCCAGTCGCTTGAACTTCACATAGGCATTGGGGAAAGCCTCACTCAACTGAGGCTGGTATTCTTTCAGCAACCCAAGCGTAGCCATATCGCTCTTCGTGTTGACGATAAACTGTGCATAGTTGGTACCCGCCATCTGGGGAGCGTATGCATCCATGAAACGGGGCGACGAACAGCCAATGAAACCTGTGATGCCCACAATGCGCTCGTCCTTTTCCAGTACATGTTGGACAGAGTCAGCTATCAACTCCGTCTCCGCCATGCCTTTGCCATCGGGCAGGAAGATCTCCACCGCAAACTGGTCGCGGTCGGCGTATGGGAAGAGTCGTATCTTCAACGTAGGCAGGATGAGCAGAGAGATCAGAATCACGCCAAGACCACCACCGACGGTGATCCATGGGTGGGCAAAGGTCCAATCTAAAACCTTATCGTATGTCCTCTGTACCCATTTCGTGATGGCATTACCGTCCGTGCTCACCTTGCCAGGCTTGATAATACGTGTCTCCAAGAACGGAATCACCGTGACGGCGAGGATCAGCGACACCATCAGGTTGATCGTGATCGTCACGGGGAAATCCTCCAGACAGTCATGGAACATACCTTTCATCGTGATGAGGAAGGGATAGAAGATGGCACAGATACAGATGGTGGCCAGCATCATCGGCATGAAATACTGACGGGCTGACTCGATGGCAGCCTCCTTAGGTTCGTAACCCTTGCCAAGATACTCCAGATAGCCGTCGATGACAACGATACTGTTGTCAACGATCATTCCCAAAACGACAATCAGCGCCGCCAGCGTCACAATGTTCAGTTCGATGCCCATCATATACATCACAGCCACACTGACAAAGGTGCTCAGTGGGATGGTGACAGCCGCGACGATGGCGGAGCGGATGGGGAACAGCACCATCATCACGAGGATAATGATGAGCATGGAGATGAGTAGGTCGCGCAGGAAAGAGGTGACGCTCTGGCTGACCACCTTCGGTTTGTCGGCAATGCGGGTGACCTTGACATCGGTGGGGAGCTCATTCTGACGGAAGTCCTTGAGCACCTGATCCACCGCCTCACCATACAGCACCACATTATT
The DNA here is from genome assembly GCA_017965475.1 of Prevotella sp. GTDB lineage: Bacteria > Bacteroidota > Bacteroidia > Bacteroidales > Bacteroidaceae > Prevotella. Next base: position 17,319 of record JAGCPV010000100.1, read on the forward strand.
ACCTGGTGTCATCTCCATCGACAGTAACACACAGGGATGTCCGTCCTGTTCGATACGGCTCGCCATGGGCTCATACTCACGTACCACACGGGCGATGTCGCGCACCCTGGCCACCTTGCCTGTCACAGGATCACTGAAAATAATCTGGTTGGCGATTTCCTCTTCGGAGTCCTCCGTGTTCTCTATGTGGATGGGGATATGCTGGTCGTCGTCGCTGATGCTGCCGCTCATAGTCGTGATACCCTGAGCCTGCAGACGCGAGAAGAGCATCTGCTGACCGATGCCGTAAGCCTCTAACCGTTTGCGGTCTATGTATAGGCTGATCTGTTCCTTCTGCTCACCAAACATTTTCACGTTGGCTACGGACGGAATACGGCGCAGACGGTCTGAGAGGTCGTCGCTATACTGTTTCAGTTCCCGGTAGCTGCGCTGATCGCTCTCAATGGCGATGAGCAGTGCCGAGGTATTGCCGAAATCGTCGTTGACAACAATGGCCAACACACCTGTCGGGAGTGAAGCCTTAAAGCCGTTCAGCCCGTGCTTGATCTTGCTCCATACCTCGTCTTTGTTGTTGACATCATCGTTGAGCTTTACCATCACAATACACATGCCGTTCTGCGATGTCGTCGTTGTCTTCACACGGTTCACCTCTCCAAAGGTAAAGAGGTAACGCTCCAGCGGTCGGGCCACCTGTTGTTCCACCTCTTCTGAGGTAGCACCCGGATAGACGGCCACCACGACGCCCTGACGGATGGTGGCATGGGGGAACTCGTCCTTCGGCATGATATACATGCCGATAATACCCATCACAAACAGGATGCCTATGATCAGAAGCGTTATCGAATAATGCTCCAACGGCCAGCGGAGCCAATTTGTATTCTTCATCTCAATATACTACTTTCGTTCCTTCACTCAGTTTCTGATAACCCTCCGTGACAACGCGCTGACCGCTTTCCAAACCTTCAGTGACGGAGACGTTATTGCCGTTGGTGACACCAATACTGACCTTCGCACGATGAGCCGTACTGTCCTTGGCCACCGTCCATACGAAGAGTGATCCGTCGGCAGCCTTCTGAACAGCCGTCACGGGTAGCATTGTCTGTTCGTTTTGCTGTGGCGTTATTGCTGCAAACTGAACACTGGCCACCATGCCGGGCAACAGCTTGCGATCGCCATTGGCCACCTGTATGCGCACATCGTAGGTATGGGTCAGAGCATCGGCCACCACTCCTTTCTCTATACGACCGCCATTGACCTGGATCCCGGCAGCCTCAACACTGACGGTTGTAGGGGTTGAGGCGTGGATGCCGCTGACCTCTGACTCCGGGATGGACACCTTCACCTTGACGCTACTGATATCGAGAATCGTCACCACAGCCTGTGAGGGAAGGGCCGTCTCGCCCGCCTTGACCGCACGCTGGCCAATAATACCACTGACAGGCGCCGTCAGCCGACAGTCAGCGAGGTTCTTCTTGGCCACTTCCAATTGTGACTTGGCCTGTGCCACCTTGCTCTGGATCTCCACCCATTGTACCTCGGGAAGGGAGCCATTGTCATGCAGCATCTTGTAGCGCTCCAAGGCATCGTTGGCCTGTGCCATCTGCGCCTCGGCACCACTCAGCAGGTTGCGGGCCTGTGTGTCGTCCATCTCTGCGATGAGCTGACCACGACTGACGGTCTGTCCTTCGTTCACCAGCATACGTTTGACGACACCCATGCTCGTAAAGCTAACAGCGGTTCCCTCCCGTTCCTCCACGATACCCACATAGGTCATGCTGTTATTGACAGAGGCAGACGAAACCGCCAGTGTCTTCACTCTCGTTGGAGCTTTTGTCTCGCTCCCCTTCTTATTTCCACAACTACATACGGCCAGCAATGCCAGCAAACCTAATAAACCTTTCTTCATTGTTCAGTATGTCTATGATCATGATTCAATATGAAAGAGAGAGGGACCTGCGTTGGCAAGTCCCTCTTTTCTTGTTTTATTTCAGTCCTGCCTTCAGCCCTCGGATGACGGCTGAGGTGAAGCCGGCATGCTCCATCTCGTTAAGACCCTTGATCGTGACACCACCAGGAGTGGTCACCAGGTCGATGGCTGCCTCAGGATGCAGACCACTGGCCTCCAGCAGTTCTACGGCACCCTTCATCGTTTGCATCACGATAGCCTTCGCATCGTCGGCCTTGAAGCCCAGTTCCACACCGCCCTCTGCTGCCGCACGGATATAGCGCATGGCGTAGGCGATGCCACAGGAGGCGAGTGTCGTACCCGCAGCCAGATGCTGTTCGTCGGTAATGAGGGTCGAGCCCATCTCGTCGAAGATCTCCGTGACCGTCTGGATATTCTTCTCCGAGGCTCCTACAGGTACGATGAATGTCATCGAGGCCATCTCGGCGATGGCGATGTTCGGAATGACAAGGAACAACGGGGGACAACTCTCGCCGAGCCATCCTTTGATGCTCTCTGAAGACACACCTGCGGCAATCACGATCAGAATCTGCTTTTTAGGATCGAGCTCGGGCTTGATATCCTTCAACACACGCTCCACGAGCCAAGGCTTCACCACGACACAGACAATGTCGGCCGTATCTGCCGCCAACTTGTTGTCAGTCGTAACACTGAGACCCATCTTGGCGAATTTCTCCGTGACAGCCTGTGAGGGATCAGCCACAGTGATGTCGTCGTTCTTGAAATACTGGCCCTTGACAAGGCCCTCTACAGTGGCACCACCCATGGCGCCAGCTCCGATAACTGCTATCTTCATAATGTCTTCTTGAGTTTGTCAATGAACAGGTCGGCCTCCGCCTTCGTCAGACAGAGCGGCGGCAACAGACGTAAGATATTAGTGCCGGCACAGCCCGTGAAACAATGCTCCTGATAGATGAGCGGCTGGCGCACATCTTTGTGGGGGATATCAAGGTCGATGCCGATCATCAGACCCCGTCCACGCACATCAACGATATGGTTATATGTCTTCTGCAGTTCTTTCAACTGGGTGATGAGATACTCTCCCACTTCATGGGCATTCTCCACCAGATGCTCCTGCTCGAACACGTCGAGTACGGCAAGTGCTGCCGCACAAGCCAGATGGTTGCCTCCGAAGGTCGTGCCCAACTGCCCATAGACTGGCTTGAACTCTGGAGAGATCAGCACGCCACCCATCGGGAAACCGTTAGCAATCCCCTTGGCCACCGTGATGATATCGGGCTTGATGCCCAACCACTGGTGGGCGAAGAACTTACCACTTCGTCCGTAGCCACACTGTATCTCGTCGCAGATCAGGATCGTACCATACTTCTTACAGGCGGCAGCCAATCCCTGTGCGAACTCAGGTGTAGCAAGTTTGATGCCACCCACACCCTGGATGCACTCCAGGATCACGGCACAGACATCACCCTTCGCCAGCTCCGTCTCCCACGCTGCCAGATCGTTCATCGGCAGATAGGTCACATGACCATTATCGTTGATGGGAGCGATGATCTTCGGATTATTCGTCACCTCGACAGCCAGTGAAGTACGACCGTGAAAAGCCTTCTCGCACGACAGCACACGCGTCCGTCCATTCGTGAAAGAGGCGAGCTTCAGGGCGTTCTCATTAGCCTCAGCACCAGAGTTGATCAAGAACAGCTGGTAGTCGTCATAGCCCGAGATCTTACCAAGGCGCTCTGCCAACTCCACCTGCAGTTTGTTCACGACGGAGTTGGAGTAAAAGCCCAACTTGTTGACCTGCTCTGTCACCTTTTCTATATAATGCGGGTGCGAGTGTCCTATGGAGATGACGGCGTGGCCACCATAGAGGTCGAGATACTCCTGACCCTTGTCGTCCCACACCTTACAGCCTTTGCCCTTGACGATGTTCACGTCGAAGAGCGGATATACATCGAATAGTTTCATAATCGTTTCCTTATCTGATAATCGGTTGCAAAGTTACGGCAAAAATCTGATAATCCGTCACTTTCTCACATCTTTTTAAGAAAATCTGTCATATTCTGAACCCATCATGATATCGGAATCAGAGACAATCGATCACACTACCTGCCTCCAACAGACGCTGCTGTGCCTCTTCATAGCTCAGCCCCAACGACTCCTGCACCATCCGAGTACCACGGTCGATCAGTTTGTCGTTGGCCAGCTGCATGTTCACCATACGATTGCCCTGCACACGTCCCATACGGATCATCAGTGTCGTGGAAACCATGTTCAGCACCATCTTCTGGGCCGTCCCACTCTTCATACGACTGGAGCCCGTCACGAACTCCGGTCCTACGATGGTCTCGATAGGATATTCCGCCACCTGAGCTAAAGGGGTGTTTGGATTGCTGGTGATACAACCCGTCAGCAACTCGTTCTTCCTCGCCTCACCGACAGCCCCAATCACGTAGGGTGTCGTACCAGAAGCAGCGATACCCAGTACAGTATCATCTGCCGTAGGATGATAAGCCAGAAGGTCGGTCCATCCCTGCTCCAGATCATCCTCCGCCCGTTCAACGGCCTTTCTCAAAGCCTTGTCGCCTCCGGCTATGATACCTATTACCAAAGTATTAGGCGCACCAAAGGTGGGAGGCAACTCACTGGCATCAAGCACTCCCAGACGGCCACTGGTACCTGCGCCGACATAGAAAAGTCTGCCACCTCGCTTCATCCGCTGCTCCACAGCCTCAACGAAAGCCTGTATCTGTGGAAGGGCCTCGTGGACAGCATCGGCCACACGACTATCCTCCTCGTTGATGTGCTGCAACAATTCCGATACCGACATCTGCTCCAGATGATCGAAACGCGAGGGCTGCTCTGTGATCTTGTCTTTTATATCCATTATTCCCAACAATCTATTTCGTTTTCCAACTCGGGTATCTGACTACGGTGGAACGTGGGTTCCTTGATGCCTTGCCGTTTCTGCTGACGATAATCGTCGAGCAGACGGAAAGCGTAACGGCCCAAGAGCACGATGGCTATGAGGTTGCAGGCCGTCAGAAAAGCCATGAAGAAATCGACGATGTTCCATACCAGTTCGAAACTCGCCAGCGCACCAAACATCACCATCACACCAGCCGAGCAGATACGATAGACGGTCATCACCCTCGTATTAGATGTGATAAAGCGGATATTGGCCTCACCATAATAGTAATTGCCGATGATGCTGGAGAAGGCGAAGAGGAAGATGGCGATGGCTATGAAGATCGGGCCCATACTTCCCACTTTGCTCTCCAGTGCCGATTGCGTCAGGGCAATGCCATTGAGCTCAGGCACTTCGTAGAGACCACTGATCAGGATGATGAAGGCTGTGCACGAGCAGACCAACAACGTATCCGTAAACACGCCCAGCGCCTGAATGAGACCTTGTTTCACGGGGTGCGTGACAGAGGCCGTCGCGGCAACATTGGGTGCACTACCCTCACCAGCCTCATTGGAGAAGAGACCGCGCTTCACACCAGTCATGATCGCCGCCCCAAGTCCGCCTCCTGCGATCTGTTCGATGCCAAACGCGTTGAGAACTATCACCTTGAACACATGTGGCAGATGCTCAATATTCATCACGACCACCACGATAGCCAGAATCACATAGCCAATAGCCATCACAGGTACCAGAACGGCACTGACATGTGCGATACGCTGGATGCCTCCAAAGACGATGAACAAGCCGAGGATCGCAAGTACAATGCCTACCCACAGAGGCGACCAACCAAAGGCCGTCTGCATGGCACCACAGATGGTGTTGGCCTGAATGGAGTTGTTGGAGAGACCAAACTGACAGGTGATAAGTACGGCAAACAACACAGCCATCCAGCGCTGATGCAAGCCACGCTGGATATAGTAAGCCGGACCACCAATAAAAGAATCCTTATGTTTCTGCTTGAACAACTGCGCCAGCGTCGATTCCACAAAGGCCGTAGCCGAGCCTATCAGTGCAATGAGCCACATCCAGAATACGGCTCCTGGTCCCCCGATGGCAATCGCAGAGGCCACTCCTGCCAGATTGCCTGTGCCCACCCGGGTGGCCACACTGACGGCAAAGGCCTGGAACGAAGAGATGCGTTTCTGCTGGACTGCTGACTGAGGATTCTTGACTTGCGATTCCACCGTATCCACAGCAGAATCCGTCAACAGCCTCAACATCTCGCCCACCATACGGAACTGCACGAAGCGCGTCTTGATGGTAAACCACAAGCCACAGCCCACCAGCGCAAAAATCAGCACATAGCCCCACACGGCATCATTCACCTGCGTTATCAGCTCGTTCAAGTCCATCTCTTGGATTCGCTCTATCTGTTCCATGTTGATTGTCTTCATGCCGCAAAAGTACAACAAATAATTGAGAATCCCAACTGATAAGCCTTAAAAAGTCTTTTTCATAAAATATTTGGTAATTCTTCATCTTATTCGTAACTTTGCAGCCGGATGAACGAGACGAAGAAGGGTTTTATTCAGTTGCATCTGAGTGTGATGTTGGCAGGCTTTACGGGCTTGTTCGGACGACTAATCACGCTCAACGAGGTGGATATCGTGTGGTATCGGATGCTGTTTACGAGCGCGATTCTGCTGGTGTTCACGGGCTTACCCCGCATCGGGTGGCGTAAGTTCATGCAACTCTGCGGCTGTGGGGCGCTGTTGGGATTCCACTGGATACTGTTCTACGGGAGTATCAAGGCGTCGAATGTCTCTATCGGCGTGATATGCTTCTCGCTCATCGGATTCTTCACAGCCCTCTTCGAGCCGATGATCTTCAAAAAGCGCTTCTCGGGATTAGAGTTCCTGTTTTCGCTGATCACGGTAGCTGGCGTGCTTTGCATCTTCTCGCTTGATGCGCGCTACCGTTATGGTATCGCCATTGGTGTAGCATCTTCTGCCGTCTGTGCGCTTTATGCTATCTGCAACAAGAAGGCAAGCGTGGGTGTCCGCAGTCGTACGGTGCTGATGTATCAGATGTCGGGAGGTCTTGTCGCCATGACGGCCATCATCCCCGTTTACCTCTTTTTCTTCCCCTGCCAGCAACCCGTCGTCGTCATCCCTGAGGGTTCGAACCTCTGGTTCATGCTCTGTCACTCGCTGTTCTGTACCGTTGGCATGTATCTCCTACAGATTCAGGCTCTGAAACGACTCTCGGCCTTTACCGTGAATCTCTCTTATAACCTCGAACCCTGCTATACGATCATCCTGGCCTTCCTGATCTTCGGCGAAGGCCGCGAGATCAACTTCTCTTTCTACATCGGCATCGCCCTAATCCTCTTCAGTGTCCTCTTACAAACCCTAAGGGCCTGGAAGCGATAGGACTTCTGATCACTTATTCAGTATCTGCTCAGCATGCTCCTTGGTCTTCACCTGCTTGCCTGCAAAGATCTGTTCGATGATGCCCTCCTCATTAATAATAAAGGTGGTGCGGATGGTGCCCATCGTCTTCTTGCCATACATCACCTTCTCGCCCCAGGCTCCCATCGCCTCCATAAGCGTCTTATCCACATCAGCAATCAACGGGAAAGGCAACTCGTGCTTCTCCTTGAACTTCACGTGCGAGGCCGCTGAGTCTTTGCTCACGCCAACCACCTCATAGCCTGCACCCTGCAGTTCGCCATAATGGTCGCGAAGACTGCAAGCCTCAGCCGTACAACCGCTCGTGTTGTCCTTCGGATAGAAATACAACACCAGTTTACGACCTTTGTAATCACTCAGACGGATATCCCGTCCCTGTTCGTCCTTGCCCAAGATCTCAGGCGCCTTGTCTCCAATGTTCATTGCCATACTGTTTTTAGTTTCATGCCGCAAAAGTACAACAAATAATTGAGATTCCCGACTGATAAGCCCTAAAAAGTCTTTTTCCTTAAATATTTGGTGGTTTCGATTTCTTTTCGTATATTTGCACCCGGAAACCCAAACGTTAAAGAACAGCATGTTATAAATCACTTAATTCTAAATGAACTATGGAAAAGAATCAAACGACAGAAGAGAACCAGGCCCTGCAAGAGGCGTGGGATTTTGTGGAACACACAGGACGCAGCATCTTCCTGACAGGTAAGGCTGGTACGGGAAAGACCACCTTTCTGAAGACCGTTGTCGAACAGAGCAAAAAGCGCTCCATCGTCGTGGCACCAACAGGCGTAGCAGCCATCAATGCTGGCGGCGTCACCATCCACTCGTTCTTCCAACTGCCCTTTTCGCCCTTCGTACCCAATTCCCATATCAAGAGCAAGTTCGACTTCGGCAAGGAGAAGCGTCGCATCATCGCCTCACTCGACCTGCTCATCATCGATGAGATCTCTATGGTGCGCAGCGACTTGCTCGATGCCATCGACTCCGTGCTCAGACGATTTCGCGACAGATATAAGCCCTTCGGTGGCGTACAACTGCTGATGATCGGCGACCTGCAACAGCTGACGCCCGTCGTGACTCCTGAGGATGAACGGCTACTGGCGCCTTATTACGACACGCCCTACTTCTTCGGCTCGAAAGCCCTCCAGCAGATAGAATACGTCACGATACAATTGGAAAAGGTCTATCGTCAGGAGGATGCGACATTCCTCGACGTGCTCAACCATATCCGTGAGGCCGCGCCCACGGCTCAGGACATCGAGACCCTCAATGCGCGCTGTCAGCCCGCTTTCGTCCCAAAGTCTGGTGAGGGCTATATCCGTCTGACCACCCACAACCGCCTGGCAGACGACTACAACGACAGCGAGCTGGCGAAACTCCCCTACCATAGCTACCGTTTCCAGGCCCGGATAGAGGGCAACTTCCCAGAATACTCCTACCCCACGAGTGAGGTGCTGACGCTGAAAGAAGGGGTACAGGTGATGTTCGTCAAGAACGACCCCTCTGGCGAGCACCGCTACTTCAACGGACGCATCGGCGAGATCGTGGAGATCGACGAGAGCCACGTCTGCGTGCTCTGTCCTGGCGACAGTGAGGCCATCGAAGTAGAGCCGCTGACGTGGGAGAACGCCCAATACCAACTGAACATCGAGACGCGCGAGATCGAGACGAAGGTGCAAGGAACCTTCAAGCAGCTGCCGCTGCGCCTGGCCTGGGCCATCACCATCCACAAGAGTCAGGGTCTCACCTTCGATCACGCCATCATCGACGCCAACCTCTCCTTCGCCCCCGGACAGGTCTATGTCGCCCTCAGCCGTTGTCGCACGCTGGAGGGAATGGTACTCTCCACGCCCATCGAGGCACGCGCCATCATCTCCGACCAACGGGTGGAAAACTATATCAGCCATCAGGAGGAAGAGGCTCAGAAGAGCATCCGCCAACTGCCACAGCTGAAGGAGGAATACTATCGGCTGTTACTGCTGGAACTCTTCGACTTCCACGATATCTTCTATAAGGAGGAGCATCTGCTGCGACTGATGACGGAGTTCTTCTATCACAGCTTTACCGACATCACAGAGTTACACAAGCGCGTCTTGGCTGGTCTTAGCGCTGAGGCGATGACCGTCTCGGAGAAATGGCTCCAGAAGATCCGGCAGACGCCCACGAAGCAGTTGCATGAAACGGAGTTCCTGGAGCGCGTGAAGCGTAGCGCCGCCTATTTCGAGGAGTCTATCCAGAAGACCTTCGCCAACGCCATCGACCTGGCAGCCTCCATCAAGAGCCACAACAAACAGGCGATGACACGTTTCGGAGAAGCCCTCGCCGAGACCAAGCAGGCCGTCCTCTCCCGTCGCTACCTCCTGGCGAGGATCGCAGAACAAGGCTTCTCCATCGCGACCTATCTCCACGAGAAGCAGTACTCGATGCTCGATGCCCTCGACGAAGACAACATCAAGAAAAAGACCAGACCCAAGAAAGAGCCGAAGCCGAAACCCAAGAAGGAACCTAAGCCCAAAACCTGGGATGTCAGCTTCGAGCTATACAAACAAGGCCAAAAGCCCGATGAAATCGCGAAAACACGCAGTCTGACCCTCAGCACCATCATCGGCCATCTGGCCCGTTTCATCCCCTCTGGCGAGATCACACTCTCCGAACTCGTTCCCCAAGACCATCAGAGCGCCATCCTCAAAGTGATCCAGATGATCGGCACTGGCGAAGGCAAAACCGCCATCAAGAACCTCTGTCCGCCCGAAATCACCTATCAGGAGATAGATCTCATGCTTGAGACGATGGCCTAAATAAGAAAAAACAGACTTACGCCCACAACGGAGATGACGGCCCCAAGAACGGCTCGCCAGGTAATCTTCTCGTGGAAAAGCCAATATGAGGGCAGAAGGATGATAATCGGGGTCATCGCCATCAGCGTCGAGGCGATACCAGCTGCCGTATATTGCACTGCCATCAGTGAAAAGCCAACCCCTACGAAGGGGCCGAAGATTGTGGTGGCCGTAGCAACGGAAAGGCCCTTTCTATCATGTAACGCTTCGCGTAAAGGCCCCATTCCATCACGAAAATAGAGCAAGAGTGAAAAGCCAAGGATACCAGCAAGGCAACGGTAGAAATTGGCACTGAAAGGCACCAGCCATTCTGGCATGCCAGCCTCCGCTAGCATTGACGCCTCGTAATGATCCATACCGATCTTGCTCAATACCAAGCCTACACCCTGACACACGGCAGCGCCGATCGCGAAAAGCACACCATTCAGAGGTAATTTCAGCGAGACCTTATGATGTTCGCCCCGCCCCAACACAGAGATGCCGATACCCAAAAGCGTCACCAGCATGGCCACGATACTCATGGCCCTCATCTGCTGCCCTAACGACACCCACGCCATCAGGGCTGCAGCCAAGGGCGCAAGTGTCATGAAGAGCTGTCCATAACGTGAACCTATTATAATATAACACTGGAAAAGACAGAAATCACCTATCACATAGCCCACGAGTCCTGACAACAGCATCCACCCTGCGGCCTCTGGTGAAGCACCCGCTGGCAAGGGATTGCCAGTCACCACCCCAAAGAGCAACAACGAGAACGCCAATGCCAGCGCCATTCGCAGCACATTCAGCGTGAGATTGCCCAGCCGTTTCGAGCCAAACTCGCTCAGCAAAGCCGTTGCTGTCCATGAGAAAGCCACGCCTATCGATATCAATTCACCTATATAAGTCATCGTTCGTTTTGTTTGCGCCCGCAAAGGTACAACTTAATGGTGAACCCTACAAATAATCGAGGAGAAAAAACTATATCACCTCGTTATACAATATCCGACATCATGTGCACAACACCCTTCAGCCAGAGCGTAACATCCTGATTCTGTGTCTGTTCGACTGAAGGATAAATAAACTCTGTTTACCTCACAAAGAGTCTGATACTTTGTAAGCATGAGCAAAACAGTACCTATAATACCCCTTTCTTCTTAAACATCTTGCTCATGCTATGCAAGTAGTCCGTGGGCGTGATGCCGAAAGCGAATTTAAAAGCGCTGTTGAATGCTGCTGAATTACTGAAGCCACACTTGCTGGCCAAGTCGTCCGTCGAGTAGTCCGAGTGTTCCATCAGTATCTTTGCGGCATATTCCGCCCGCAAGGAGTTGATATAATCCAGTGTCCTCTCTGGATCCTTATAGCGCGGAACTAACTGGCAGAAGGTCTCCACATCGACACCCATGAACTCTGCCAGCAACTGCTGGTTGAAATCAGGATTCGTAAAGGGCTTCTGCTTGTTCACGCGAGCGTCCATCTTCACGTAGAAAGCCTGACTACCGTCCATCTGGACAGTTTTGGCAGCCTTCGACTTCGGATACTGAACCTTCAGCACATCTTCCTGCTCGTCAAGTGACAATGCCCCGTCGGCCACAATGGCCCGATAGTCATCCAGCGCATGGAGTATTCGGAGAAGCTGCTCATTTCGCCGACTGATAACCCTATTATAATGCAGGCCAAAGCCTCCGAGCACAAAAAGCACTAACACGACGATTAACAATATCACGATGATGACGTTGGCCTCAGCCAGCGTAAATGATCGTGCGTGGCAGAACGAAGTTGCCAATAATAGTAATGAAGCGGTTAAGGCGATTCTCTTTCTCATACTTATATCTATTTGATTGCAAAGATAAGAAAAATCATCCAAACTTCCAAGCCCCGAGCGCCCATCGGGACACATATTGTAAATTTTGAAACATTTTTGTTAATTCTGAAAGTCGAAGAGTCAAATGCTCATGACTCATCAACAAAAAAGCGCCACAGATATTTCTCTGTAGCGCTCTTATTATTAATAAGGTGACCCCACCCCTAGCCCCTCCCCTTGAAGGGGGGGAGTTAGGGGGAGTTGTCTTAATCAGCCAGCTTGGCCTTGATGAACTCGCGGTTCAGGCGGGCGATGTTGGCGATGGTCTCATTCTTCGGGCAGACAGCCTCGCAGGCACGGGTGTTGGTGCAGTTGCCGAAACCGGCCTCCTCCATAGCCATCACCATGGCCTTCGCACGCTTGGCAGCCTCTACGCGACCCTGAGGAAGCAGGGCGAGCTGAGACACCTTCGAGCTGACGAACAGCATAGCCGAACCGTTCTTACAAGCGGCGACGCAGGCGCCACAGCCAATGCAAGATGCGCAGTCCATAGCCTCGTCGGCATCCTCCTTCGGAATCAGGATAGCGTTGGCATCCTGAGCCTGACCTGTGCGGATCGTGGTATAGCCACCTGCCTGGATGATCTTATCGAAGGCGTTGCGGTCAACCATACAGTCCTTGATCACGGGGAAGGCAGCACTACGCCAGGGCTCTACGGTGATCGTGTCACCATCGTTGAAGCGTCGCATGTAGAGCTGACAGGTAGTAGCACCACGCTCGGTGAGTCCGTGAGGCGTACCGTTGATGTAGAGCGAGCACATACCGCAGATACCCTCGCGGCAGTCGTGGTCGAATACGAAGGGCTCCTTGCCTTCGTTGATGAGCTCCTCGTTCAGGATGTCAAGCATCTCGAGGAACGAGGTGTCGTCGGGAATATCGTGCATCTCGTGGGTG
>JAGCPV010000101.1 GCA_017965475.1 Prevotella sp.
ATGATGAGTTGCTCAGTGCCTACAAGGAACAGATGAGTGCACTGGTCGAGGGTGGTGTGGATATCCTGTTGATAGAGACGATCTTCGATACCCTGAATGCGAAGGTGGCTATCGATGCAGCCATGCAGGTGATGGTACAACAGAAGAAAGAACTGCCCATCATGTTGTCTGTGACGGTGAGTGACCTGGCAGGACGTACGTTGAGCGGACAGACCCTTGAGGCCTTCCTCGCCAGTGTTCAGTCCTATCCGATTTTCTCCGTCGGCCTGAATTGTTCCTTTGGTGCTACCCAGATGAAACCGTTCCTTCGGGAGTTGGCACAACATGCACCTTATTATATTAGTGCCTATCCCAATGCTGGTCTGCCAAACTCAATGGGTCTCTATGACGAGACGGCAGAGACCATGGCTCCCAAGGTGGGAGAACTGGTGGATGAGGGGCTTGTGAATATCATCGGTGGCTGTTGTGGTACGGATGAGACGTTTATTGCCAAATATGTCCCACTGGTAGAAGGCAAGGCACCTCATATTCCTGTGGAGAAGCCGAAGGATATGTGGCTCTCTGGTCTGGAACTGTTGGCTGTAACGCCAGAGGTACGCTTCGTGAATGTCGGAGAGCGTTGTAATGTGGCAGGTTCACGGAAGTTTCTGCGTCTGATCAAGGAGAAGAACTACGAGGAGGCCATTGGAATAGCCAGAAAACAAGTGACGGATGGTGCTCTCGTCATCGATATCAACATGGACGACGGCCTGCTCGATGCGAAGGTAGAGATGGTGAACTTCCTCAACATGATAGCGGCGGAGCCAGACATCGCCCGTGTGCCTGTGATGATCGACTCTTCAGACTGGGAGGTGATTCTGGCTGGCCTGAAATGCGTACAGGGCAAGAGCATCGTCAATTCCATCTCGTTAAAAGAGGGGGAAGAGAAGTTCCTGGAGCATGCGAGGGATGTCAAGCGCTACGGTGCTGCTGTGGTGGTGATGTGCTTCGATGAACAGGGACAGGCCACCAGCTACGAACGACGTATAGAGATTGCGGGGAGGGCCTACCGCCTTTTGACGGAGAAAGTGGGTATGAATCCGTTGGATATCATCTTTGACCCAAACGTGCTGGCGGTGGCTACAGGTATGGAGGAGCACGACAGCTATGCCGCAGACTTCATCAAAGCCACAGGCTGGATTCATGAACATCTCCCAGGTGCTCATGTTAGTGGTGGTGTGAGCAACCTGAGTTTCTCGTTCCGAGGAAACAACTATATCCGAGAGGCGATGCATGCCGTATTCCTCTACCATGCTATTCAAAAAGGCATGGACTTCGGTATTGTAAACACTTCGACAAAAGTAACTTATGCTGATATTACTCAAGAACAACTTGATGTCATTGAGGATGTCATTCTGAATCGTCGTAAGGATGCAGCCGAGCGTCTGACAGAGTTGGCAAATTCCTGCCTTTCTAGTCAGGCTGGCGATGCTAGTCAGGCTAGTAATACTACTGCTTCTAGCCCTGCCAGAGATTCCCAGATCCCTGTGGAGGAGCGTCTCTCGCAGGCGCTTGTCAAAGGTGTTGGAGACTATCTTGAGGAAGATCTGAAAGAAGCTCTCCAGACCTATCCGCATGCTGTCAATATCATCGAGGGACCCCTGATGGCTGGCATGAATCAGGTGGGACAGTTGTTTGGTGAGGGAAAGATGTTCCTCCCGCAGGTTGTCAAGACGGCGCGCACCATGAAACAGGCCGTCAGCATTCTTCAGCCTTATATCGAGGCTGAGCGTGAAGAGGGTAGTCGTAGTGCGGGCAAGGTTCTGTTGGCAACGGTGAAAGGTGATGTCCATGATATCGGCAAGAATATCGTTGGCGTTGTGATGGCCTGTAACAACTACGAGATTATCGATATGGGTGTGATGGTTCCTGCCGAACAGATTGTTCGTAAGGCCAAGGAAGAACATGTCGATATGATCGGACTCAGTGGACTGATCACCCCTAGTCTGGAGGAGATGGTGAATGTGGCCAAGGAACTGCAGAAGGAAGGTATGAACATCCCGATCATGATTGGAGGCGCAACCACCAGTGAACTGCATGTGGCCTTGAAGATCGCTCCTGTCTATTCGGGTCCTGTCGTATGGATGAAGGATGCCTCACAGAATGCGCTCGTTGCCGCCAGACTGATGAACGACGAATTACAGGTGGAACATGAGTTGTCGGAGAAATACCAGCATCTGAGGGAGGCCTATCAACAGGAGCAGGAAAAACTCTCAAGCCTCGATGAAGCCAGGAAAAAGAAACTGAATTTATTTAATTAGCATATGATGAAGAAAATGATGATAGTCTTGATGGCTTGTATGATGGTCATCACAGCAGTGGCACAGAAGCGCGAAATGCGTGGTGCATGGATCCAGTGTGTCAACGGTCAGTTCCAGGGTATGGGCACACAGAAGATGCAGCAGACACTTACCTATCAATTGGATGAACTGCAGAAAGACGGTGTCAATATGATCATCTTCCAGGTGCGTCCAGAGTGCGATGCTCTTTACGAGAGTAAGATCGAGCCATGGAGCCGTTTCCTGACAGGGACACAGGGGGTAGCCCCGAGTCCCTACTGGGATCCCTTGCAGTGGATGATTACCGAATGTCACAAGCGCGGTATGGAACTGCATGCATGGATCAACCCCTACAGGGCCAAAACAAAGACCACGCGTGAGTTGGCCTCCAACCATATCGCCATCAGAAAACCCAAGAGCTGTTTCGCGTACGATGACCTGTATATCCTCAATCCGGGTTTGCCTGAGAACCGCGACTATATCTGTGAGGTGGCCAAGGATATCGTGAGCCGCTACGATGTCGATGGTATCCACATGGATGACTATTTTTATCCATATCCCGTTCAGGGAGAGCGTATTCCTGACGATGACCTGTTCCGCGCCAATTCCAATGGTATCAGGAACCAGAACGACTGGCGCCGTTATAATGTGAATCTTTTCATCGAGCAGTTCTATAAGACCGTCCATCAGACGAAACCCTGGGTGAAAGTCGGTATCTCACCCTTTGGCATCTATCGCAACAAGAAGAACTCGCCAACAGGCAGCGACACCAATGGTTTACAGAACTATGACGACCTGTATGCCGACGTGCTGCTCTGGATCAA
>JAGCPV010000102.1 GCA_017965475.1 Prevotella sp.
ACCGGCCTGCGCTATTCAGGCTTCTCTGAGGTCTATGAATACCGCATCAACGGCGACGGAACCATCGCCCTGCATCACATCCTTGAGCCCGAAGGCCCGATGCCTGCTCTCCTGCCCCGCATCGGACTGACCATGACGCTCTGCGACGACATGCAGCAGGTGAAGTGGTACGGTCGCGGCCCGGAGGAGAACTATCCCGACCGCAAGACTGGTTACGCTATTGGCGTTTATGAGAAAACTGTGGATAATATGTTCGAACCCTATCTGATACCGCAGGACTGCGGTCTGCGCTGCGATAACCGCTGGCTCGACATGAGCAACGGCTCCGGCCAGGGACTGCGCTTTGCGATGGACGAGCCGTTCAACTTCAACGCCTACCATTACAGCACCGACAACCTGACGAAGGCGGTCTATACCTACCAGCTCCTGCAGCAGGACGGCATTACCCTGAACCTCGACTACAATACGACCGGTGTAGGCTGTACGGCCTGCTATGTCCTGCCTGGCTATCAGGTCAAGCCCACCCGCTACGAGCGTCGTCTTACGATCAAACCAATATCAAAGTGATAACGAATATCTGAGATAATAGCGATGCAGTGGACTGTTTTATCAGACAATAGGACGAGCAATCCAGCGCTTGAAACAGAGCATGGGCTGTCTATACTGTTAGCAACGGAGCGGTACAAGATCCTGCTTGATACTGGAGCAAGTGATGTGTTTATCAGAAACGCAGAGCAGTTGGGGATAGATCTCAGCGATGTGGACTATGTTTTCATTTCCCACGGGCATAGCGACCATGCTGGAGGGTTGCGGTACTTCTTGGAGCAGAACCAACGAGCAAAAGTCATCGTCTCGCCCGATGCCATGAGCGGTAAATTCTTTTCTAAACGAGGTAATCTGCACAGCATTACTACAGAGTGGCCAGAGATAGACAATGATAGACTTGTTTTGATAGACCAAACCCGCGAAATCGCAGAAGGTCTTAAAGTTATAGCCCATATCCCTCAGAATCATCCGATGCCCAAGGGAAATCAAAATCTCTATGTGCAAGATGCTAATGGAGATTATATCCACGACGATTTCCGTCATGAACTGGCCCTGTATGTTGATGGCCTGTTATTTACAGGCTGTGCTCATAGCGGACTAGAAAACATTCTAACATCTTGCCCCTGGCCAGTAAATACCGTTGTCGGTGGTTTCCACTTACTTGACGGACAAGAGACTGATGAAGAAATACAAGCATTGGCTCAAAGGTTGAAAGCAAAATATCCTAAAACGCAATTCTACACCAGTCATTGCACGGGTGACAACGTGTTTGAGGTGATGAAGAGCGTGATGGATAAACAATTACATGCTTTTAGCCTTGGGACAATGGTCAGTCGTTAATGTACGACTTTGTCGTCATAGTTCTTAATTTGTCATTAGGAAGTATTGTGCTACTCAAATCCTAAACTATCCTAATATTCGGTGCAAAGGTACAAAAAATATGAGACTTTTGACTATCTTTGCAATTTGAATTAAGAAGAATTATTAGAAATAAAGATGAAGAAAATCATCAATCCTTGGCGCAACCACGAGGGATATAACTGTTTCGGTTGCAGTCCTGACAATCCCATCGGGCTTCACTTGGAGTTCTATGAGGATGGCGACTATATTGTAAGTACTTGGCATCCTGGACATAACTATCAGGGTTGGGTAGATACCATGCACGGGGGCATTCTGAGTACACTGATTGATGAAGTGTGCGGATGGGTGGTCACTCGTAAATTACAGACCAGTGGCTACACTGTTCAGCTGAATGTGAAGTTTCGCAAGGCTGTTCCTACGACTGAGCCGGAACTAACCATTCGTGCTAAGGTCACGAAACAAGTGCGGAATCTTGCCTATATCAGTGCGGAGATAATCAATTCAAAGGGTGAACTCTGCAACGAGGGCGAAGCCGTCTACTTCCTGATGAACGAAGAAAAGGCCAAGGAAATGGGATTCCTGCATTGTGAAGTAGAAGAATAACATGAACAAAGACGAGAAACGAGCATTGAGTCGTAAGCGTCTGATGGACAACAAAGCCTATCAGACGATGAACGGCCTGACACGCTATATGGATCGATACTATCTCGATGCACTTATTGGCATCATTCCTGGCTGGGGTGATGCCATTGCCTTGCTCAGCGTTGTGCCGTTCGTCTATTTCTCATCGAGAGTCATCAAGAGCCTCCCTCTGACACTGGCCGTCCTGAACAATGCCCTTCGCGACGTACTGATGGGTATGATACCTTTCTTCGTTGGCGACGTTATCGACTTCTTCCATCGTGCCAACATCCAAAACATGCAGATGATTCAAGGCTTCGTTGATGGCGACGAGACCATCATCAAACAGGTGAACCAACGCGCCTGGCAGTCGGCCATCGTTCTTATCATCCTTCTGCTGCTCATAGCCCTGATGATATGGGCACTCGTCAGCTTCGGCAGTTACCTCTATTCATTGGTAGCATCCATATTCTGAAATTCGGAATAACAAGACTGATGTAGCAAAGTCCTCTAGTGTAACTTTTCGCTTCGTTCTTACGTCTAACAAATAGAAACTCTTAAACAATAACGATTATGATACTCTCAACAACCCCACAGATTGAAGGTCACACCATCCGCGAGTACAAAGGTATTGTGACAGGTGAAACCATTATCGGTGCTAACATGTTCAAGGATCTGTTTGCTGGCATCCGTGACATCGTAGGCGGTCGTGCAGGCGCTTATGAGAAAGTGCTTTCCGAAGCCAAGGACACCTCCATGCAGGAGATGATGCAGCGTGCTCAGGCTCTTGGAGCCAATGCCATCGTAGGCATCGACATCGACTATGAAACCGTTGGTGCTAACGGCTCGATGCTCATGGTTGCCACCAGCGGAACAGCCGTAGTTATCTGAAGATCTTACTCTCCTATGATTGTTATTACCACTTCTCTGGAACCGCCATAGTTGCGGAACTCGCAGAAGTATATCCCTTGCCAGGTGCCGAGGTTCAAGCGGCCATCGGTGATGGGGATGGTGATGCTGACACCACTCAGCGTCGATTTGGCATGGGCTGGCATATCGTCGGCACCTTCCAACGTATGCTCATACTCAGGACGATTCTCAGGAACCAGACGGTTGAAGATGGTTTCCATATCCACACGCACATCAGGGTCGCAATTCTCGTTGATGCTCAGTCCGCAACTGGTGTGCTTCGTGAAGATGTTAACAATGCCAGTCTTCGGCAGCTTTGGCAACTGGCTCAATATTTCACTCGTCACCAAGTGGAAGCCTCGACGTTTCGGCTTTAGGGTTATTTCTATCTGCTGTACCATGATTTTATCTGTTGTCCATCTTAATAATTTGTAAAGTTGGATGCAAAGATACGAATAATAAAGGGGAATTGAGTATCTTTGTCCTCTGATTTAATATGTTTTGTGAAATGATAGACCCGATTATGGATTTCTTAGAATTAGCAAGAAGCAGGTACTCCTGCAAGAGAACAGCCAAGAACCTGCAGGAGCTATTAGTTTTGGCATGTACTATCCTTTGTGGGATGAGTGCATGTTCTCAGGCTCAGCCAAATAATATCGTTGCAGAAGGTGAAACCCCTGTAAGACTCGCTGATTCGTACAGCTTTACTGAAGGACCTGCGGCCGACGCAAGGGGTGATGTCTACTTTACAGACCAGCCCAACAATAAGATTTACCGATGGGACTGCGAATCGGGAGAGATCACACTGTTCACCGATCAAAGCGGCCGCTCTAACGGAATGTACTTTGATGCCCAAGGCAACTTGATAGCCTGCGCAGATATGGATAACCAACTCTGGTCTTTCGATATGAAAGGACATTCTAGGATACTGATAACCGATTTCGGCGGAAAATTGCTGAACGGACCCAACGATGTATGGATTTCAAAGGACGGCGGTTATTATCTGACTGACCCTTATTTCAAACGTGACTATTGGACGCGCGATCCTGAGCGCCAGCAGCCTGTGGAAGGCCTGTATTATCTGGCGCCTGGAGACAAACAATTGGTCATGCTTGACTCAACGCTTAACCAGCCCAATGGTATTGTGGGAACACCCGACGGCAAACATCTGTATGTGGCGGAGGCAAAGGCCAACAGAATCCTGAAATACGACATTCAGCCAGACGGATCGCTGACGAATCGGCAGGTGTTTGCCAATATGGGATCGGACGGAATGACGATCGACGACCGTGGAAACATCTATCTGACTGGCGACGGTGTGACCGTATTCGACAAGGATGGCCAGCAGATAGCCCATTTCCCCATTCCCGAGGACTGGACAGCAAACGTCTGTTTCGGCGGAAAAGAGCGTGATATCCTGTTTATCACCGCCTCAAAATCCGTTTATACCATGAAGATGCTTGTTCATGGGGTAAAGGATTGAACTTTTTCATTCCTAACCGACTGCTGAAGTTGATACGGACAACCTGTCCCTTACATACTGCACACTCGCCACATACTCATCATCGGTAGTCAGGTGCTCGATGATCATGGGCATGCGGGGATTCTCGGCAGTGGCCAATTGGGCATAGAGATTGATGTCCAACGTACCCTCGCCGCAGGCGCACTCCTCGAGTTGGAAGGTGTATTCTGGTTTCAGCAGGATGTCCTTCAGGTGGCAGCTCACGATGGTGCCGTGGAGTTTCTCGAAACACTCGCGGAGGAACTCGTCGTTGAAGAAATAACGACGAGGCGAAGTAATCATGTTCACCACGTCGAGGTGGGTGCCGAACTCCGCACGATCCACATCCTCTATCAGACGCAGATACTCATCGGGACTGCTGGGTATCATCCAAGGCATCGACTCGATACAGAACTTGGTATGCTGAGGACGGGCGGTGTCGATAATCTGACGGATCATCGCGACAGCCATATCCCACAGTTCACGGCTGAAATTGTCACGATAGCCACCGTCCCAGCGAGGGCCATAGGGCGTACCCACCACATTCACGCAACAGGCGGCACAGATGGCATCGGCCATGCGGAGTTGGCGGACAGAATAATCTATCCATTTTTTGCGCTCGTCAGGATCAGCAGCCAACGTGTTGCGCCACACACCAACCTCGGCAATCGTGAGTCCGGCTTCGTCGGCAGCTTTCTTATAGGCCATGATAGTATCCTCGCCGTCATCACAAGTGACAGGGAAATTGACTGTCTGCAGTCCGAGGGCCTTGTGCTTCGCCGCCCACTCCTCAGGTGAGCTATGCTGCAATGATGATGAAATGCCTAAATACATCAGAAAGCCCTCCTATGAATAACCGTTGCATCCATCTTATCCAACGAACTGACGCCAGTACGCGCCATGATGCCGGCCAATTCTGCCGTCATCTCGTTGATGCGTCCTGCTACAGCATCTGCCCCGTTCTTGAGTAGCGGCATCAGGTGGCGACCCACTGATACGGCCTTGGCACCGAGGGCAAGACACTTGTAGGCATCCATGCCGCTCTCGATGCCACAATCCACGAATACAGGGATACTGCCACTCACAGCCGACAGGATACCAGGCAGCGCCATCAGCGGGGGTACGGCATACTGAATCATACCATGATGATGAGATACCACCAACCCTGCACAGCCGGCCTTCAGGCACTTCTCAGCATCACGCGGACTGAGCACACCCTTTACGATGAAAGGTACGCCAGCCGCCTCGACGAACTCAGCCAGTTCCTCAGTGCTCTTGGCTTTCATCGGCAGGCCAAAGATGTTGTCGTAACCGCCCTCTGAATTGAAGGCGTGATCGATATCCATTCCCACAGCGATGCAACCCACCTTGACGGCATGCTCAATCTTACGCAGCACCTCACGGTTGTCGGCATGTGGCTTGATAATCTTGATGGTTCGGGCACCTGTGGCGACAATCTCCTCTAGCTCCTCGTCGCTGCCCATACCTACCCAATGCACGGCTCCGCTCTTGGCAGCCGCCAGGGCGTAGATGGTCATGCCGTTTTGGGTGGTATTATGCAGATGCGACAGGGCGGCTGTCATAATCGGCGTGCGGAAAGTCTCGCCGAACAACGTCATCTCCGTCGTAGGGAGGACGGCGTCCAGATAGCGGGTCTCAATCAAAAGAGAGTCAAAATAGTCTCTCGTAATCTTGTCAGAATTTGATGTCAGTTGCATATCTCTAATTTTCAATTATCCATTTTCAATTTTCCATTTGCTGTTACTGCAGCATTAAGTTCGTCAATCTTCTCATCGGAGAGTTCATACTTGCCAATCACGAAAATGGCCAATACAAACAGAACGGCAGGAATCAGGGTGACGAGCCAGAGGATGCCCTGCTCGGCCAACGGCGTCTGCACCGACTCTCCTGCTTTGAAGCCCACCCAGGCAAGAACCAATCCAGGAATGACACCACCAAGCGCCATACCTGCCTTCATGAAGATACAGATAAGCGCATTCACGATGCCTGCCACACGATGGCCTGAGGCATACTCGCTGAAGGTCACCACCTCGGGCACGAGTGCCCACATATAGCCCGTAGCCACCACCACGCCCGTACTCTTTACAAACTGCACCACGAAAATCAGTGCGGTGATGGATTTGAGACTCTCGACGGACATCATCAGATACATCAGCAACATGGCCACAATGGCGATGCCTAGGAACAAGCGGAACATACCGTTCTTGCCAATTCTGCGCTTGATGGCAGGCACCATCGGCATGAAGATAAACGCGGGAATCGTGCCAAGCCACATAAACACCGTCGTCATCAGCGGTGTGGCGTGCATGTTGAAGGTCATGAAATAAGAGTCGGCGGCATTGCTGATGCTCATGGTGGTAAAGGCGATGATGAAGAAGAACGACAATATCCTGAGTGGACGGTTACGCACCAACTCCATCCAGAGGTCGCTCACCTTCACCTGCGCACTCTCGCTCTTGTCCATCACGATGCGCTCCTTGCTCTCAAAGAAGGTGACGAGGAGCAACACCAGACCCATCAATGCGAAGATGCTCATGGTGATAAACCACGCCCCTCCCGCCTCGGGGGTATTATAGACGGCTTCCATCTCACCCGTCTCCGGATTCAGCACCTTAGGCGCGAAGAGGACAATCACCAGCGGCAAGGTCTTGATAATCAGTCCCGCCAGATTGGCCATCACCATACGCACACTGGTCAGAATCGTTATCTCGTCGGTATCGCGGGTGAGTGACGAACCGAGTGCCGAATAGGGTACATTCACGAACGTAAAACTCATGCTCATGCCCACGTAGGTGATATAGGCGTAGAGCAACGAACCGCTGAACCCGTTCCAGAAGCAGAGTGTGGCAAAGGTCGCCAGGAGCACGGCACCCAATATCAGCCACGAGCGATATTTGCCCAAGCGGGGATGCGACTTATCGACGATTGCCCCCACCATCGGATCCCACACGACGTCGATGATACGAACCACAAGGAACATCACAGCCACGACGTCTGAGTCGAGTCCGTACACATTATTATAATAAAAGAGTAGCCAGATGCTGACAGTCTGGTAGATCAGGTTCTGCGCCAGATCACCCGAACAGAACCCGATGCGCTCCCGCCACGAGAGCTTGTAACATCCGTTGACTACGTTCTCCATATTACAATATGGGCAGGATACGCTCCCATACAAGGTTGAGTTCACCCTGTAGGTCGCCGTTGTCAGAGGTGATGGCAATGACGGCGTTCTTGTCAGGCACGACGATGATATATTGACCGCGAGCACCATCGGCACGGAAACAACCGGGCCGACAACGCCACATCTGATAACCGTAACCTTGCATCCAGTCGCTGGTTTCTTTGGTCATACCTTTAGCCGCGGCATCCTCCATACGTGTGCCAGGATTGATGCTCTCCACCTGCTTCTTCGACATCTCGGCAACCCATTCAGCGGGGATAATCTGCTGGCCGTTCCACTCACCCTGCTGGAGCAGCAGTTGGCCCATCTTTGCCAAATCCTCGGTTTTGAGGTATAGTCCCCAACCGCCACAATTGATACCCTGCGGACTCTCCTCCCACTTAGGCTTATCTATATGAAGAGGCTGGAAGAGGCGGGAGTCAAGATAATCTACCACCTTTTCACCTGTGACCTTCTGTACGATGGCAGAGAGCATGTAAGTGCCAAGGCTGTTGTAGAGGTAGAACGTGCCAGGCTCATGTACCACAGGATGAGCGAGAAAAGCCTCGACCCACTCAGCATCGGGATTGCTACGGAAGGAAGGTTCCACGTCGTGACCGCACGACATTGTCAACAGGTCGCGTACGGTCATCGCTTTCAGATTGTCGCTCACCTCAGCAGGCAGTTCGTCGGGGAAGAAGTCGATGACCTTGTCAGTTAGTGCCATCTTCCCGTCGTCAATGGCAAGACCTACGGCAGTAGCAGTAAAGGTCTTACTGACGGAATGGAGCACATGCGGCACGGTATCTACACCCTCGCTCTGCCAGCGGCTGTAGATGACGCTGCCATCCCGGACAATCATCACGCTGTGGATGTCCATCGAGTCGCTGGCAGCCTGCTCAAAGAAGCCGTCCATGGCCTTAGCCACACTGTCAGGAGTTTCCGCACGAGGCAGATCGATAATCTCTGCCGTTTCCTTCACGTTGTTTTTACATGCCGTCAGTGCCATCAGCACAAAAGCGGCGATAAAAAACTTCTTTCGTCTCATAATCTTAGTCTTTTGTTGGGCTTGTTTATAAACTATCCTAAATATCGCCACAAATTTAGCAATAATTCCGTAATTATTAGTAACTTTGGCCTCTAATTTTAAATGATTTTAGGTATTATGAGTGTGACAGACCAGATTAGAATGATGATAGTAATACTTGATGGATATACGGCGAATCCTGGGGATTTGTCATGGAAGGGATTGGAGGCGTTGGGCGAGGTGACAGTGTATGACCGCACGAAGCCAGAAGAAACGGTGGCGAGGGCGGCCAATGCGGAGATCGTGTTGACCAACAAGGTCGTTATCAACAGGGAGGTCATCGCGCAACTGCCTCAGCTGAGATATATCGGTGTGCTGGCAACGGGCTATAACGTGGTGGATATCGAGGCTGCCCGCGAACGGGGAATCATCGTGACCAACGTTCCTGCCTATAGCACAGAGAGCGTGGCGCAGATGGTGTTCGCGCACCTGTTGACCGTGACAAACCGTACGGAACATTATGCCATTCTGAATCGTAATGGACGCTGGAGCACAAATCCAGACTTCTGCTATTGGGATACGGAGATGACTGAACTGGCAGGCAAGACCTTCGGCATCGTGGGATTGGGGAATATCGGCAGTCGTGTCGCTCAGATCGCACTCGCCTTTGGCATGAAGGTGAAGGCGCTGACCAGCAAAAACGCAGATGCCCTACCCACTGGTATCGAGAAAGCTTCATTGGAGGATCTGCTCGCAACCTCTGATGTTGTGTCGCTGCACTGTCCATTGACAGAGAAAACCCGTCAGATGATCAATGGCGAGACATTACGGCTGATGAAGTCCACAGCCATTCTCATTAATACAGGCCGTGGGCCGTTGGTCGATGATCAGGCCGTAGCCAAGGCACTCGAAGAAAAGAGGCTTGCCGCTTTCTGTACCGACGTGCTCACTGAGGAACCACCAAAGGCTGATCATCCGCTATTGAAACAGCCGAACGCCTTTATCACCCCACATATCGCATGGGCCACGAAAGAGGCTCGCGGTCGTCTGATACAGGTGGCTACAGACAATGTCCGCTCGTTTCTAAGCGGACAAGTTATCAATATGGTCTGAATACAGAGGGGCCGTTAATCCTCCTTCACAATGGGATAGAGTTCGATGAACTCGCCCTGATGGTTCTGTCCATCATTGATCAGTTCGGCAAACTTCTGACCGACGGTCTCGATATCGTGGAATCCCGGAAGGGCCATGTTACCATTGAGGTCGGTGGTGGTGGGACCTGGGTGAACGGAGAAGATTTCCACAGGTGTGTTGCTCTGCTGAAATTCGATGGCCATCACACCCATCATCGCGTTCTGTGCAGCCTTGCTGGCAACATAGGCCAGTGGGTGCCAATAAGGACTGATCTCTGAAGGAACCGTGATATTGGCAATACGGCCACTGTTCTTGGCGATCAGAGGGATCAGGGCCTTGGTGAGGGCAAAGGTGCCAACGAAGTTCACATCGAGTGTCTCACGGATCACACTGATCTCCGTATGTTCGCTATCGACGCTCATATCACCAGGGATACCAGCATTGTTTACGAGCAACGACAACCCTGGGTATTTCTCACTGATCTCCTGAGTGGCCTTTTCTATATTGGCGAGATCCTTCAGTTCGATGTTCACCCACCCAAGTACGTCAAT
Organism: Prevotella sp.; assembly: GCA_017965475.1. Classification (GTDB taxonomy): domain Bacteria; phylum Bacteroidota; class Bacteroidia; order Bacteroidales; family Bacteroidaceae; genus Prevotella. The sequence goes on from JAGCPV010000102.1 coordinate 10,332, forward strand.
GCCTTGCGCCTTCAATTCGCCGATGGCTTTGGTGGCACGCTGCTCATCGCGAGCGCCGATAACGACTTTCCAGCCACTAAGGCCGAGATGTTTGGCTATTCCAAATCCGATGCCCTTATTGGCACCTGTTACTAATACTGTCTTCATCTTATTATTCTGTTTAGTCGCTGCAAAGGTACTGTAAATTACATTTCCCTCCAAATAATTTGCAGAATTCGGAAAATATATCTAATTTTGCAGCGGAAAAAGAAAAATATTCTATTATGGCATATACACTGGACGAGACCGACCTGCAGATTCTGAAGACCCTGCAGAAAAACGCGAAACTGACCACAAAGGAACTGGCTGATGCCGTGCACCTGACCCCTACCCCTGTGTTTGAACGTCAGAAAAGACTCGAGCGTCAGGGATATATCAGGAAATATGTGGCTGTGCTGGATCCGGAGAAACTGGGACAGGGGCTACTCGTGTTCTGCAAGGTGAAACTGAAGCAGATCAACCACGAAATTGCCGACTCCTTCGTACGACGCATCCAGCGGATCCCTGAGGTGACAGAGTGCTACAACACCTCTGGAGCCTATGATTATTTACTAAAAGTGCGCGCACGAGACATGAAGCAATATCAGGAGTTTGTACTCAACAAACTGGGTGAGATAGACAGTCTGGCTTCACTGGAAAGTACCTTCGTAATGAGTGAGGTAAAACAGGACTTCGGCATCAGTATTTAGCAAAAAAAGCCTTTTTTTGAAAAAAAATGCTATAAAATTTCGGTATCTCACTGAAAAACAGTATCTTTGCAGTCCGAAATCGAAGATTATCGGTTTTACACATTATTAATATAAAGGAAATTATAAAGAAATAAGAAATGACAAAGGCAGAAATCATCAACAAAATCGCTGACGAGACAGGTGTTGCTAAAAAGGATGTTGCCACCACAGTAGAGGCCTTCATGGAGGAGATTCGCCAGAGCCTTGCAGAGAACAAGGAAAATGTCTATTTGAGAGGATTCGGTACATTCATTGTGAAGCGTCGTGCACAGAAGACCGCCCGCAACATCTCCAAGAACACGACGATCATTATCGATGCCCATGACTTCCCGGCATTCAAGCCCTCGAAGAGTTTCATTGAGAAGATGAAGTAATTAACATTTAATATCATATTATTATGCCAAACGGAAAAAAGAAGAAGGGCCACAAGATGGCAACCCACAAGCGTAAGAAGAGACTGCGCAAGAATCGTCACAAGAGCAAGTAAGCACTTGTTGTGACAAAAAGAGAAATGAAAGGAGTGTGCCGGACTATTCGAAGAGAATAGCGGCACACCCTTTCGGGTTTTAACGATCATCCCCAAGATTAAAATGACAAGTGAAGTAATCATTGATGTTCAGCCGAAAGACATCTCCATAGCCCTGCTCGAAGACAAGCAGCTGGTAGAGTACCAGCAGGAGCAGCGCACAGTGTCGTTCTCGGTGGGTAACATCTACGTGGCAAAGGTGAAGAAGCTGATGCCCGGACTCAACGCCTGTTTCGTCGATGTCGGCGCAGAGCGTGTGGCCTTCCTGCATTATCTTGACCTGGGGAATCAATTCTACTCTTACGAGAAATACCTGAAACAGGTAGCCAGCGACCGCAAGAAGCTCTATCCGATCCAGAAAGCCAACATTCAGCAACCCCTCAAGAAGGACGGCAGTATCGCCAACACGCTGAAGGTGGGTCAGGAGATACTCGTTCAGATCGTCAAGGAACCCATCAACACGAAGGGTCCGCGTCTGACTTGTGAGCTGAGTTTTGCAGGCCGCTATCTGGTTCTCATTCCCTTTGATGACAGCATCTCCGTCTCCACAAAGATTAAGCGAGGTGAGGAGCGCAGTCGTCTGAAACAGCTGATCCAGAGTATCAAGCCGAAGAACTTCGGTGTCATCGTGCGCACGGTAGCAGAAGGAAAGCGTGCCGCTGAACTCGACGCCGAACTGAAGATCCTGCTGAAACGATGGGAAGAAACGATCACGAAGGTACAGAAGACAACAGAGCGTCCACAACTGTGCTTTGAGGAGGAAAGCAGATCAGTGGCTCTTCTTCGTGACTTGTTCAATCCTACATACGACGGTATCCACGTCAATGACAGCGGCATCTTCGAGGAAATCAAGAACTACCTGGGGCTCATCGCTCCGGAGAAGAAGGAGATTGTGAAGCTCTATAGCGGCACAGTGCCTATCTTCGACAATTTCGGTGTGACCAAACAGCTGAAATCAGGCTTCGGCAAGACTGTCAACTACAAACATGGTGCCTATCTGATCATTGAGAGTACGGAGGCTATGCATGTGGTTGACGTGAACAGCGGCACCCGTATCAAGAAGGAGAATGACCAAGAGGCTAATGCCCTTGAGACCAACCTCGGCGCTGCAGACGAACTGGCCCGTCAGTTGAGACTGCGGGATATGGGCGGTATCATCATCGTGGATTTCATCGACATGAAACTGCCGGAAGACCGTCAGATGCTTTATGAGCGGATGTGTAAGAACATGCAGAAGGACCGTGCCAAGCACAATATCCTGCCGCTTTCGAAATTCGGACTGATGCAGATCACCCGTCAGCGTGTACGTCCGGCTATGAGCGTCAATGTCGAAGAGACCTGTCCTACCTGTTTCGGAAAAGGAACCATTAAGTCGAGTATCCTTTTCACGGATACCCTGGAGAGTAAGATTGACAATCTGGTCAACAAGATCGGAATCCACAAGTTCTACCTGCACGTGCACCCCTACGTGGCAGCCTACATCAACAAAGGACTTTTCAGTCTGAAACGGCAGTGGCAAATGAAATACGGACTCGGTGTCCGTGTGATCCCCTCTCAGAAACTGGCCTTCCTGCAATACGAGTTCTACGATGAAGATCGGCAGTTCATTGATATGCAGGAGGAAATAGAAACGAAGTAAATGCTATAAAGGTCTATCTATGTTGGCACTAAAAATTCTGTTCTGGGCATGTCTGCTCATCGTGTTCTACACCTATATCGGGTATGGAATCATTCTATATATCATCATCCGGCTCAAGCGGCTCTTCAGAGGAAAGCCTCAGAAGACCGCCCTGCCGAGTGACGAGGAACTACCCACCATGACCCTGATGATCTGTGCCTACAATGAGGAGGATGTAGTAGCAGAGAAGATGGAGAACACCCTGGCCATCGACTACCCCAAGGACAAATTCCGCATCATGTGGGTCACTGACGGCAGTAACGACCGTACCAACGAGTTGCTAAAAGCCTACCCTGAGGTAGATATCGTTTTCAGTCCTGAGCGCAGAGGAAAGTCAGCAGCCCTGAAGCACGGTCTCCGTGAGCTTCAGACACGCTACGTGGCCTTTACCGATGCGAACACCATGGTCAACACTGGTGCCCTTCGCGAGATTGCCCGTCTGTTCATGGATCCGACGGTAGGCTGTGTGTCTGGTGAGAAACGGGTCGCTGCCAAGAAGGAAGGTGAGATGGCTGCTGAGGGCGAAGGTCTCTACTGGCGCTATGAGAGCACCTTGAAAAAATGGGACAGTGAACTCTACTCCGCGATGGGCGCAGCAGGAGAGCTCTACGCCATCGACCCCACGATGGTGAGGGAAGTGCCCGACGAAGCCTTATTGGACGATTTCATGATGTCGATGTATGTCGTCCAGGACGGCAAGCGCATTGCCTACTCCCCTGATGCCTACGCTCAGGAATACGGTTCTGCCAATATCCATGAAGAGTCGAAGCGCAAACGGCGTATCGCAGCCGGTGGTCTGCAGAGTATCTGGTGGCTCAGAAGTATGATGAACCCGTTCAGCCAGCCACTGGTAACTTTCCAGTACATCAGTCATCGCGTGCTCCGTTGGAGTCTGACACCTATTGCCATGATACTACTGCTGATCATCAATATCACCCTGGTAGTTTTGGGCAGTCATCCGGCCTATACCGTCATCTTATGCCTACAGATCCTTTTCTATCTGATGGCTTTTGCCGGATGGTTACAGAACCATTACGGACATAAGAACAAACTGCTCTATGCGATCTATTATTTCGTGTTTATGAACCTGAATGTCTTCCGCGGAATGGTCTATCTGAAAAACCACGGGAAGAGCGGTGCATGGGAAAAAGCGAAAAGAAGTTGAAAAAAATCAAAATTTATTCTTTTAATTAGAAAATAATTATTACCTTTGCAACGATATCCTATGTTGTAATCTCAAAAATGGAGAAAGAGGAAAAAGAGATCCTATTGCAGAAGTTTGCTGATGCCAATCGAAAACTACTACTTGTCAATGAGCAGTTAGCGATTGCAAACAAGAAACTGAAGGAATACGAAGAGAAGGCTCAGAAGGCAGAGAATGCCAGTAAGATGAAGTCCCTTTTCCTCGCAAACATGAGTCATGAGATACGCACCCCACTTAATGCCATCGAAGGATTCTCAAGGGTTATCGTAGAGACAGACTCTCCAGAAGACCGCATGAAATTCTTCGAGATCATTGAGAGCAACAACAACCGTCTTCAGAGTCTGGTCAATGAGATACTGGACCTATCAAGGGTCGAATCAGGCGAAATCGTCATGAAGAAAGCCGAGACGGATCTGAACGAACTGTGTACAAGTATCAAGAACTTGTTTAAGTTCCGTTGCCCGGACACGGTGAAACTGGAATGGAGCAAGCCGTTGATGCCAGTCACCTTCAATACGGATGCCAACCGTCTGACACAGGTCTTCTCAAACCTGATCAGTAATGCCCTGAAGCACACGTCATCTGGAAGCATCAGTTATGGCTATAAGGTCGTTGATGACGGTCAGAAGATCGAGTTCTTTGTCAAAGACACCGGTTCAGGTATTGCCAAGGAAGATATTGATCATATCTTTGAGACTTATGTTTCCAGAGATGCAGAGACCAGCAAGAACGGCTATGGTCTTGGACTTCCGCTCTGTAAGATCATTGTTGAGAAACTGGGTGGTACGATCTCCGTGGAATCCGAAGTGGGCAATGGCTCTACATTCACGTTTGTCATGCCCTTTGAGGGAACGATCGGAGGTGTCAATCAGGCCAAGACCACGACCACGTCGAATGTACGCACCATCCGTATTAGTGGACGTCCCGACGAACTCAACGTAAAGAAGATCCTTGTGGCAGAGGACGAGGACAGCAACTACGAGTTGGTAAAGATTGTGCTTCAGAAGCGTTATAAACTATTGCGCGCCCACAATGGTATCGAGGCGGTCACCATCAATGAAGACGAGAAACCAGACCTGATCCTGATGGATATCCGTATGCCGGAGATGAACGGTCTGGATGCCACCCGTATCATCAAGGAAGTCACCTCATCCACCCCTGTCATCGCCTTGAGCGCATACGCATTCGAGGAGAATATCCGCGAAGCCAAGGCCGCAGGCTGTGACGATTTCATGGCCAAGCCTTTCAAGGTGGAGAACCTTATCGAGGTTGTCAAGAAGTATCTGGATTCATAAACATTTTTTCGACATAATTGTATGGGAAAACTAGCAGTACAGAAATATTTCTCATTCATGATGCTTATCATCACTTTCCTGTTGATGATATTCACGTTTACTGGTCTCTTTGGAGGTGATGTACCCCCTGCCGGCAATACGGCCCGGGCTATTCTGGTCTATGCGTTACCGCTGCTTATCATCGGCAACGTCGTCTTCCTGATCTACTGGCTCATACTGCGCCGGTTCCACTGGATGTGCATACCACTGATCACCATCCTCTGTTGCATCCCATACATCGGCACCTTATTCCAGTTCGGTTCACAGGATGAGAAAGCTGATGCCAAGCCAGGTCTGAAGATCGCAACCTATAACGTGGCCAGATTCGGCCGTGAGACATCGGGCTTCATGGCACAGGATATCCTGTCGGAGATGAAGAAGCAAAAGGTGGATATCGCCTGTTTCCAGGAATATACAGACTATGCTGGTGATAAGAAGAACTCCGATTCCTATAAGGATTATTTCCCATACAAGGCTGTTGGTCAGAGTGATATGGTGATCTATAGCAGATATCCTATCGTCAATACAAAGAACATGAAATTTGACATGACCAACAACAGCGCCATGTGGGCAGAGATCAAAGTCAATGATAATATCTACCGCGTCTATAATGTCCATCTGGAAACAACGGGTATCAACGGTGCACTCCACAGAGCAGCCAAGCTCCAGAACAAGGGACTGGAGGTTCAGAACAACGCCTTGGCCAATGCCCTTTATGGACAATATACCGTAGGTATGATAGCCCGTTCCGGACAGGCCAATCAGGTGGCAATGGATATGAAGGAATCGGAAGTACCTATTATCGTATGCGGCGACTTTAACGATGTCCCCTACTCCTATGTCTATAACACCATGTTAGGTGACAAGATTGACGGTTTTAAGGAATGTGGTAGTGGGTATATGAATACCTTCCGAGGCAAAAAGAACGTGCGCATCGACTATATCTTCCACTCCAAGGAGATGGAGGGTTTATCCTACTATAAGAAAGAGCTCAGCTATTCCGACCACTATCCCGTGTTCATGCGGATAGCTATCAAGCAATAATCTTGAACCTGACCCTGAACGATCGCTCGTGCTCGTCCCAATTGGTGCCGAGCATCTCAAACCGTCCTATCTGCGAGGTACTCCTCACATGTTTTCCGATACACGGACAGACATCATAGTCACCTATCCGCACCAGACGGATGGTATCAGAGACATCTTCAGGCAGACGGTCTGTATCCACCTCTTCAGGCAGTTCATCATAGGTCACGAACTCAAAAGTGACAGGCAGATCCTCATCTATCAATTCGTTCATCCTGCGTTCGATCTCCTTTTCCTCCTGCCGACTCGGCTTATGGTCGAGATAAAAGCTCATCTTGCTCTTCTTCCGCTCAATGTGGGCATTGTATGAACGCGAACAGCCAAACAGACGGATCATGGTCTGATTCAGGAGGTGTTCCGCCGTATGGGCCGGCGGGAACTCCTCCTTGTTGTGTTCGTTTAGAATATAGTCTTCTGCCATAACGGATCACACTTTGAATTTCAGGATGACAGCACCGAGGGGCTCCAGATCAACAGAGACATAGCAGTCGTGGAACAACTGCCGCTTCATCTCCTTACCGCTGAGCAGGTCTGTGAGCGTTGCGCTCTTCTTCTCCTTAATGCCCAGATAGTCGAAGGCATGAGCAGGGATAGTGACATCCATCGTGGTGGGGAGGTCGTCGAAGTTGGCGACAACGAGGAGCACCTCACTACCCGCTTTCCGGAGAAAAGCATATTGGCGATGATATTGGCCATTGACATACATGAGATCGAAGCAAACGCCCTCTATAACGGCTTTCTCCTCACGGGCAATATTCAATACATTATTATATATAGAGGAGAGAGCCTTCTGATTCGTCGTGAGTCTGCGTCCAAAGGCACGTACCATCGTATCTAGACTCCAGTAATCGAAAATCGTCGTGCGACCATCGTTGCCACTGAAACCTTCCTTGTCCATACCACGCTCACCATATTCCTGACCAAAGTAGATCATCACAGGATTCTTCTGAAGCAAGGCTGAAACGACGAGACCAGGGATACCCTTTCGTGCGTCCCCCGCAAAGAAGCTGCTGGCAATACGCTGTTCGTCGTGGTTCTCAAGGAAATAAAGCATATGGTCACGGATATTGTCCGTCTGTTGCCAAGCCCACGTAATAGCATGAGTCGATTGATTACCACGCATCACCTCACGAAGGGTGTCATACATGCCCACCTTGTCGTAGAGAAAGTCGAAGCCGGCACCCAGATAATTGCGGTATTCTGCAGGATTATAGACCTCACCGATGAAAATGATATCCGGATAGATATATTTCAACTTATCGGTAGCCCAACGCCAGAATTCAGCAGGCACCATCTCTGCCATATCACAACGGAAACCATCGACACCTTTCTTAGCCCAGAAGAGCAGGATATCCGTCATTTTACCCCATGTATCAGGGATGGGATTGAAATGCCCCACTCTACCAGCATAATAGTCGAGACCATAGTTCAGCTTCACCGTTTCATACCAGTCGTTCATACCTGGAGCATTGTGGAAGCAGTCGTTACCCGTGGCCTTGGCGGGTTCCTCAATATAGGGTTCCACCTCTCCATGATACAAGTCAAAATAAGGCGTAAAGCGTTGTCCAGGACAATAATAGAAGTTATTCTGAGGATCGAAACCGTTCTGTGTATGATCTTCCTCACCCAGGTCCTTCACACCTTCTGGTTTGCAGATGGAGTGATACTGACGAGCCACATGGTTGGGTACGAAGTCAATAATAACCTTCATACCTGCCTTATGTGTACGCTCGATAAGTGCCTCGAATTCCCGCATGCGTTTCTCGACATTAGTAGCGAGGTCAGGATCAACATCATAATAATCCGTGATAGCGTATGGAGAACCAGCCTTACCTTTGACAATAGCGGGATGGTTCTTGGGAATACCATAGGCAGAATAGTCCGTTTGGGTAGCATGACGGATAATACCTGTGTACCAGATATGGCTCACGCCCATCTCCCTGATCTTTTTCAGGGCGCTGGGCGTGAAATCATTCATTTTTCCACATCCGTTCTCCACTATCGAACCATTCTCCTTCCGAGTGGTATTGCGATTGCCATAGAGACGGGTGAAAATCTGATAGATAATGATCTTACTCGATGCCATGAGCTGAAACTTCCTTGTTGATCTTCACAATCATACCTTGCAGGGCCTTACCAGGTCCACACTCTGTAAAGTCATCAGCACCATCGGCAATCATATTCTGAACACTCTGTGTCCAACGGACAGAACTCGTCAGCTGGGCAATGAGGTTAGCCTTGATCTCAGCGGGATCCGTATGAGGTTTGGCATCCACATTCTGATAGACAGGACACTTAGGTGTCTTGATCTCCGTCTGTTCGATGGCAGCCTGGAGCTCATCCTTTGCGGGCTGCATCAGCGGAGAGTGGAAAGCACCACCCACCTTCAGCACCAGCGCACGTTTGGCACCAGCAGCCTTCAGTTGCTCACAAGCCTCCTCGATAGCCTCTACGTTACCAGAGATCACCAGCTGTCCAGGACAGTTATAGTTAGCGGGAACGACAACACCCTTCCCCATCTTGCTAACCTCAGCACAAACCTCCTCAACCTTCTCGTCAGGCAGGGCAATGATAGCGGCCATCGTCGAGGGCTGAGCCTCACAAGCCTTCTGCATAGCCATCGCACGGGCATAGACCAACTTCAGACCATCCTCGAAACTCAGGGCGCCAGCAGCTGTCAGGGCAGAGAACTCACCCAGAGAATGACCAGCCGTCATCTTGGGATCGAAGGCCTCACCCATACAAAGGGCAGAGATCACACTGTGAAGGAAAACAGCAGGCTGCGTCACCTTCGTCTGCTTCAACTCCTCATCAGTACCTTCGAACATGATGTCTGTGATGCGATAGCCGAGAATCTCGTTAGCCTTCTCAAAAAGTTCCTTTGCAAGAGGGTTGTTATCATACAAGTCCTTACCCATTCCTACAAACTGTGCTCCCTGTCCGGGAAAAACAAATGCTTTCATTTCTTTACCTTTTTATTTTATTACCTTTTCACTTTATACCTTTCCTCTCCTTTCGAGGTGCAAAATTACGACATTTTTCTGAAAAATGCACTTCAGCCGCCATTTTTTTAGCGAAAGTCATGTGAATATCGAAAATTTTGTGTAAGTTTGCACTTTAGAAAGAGAAAAGAGATAAGGAAATGAAGTTAATTGTCATTACCAAACCTACATTTTTCGTTGAGGAAGACAAGATTCTTGTCAACCTTTTCGAAGAAGGTCTTGAGAATCTCCACCTGTGCAAGCCAGGGTCTTCCCCCATGTACTCTGAGCGTCTGCTGACATTATTGGGTGAAAATCTGGCCAGCAAGATTACTGTGCACAACCATTTCTATTTGAAAGAGGAATACCGACTGAAGGGAATCCATATCGACGATGCCCGCACAGAGGCTCCCACAGGATATAAAGGCAACATCACCCGTACCTGTCATGCGGTGAGTGAACTCAAAGAGGCAAAGAAACAATCCAACTACGTGTTCCTGCAGTCCATCTTCGATAGTCAGACCGTAGATAGCGAGAAGCAGTCATTCACTGAGGAAGAATTGAAAGAGGCCTCCCGACAGGGACTGATTGACAAGAAGGTGTATGCCTTAGGGGGCATGAACCTCGACAATATCAAGTATGCCAAGGATCTGGGCTTTGGCGGTGTGGTCATCTGTGGTGACCTGTGGAACAGGTTCAACATCCATAATGAGATCGACTACAAAGAGTTGCTCAACCATTTTGAGAAATTACGTAAGGCCATAGAGTAATAAATATAGTAATACATAAAAGACATGAGTGAGAAGAACTCCTACATGGTATTTTCGGGAACAGCCACGAAATACCTGGCAGAAAGAATCTGTCAAAGTCTGGGCTGCCCGTTAGGACAGTTACAAATCACCAAGTTTTCAGATGGTGAGTTTGCTGTCTCATACGAAGAGAGTATTCGCGGACGTGACATCTTCCTCGTACAGAGCACCTTCCCGAGCTCTGACAACCTGATGGAACTGTTACTGATGATTGATGCTGCTAAGCGCGCCTCAGCTCGTACCATCAACGCTGTCATTCCCTATTTCGGATGGGCCCGTCAGGATCGTAAGGACAAGCCCCGTGTCAGCATCGGTGCTAAGTTGGTGGCTGATCTGCTAAGTGCTGCCGGTGTGAACCGCGTGATTACGATGGACCTGCATGCTGACCAGATTCAGGGTTTCTTTGATGTGCCTGTTGACCATCTGTATGCATCAAATGTGATCATCCCCTATCTGGAGTCGCTGAATCTTGATGATCTGGTTGTTGCCTCGCCTGATGTTGGCGGTTCGAAACGTGCCAACACCTATGCGAAGTATTTCGGCTGTCCGCTTGTGTTGTGCAACAAGACCCGTGCCCGTGCCAATGTCGTTGCCACGATGCAGATCATCGGTGAGGTGGAGGGTAAGAATGTCGTCATCATTGACGATATGGTTGACACAGCAGGAACGATCACCAAGGCTGCCGACCTGATGAAGGAAGCAGGTGCCAAGACTGTCCGTGCCTGTGCCAGCCATTGTGTCATGAGCGGGCCTGCCAGTGACCGTGTTCAGGAATCAGCCCTTGAAGAGATTGTCTTCACCGACTCTATTCCTTACACCCAACGCTGTGCAAAAGTCAAGCAATTATCGGTTGCTGACATGTTCGCCGAAGCGATCCGTCGTGTCATCGACAACAAGAGTATTAGTGATCTGTACATCATATAAACAAATGAAGTTCAGACTATTATATGGACTGGCCACAGTAAGTCTTTTATCTGCGTGCCAGTCCAATTCATATCAGATTAATGGTTTTGCAAGGGCATTTCAGGAAGGTGACACCATCTGTTTGATGTCTGAGGATCAGACAGTAGAGCCGTTGGATCAGACTGTCATCAGAGATGGAAAGTTCATGTTCACTGGAGAGACAGATGACTTCCAATTGTTTCGGGCATACGTGAAACAGCAGCCAGACTGTGGCACCACGTTTTTTCTGGAACCGGGACATATCACGATAGAGCTCTATCACAGATCTGCAGTCTCGAGAGTCTCTGGTACTATCTGTAATAACGAATGGCAACGACTCTCCGATTCCATCAACCTGCTGGCAAAGGACATCGTCAGTATCTTGCGTCACCCTGCCACAGACTCTCTGAGTCAACAGAGGAATGTATATATCATTGACAGTCTCCATCGCCGTATGTCCGACTGTATCCTCCACACGGCACAACGTAACAGTGACAATCCCTTAGGACGATATATACAGGAAAACTACAAGAAACCCGAGTTCAAATGAACCCGGGCTTCTTTTTATAGACTCTTTTATAATTAGTTCAATGCGGGAAGCTCCAGCCACTTGATGTAGCAGAAGTCCTGACGGTGAGGCAGGTTCTTGTTCTTCGGGTACATACGCAGAGCACTCTTGTACTGTCCGAACTGCTTGGGCTTCAACTCTGCCTCAAAGGTATAGTTGTTGCCTTCATGACTTGTCACCTTCAACGGTTCTACGCTGAAGACCTTCTCCTCTCCGTTCTTGTCAAGCAGTACATTTACCTTCTCAAGACCGATGGCATCGTCGAGTCCCTGCTCGTTGATCACAACCTTCAGGTTGTACTTCTGACCAGCCTCAGCACCAGTAGCAGGGAAGTCCCACTCTGCAGACACCATATTGATGGCATCCCAGCGCTCAGCCACAGCCTCTTTCCACTGGGCAATCTCCTTAGCCAGACGGTTATCGTTCTTAGAGAGTTCCTTGAAGCGCTTAGCCTCCTTCTCATAGAACTTAGAATAGTAGTCGTCGAGCTGACGCTTCATCGTATAGTGAGGTGCAATCTGGGCGATTGAGTTCTTCACCACCTTGATCCAACCCTTAGAGATGCCCTTCTTGTCCTTGTCGTAGTAGAGGGGCACGATCTCATTCTCAAGCAGACTATAGATGGTAGCAGCATCGAGCTGATCCTGATAACCCTGATTCTGGTAGGTGCGCTTCTCGGTAAGAGCCCATCCGGCGCCCTCACGATAGCCCTCCAGCCACCAACCGTCTTTTACTGACAGATTTACAACACCATTCATTTCAGCCTTCTCACCAGAGGTACCAGAAGCCTCAAGCGGACGTGTCGGCGTGTTCATCCAGATATCAACACCTGATACGAGGCGACGAGCCAGCAGGAAGTCGTAGTCCTCAAGGAAGATGATCCTACCCTGGAACTGAGGCATCTGAGAGATCTCGAAGATCTTCTTGATCAGACCCTGACCTGCACCATCAGCGGGGTGAGCCTTACCAGCGAAGAGGAACATAACGGGACGCTCGGGATTGTTGACAATCTTATCAAGACGCTCCAGGTCGGTGAACAGCAGGTGAGCACGCTTATAAGTAGCGAAGCGACGGCAGAAACCGATTACCAGTGAGTTGGGGTTGATACGCTCAACCAACTTCACGACACGTGCAGGATCGCCCTGGTTCTTCAACCATGTCTCCTGGAACTGTACCTTAATATAATCGAACAGCTTAGCCTTCAGCGCCTGACGGGTAGCCCATACTTCCTCATCGGGACAGTTGTAGATACCATGCCAGATATCCTCGTTAGACTGGTCGCTCATGAACTTCTCATCGAAATACTTGGCATAGAGGGCACGCCACTCAGCAGCAGCCCATGTGGGGAAGTGCACACCATTGGTGACATAACCCACGTGGTTCTCCTCAGGATAGTAACCAGCCCAGATGGGAGCAAACATCTTCTGAGATACCCATCCGTGAAGCTTTGACACACCATTCACCTCCTGACAAGTGTTGCAGGCGAAGGTTGACATACAGAACTTCTCACCATGATCGTCGGGATTCGTACGACCCATGCCGATGAATTCGTCCCAGGTAATACCCAGTTTTGCAGGATAAGCACCCATGTACTTACCAAACAGGCCCTCCTCGAAGTAGTCATGACCAGCGGGCACAGGTGTATGTACGGTATAGAGGCCTGAAGCACGTACCAACTCCAGAGCCTGGTTGAATGTCAGACCATCTTCCTCGATATAATCGCAAAGACGCTGCAGGTTGCAGAGGGCAGCGTGACCTTCGTTACAATGATAAATATCCTTCTTGATGCCGAGTTTCTTCAACAGCAGCATACCACCGATACCCAGCAGGATCTCCTGCTTCAGGCGGTTCTCCCAGTCACCACCATAGAGAGCATGGGTGATGGGCTTATCGAACTCAGAGTTCATCTCATTATCCGTATCCAACAGATAAAGCTTCACACGACCAACATTGACACGCCATACGTATGCATGTACCATGTAGTTTGTATAGGGAACGTCGATCACCAGAGGATTACCGTCCTTGTCAAGCTGACGCTCGATGGGTAGTGAACCAAAGTTCTGGCTCTCGTAGTTGGCAATCTGCTGACCGTCCATCGACAGGCTCTGTGTGAAATAGCCAAAACGATAGAGGAAGCCAACAGCACACATATCAACATTAGAATCGGATGCCTCCTTCACATAGTCACCAGCCAGCATACCCAGACCACCAGAATAGATCTTAAGGGCAGAGTGAATACCATATTCCATACAGAAGTAGGCCACTGATGGACGCTTGGAATCAGGTTCCACATCCATGTACTTGCGGAACAAGGCATAGACATGCTTCACACGCTTCATCAGCGCCTTATCCTTGACAATCTCCTCCTTACGCTCAAAACTCAGACGCTCCAGTAACATCACTGGGTTGTGCTTCACATCATGGTAAAGCTCAGGGTCGAGGTCACGGAACAAGTCACGAGCCTCAAAGTTCCATACCCACCACATGTTGTGGGCAATCTCATCCAAACATTTCAGTTCCTCAGGAAGACTTGACTTAACAATCAGTTCTTTCCACTGAGGAGCATTTGCATAATCTGCTTTTATTTTCATAACTAAACCAAATAATATATGAATTCAAATAATCAGTATTCTTTAATTTTTCGACTTCTTGCGCGCCTCCGCCTTGGTGAGGGCGATGTCATACGCCTCATAGTAGTATTTGACAAATACACTCCAGAGCGCTTTCTTCGACAGATCTCCTGCATTCTTACGACAGGCATCCACCTGTTTCTTTGTCATGCCAGAGTACTCTGCTACAGTGTCCTTGATATTGTCTGCCACCTCAGAATAGTTATAGTCTGTTCGGTGGATTACCTTGACACCATCCTCAATCATTCCCTCATGCCCAAACACCGTATTGGCCCATAACCCAAAGCCCGCCAAGTCGGTAGTGATACAGGGAACCTTGAAAGCAACGGCCTCCAACGGCGTATAGCCCCATGGTTCATAATAAGAGGGATAGATACAGAGGTCGTTACCTAAAACCACGTCATAATAGGTCATATTCACGATACCGTCGTTACCGTCAAGATAACAGGGCAGGAAAATGACCTTCACCTTATCCTCCTTACGGTTGTGCATGTCGTAGTACTTCATCATACCCAACACATTGTCATGGCTCATATTATGAAGCCAATGCGTTACTTGAGGCACATCCAATGGTGTATCGTATTTCTTGCCGCTCTTCAGACGTTCTTGAAGATCCTTACGAGGCTCTCCTACCCATCCGGGGACTTCAATAAAAGCCACCACCTTTTTCTTTAGGTCACGGTCTCTCAGCAAACGGTTCATGGATTCCACAAAGACGTCGATACCCTTGTTACGGAATTCATAACGTCCAGAAGTGGAGATCAGCAGTGTATCATCGTCAAGTTCCTCTCCAAGAAGAGCATTGGCTATCTCCAGCATCTTCTTGCGGGCAGCACTACGTTTACGGGCAAACTGCTGTGCACTGCTCGGCACGAAACTGTCATCAAAGCCATTGGGCAGTACCACATCGACGGGCTTATCAAGCAATTCTACACATTCCTTGGCGGTAATATCGCTCACCGTTGTAAAGCAATCAATATAGTGGGCCGTCTGCTTCTCTATCGAATGCTTCGACTGCATGTTCAGTTCACCAGCCATCTGGTCGCCGTTATAGGCAAACAAATAGTCATAGAGCGGTTTCATATTACCAGCAATAGAACGTCCTATACTTGTGGCATGGGTCGTAAAGATGGTACCAATCTGAGGTAGTCTGTTGTTGATATACAACGCACCCAGACCACACATCCATTCGTTAGCGTGGTATATCACCTTCTGCTTCTCATCGAGATAATATTTATAGAAACTCTCTACCACAAGAGCGGCAGCATACGAGAACATTGATGCCTCGTCGTAATCACCGTACGCATGAAGTGAGTCAACGCCATAGTTCTCCCACAGCCAACCATATATCTCATTTTTCTTCTCAAAGAACGGATTAAAATCTACAAGAATCGCGATGGGTTCTCCTGGGACAGTCCAACGTCCTACTCTCACCTTGAGTTCCTGTGTCTTAACCTCCTCTTGCCAATCGGCAAAAAGTGAAGGATCCTCTTTAAAATAAGGACTTTCTTGTTCTTTCCAGAAATCAGGACCGATGAAAATGATCTTATCCTGAAGTGCCTCTTGTAGGGTCTTGGCACGTGTCGAAAGGACTGTATAGATTCCACCTACCTTATTGCAGACTTCCCAACTTGACTCGAAGATGTAGTCTGGCATTAACTGCTTCTTTGCCATGTTTCAATTATAATTTGCCGCAAAGTTACATTAAAAATTCTAAAATCTGCAACCATTATCCTAATAATTTTAGTTAATTCTAGCAATTAATGATATAGATTAGTATCTTTGTCAGCAAAAAAGAAAAAGTGTGAGTATGAAGAAGTTAATCCTCCTGGCCGTTCTGTTCATGATTCCCTTGCTGGGAGATGCCCAAAAGACGAATGAGCCGTTTCGCGCGTACATTTATAATAATGAATACGATGTCTATCTACGCATCGACTTCTACGACGAATCCATCGCCATTCCCGGACAGGATCTCTACGGTCAGTTACCAGGCTATCTGGGCAAGAAGAACAACACCTTTTGCTGGGTGATTACCTCTGTTGAAGTATCTGGTACCAGTGCCAAACTCTCCATGATCAACGATTATGGAAGTGAGGATCTCACTGCCACTCTCACTGTGAAAAATGATTCCCTCTACGAGTTGAAACAGGTAGAGGGAAGTACATTAAAAGTCCCCAAGAACGGGAAATGGCAGAAACTGCCAAAGACGTTAGAGTTCAAACGCCGTTGATTACTTAATCACGATCTTTTTCCCATTGTGGATATAGATACCCTTGGCTGATGGTGCACCATTCAGACGCACACCAGATAACGTATGCCAGTTTGCATTCTGAGCGTTTGTCTGATGATCGTCTTTCGTGACGGTCTGGATACCCGTAGGAGGAACATGACTGCTAAAGGTGGCCTTATTGCCCTTGATAGTCATCGTCACCAGATTAACATCTTCTTCGTCTCGACACACCTTCCAGTCATCTTCACCAGCAGTAGCACACATCATCTTAATCTGATAGACGCCATCGCCCATTCCATCACCTAACGTGATCACATCGTACGCAGATTCCGATTCACCGCCCCAATAGTAAAATAGCGGAAGATCGACACTGTCATTATATGTAAAATTGAAGCCCTGGACGAATCGATCATCCTGGAAGAAACCAATTCCCATCTGATATGAAGAATGAGGATGATCAAGGTTAAGGAAATAGAATGCATATTCCACATCGAATCCCTCATCCTTACTCAGACGTTCATAGACTTCTCCATTTGTACCGAATTCAAAAAACGAGCAATACAGATTCTTCTCGATTGAAGTCTTTCCCTTACCGTTTTCCCCTACTCCTGGCGTCGCCATCTGATACTCAGTGAAACCTAATTCACGACCGAAATCATCAAAGATCCAACCTGGCGACATGACATCCAACAAAACATAACCATCATCTTCACCGTTCCAGCCCCAGTTGGCGTAGAAATAGTCCTTTCCATCCACATTCTTGTAGCCATCCAGGATAAACTGATGACCACCCTCATCATCAGGACAATCACCGCCAAACAACAGCGGTCCTTCTTTTGAGATGACATCATATAAGACGTCCGCCCAACCCTGCGCATCATAGTTCATCTGATGCAACATATACACATCTTCATAGCCGAAGACATCATAAAGGGCATACACCATTTCATCTGTTCCAGCATACGACTCCCATCCATACTGCATGTTGGAAGCTACGCCGCAGTATTGCATCAGACGCGAGACTGCCTCCTTTTCCTTTTCCGTACTGGTAGCATTATATGTATCCGTGATATGATCCCAGTCGATCTTAGTACCCGCCGGAACTGCCTCCGTCTCCCAATCAACCACCACTTTGTCATCAACCTTATCATCACCCCAGAACTCCTCAGGCACTTCCGCAGTACCTGAATAACTTTCAACAGTCTGTAAGGTCTTGTCCGGATAGCGGCGGTAATTCATCACCTGTGCCATAGCCGTAGCAATACAACCCGTGACGGCTTGGGATGTCAAGTCTATATCCTCATATACGACATGCAACTCTGGTGCATGAAGGTTATAAGGGAAATACTGTCCCCAAGCCGTTTTCAGCTTAGGAAGGATATCCTCCTTGTAAGATGCAGCCCTCGTCATCTGTTGTCTTGGCATCACGTTCGCCGGCAAGTTCTGGATCTTCTTCACATAACCCTCTAGCCATCTCTTCATATTCGAAGGCATGTGATCCATGTTCAGATGTCCCTTTTCACTAAAGGCCAGAATCTCTGCCGTACGGTCATCACCAGACACAATCACATATCCCCCACCATCAAGGTTGAAGGCATACAACGGTGCATCATTCACCGACTCCACAGCACTCGCCATATCCAGACTCAAACAAACACGACTCAGTCCTACTTGAGCACCTCGGGTCTTTGAGTGGTTTGCAAAGAAAGACACTGCCTTTCGACACGCCTCCTGTTCATTCACCTGACTAGCCTTCGCTATTGTCATTCCAGCCAGCAACGCGGCCAATAAAATCAGTCTTTTCATGATCTTTATATTATATTATTATTTACTTTCCTCTAATGATGCCACAAATTTAGTCCTTTTTCCTGAATAGTGAAAGAAAATGATGAGAAACATTGCATTTATTAAGAAAAAAGATATAATTTTGCAGCACATGAACAGGAAAGAACGATATGAAAGGATACTGGCTCACTTCCGTGAGCAGATGCCAAATGTGAATACCGAATTAGAGTTCGGCAGTGTTTTCCAGTTGTTGGTGGCCGTCATCCTGAGTGCACAATGTACAGATAAGCGCATTAATCAGGTGACCCCGGAACTGTTCAGGCATTTTCCTGATGCAAAAGCCATGGCCAAGGCTGAGACGGAAGACGTTTTGGAATACATCAGCAGTGTGTCGTATCCGAATAGCAAAGCCGCCCACCTCGTGGCGATGGCCAGGACATTAGTGGAGCGGCATAATGGTGAAGTACCGTCTGATATGAATGCCCTACTGGATCTGCCAGGTGTAGGCCGAAAGACCGCCAATGTCATTCAGAGCGTCGCCTTCGGCAAAGCGACCTTGGCCGTCGATACCCACGTCTTTCGTGTAGCCCATCGCTTAGGTCTGGTCGGCAGACAAGACAACACTCCTCTGAAAGTTGAGCAGACCCTGGTTAAATACATCCCTCAGGAAGACATACCAGACGCCCACCATTGGCTCTTATTACATGGTAGGTATGTTTGCACATCAAGAAAACCTCATTGTGAGAAATGTGAGATTGAACAACTTTGTCCAAAACTCATTGAAGGCTCCAAACTCGGATAGGCAGGAATTATCTTCTTGGAGGCTGTCTCCTGTGGTTGCCCCAGTTTCTGAAAGCACGACGGTGGAAACGGTCTTCTGCCATGATGGCATCATAGACCTTTAAAGCCGGTAGAACTTTGAAGAACTTGTTGTGATAGGTCTGTTGGATGGTCTTTAGTTCCAGTTCATAGACATCACGCTTCTGGACGATTTTCTTACATTCAGCTTCGTTAGAGGGTCTGTTGCTACACTCCTTCTTGATCTTTTCATATACAGCACGTTGCTTCGCATGCATCTCACGTAACAGAGGAAAGAATCTCGAGGCTTCTTCGTTTGTCAGTTTGGCTTCTTGTGTAATAAACTGCTCCATCTCAGCCTGAAACTTCTCTGGTGAGAACTTTTCAGAATCATCAGCAAAGGTCGGGCACACAAACCAAACCAACAGAGCACTTATCAACAATAACTTTCTCATCTTCATACTGTTATTTAATAATCCGCAAGATAGGCGTAGATATCATGATTATCCATCATCAAGTAATCAACAGCCTCATCAAAAGCCGTATCTTCAGTATCTTGCTGGACTGTTGCCATCATGGCAGGAGTCTCTTGCGATTTCTCTGGAAGCGCAAGCCATACACCTGCACAGATGAACAGGGCACAAATACTGGCAGCGGCATAGAAAACAGGACGCAACCAGATCGACTTCGCCCGGGGCTTATGCTCAGGCAAAGAACTCATAAACTGCTCAGGAAATTGGTCAAAATAGCCATCAGGCACCCTAAATGGATTCCGTTTCCCAACTCGTTCTTCTATGTACTTCTCTTCATTCATCGCATATATGACGTATCAATATTCAAAAGGTTTAATCATGTGACTTAAAATAATCCGAGATTTTCTTGACTGCAATATGATAGGAGGCCTTTAAGGCACCTTCCGACGTATTGAGCAGCTGACTGATCTCACTATATTTCTTTTCTTCAAAATAGCGTAAAAGAAAAACGGTGCGCTGCACATCCGGCAGTGTAGCTATCGCCTCCTGCAACATGGTCTCTGCTTCAGAACCATCAAAGTATTCATCTGCTATAAATGGACTCACGGAGATATCATCCATACTGACCGTCTGCTGTTTACGTCGGCGCAGGAAATCCAGACTTTCATTAATGGCTATACGGGAAAGCCAGGTGCTGATCTTGGCATCACCATGATAGGAATCGAGACCGTTCCATGCTTTCAAGAATGTATTCTGCAGGACATCATTCGCATCGTCATGAACCAGGACGATACGACGAATTATCCAATACAATTGTTCTGAATAACAACGCACCAATAATTCAAAACCCTTCCGCTGAGTGGCTGTCTCGGAAAGCAACCGTACAATATGCTGTTCATCGTAATCACCCATGATAAGCAACTGTATTAGACACCATTAGAACAAGAAAGGACTACCCGCCTGACTGATAATCTTATCATATCCATAGAGATCTGGCCATGTCTCAATAACACCAGTCTTTGGATTTGGATAAGCGGTATAATAAATAATGTAAACAGGTACGTGCGGAGACACCTGCTGGTAGGTGACAAGTCTTAAGGGACGTGGGTCTTCAGAATGTGCCTTCAAATAATCGCGGCCACGTTCAGTCTCTGGTTTGATATCCATGGAGATACGAAGACGATCCTTGAACCATTCGTCAGCATCGGGCAACAAGAAGCACGCCAGATCAAAGGGTTTCTGCACACGCACACAGCCATGTGAAAGGGTGCGATGGTCACTGTTAAAGGCACCCCGATTACTCGTATCATGCAAATAGACATCAAAATCGTTGGGGAAGCGGAAGACGATCCGACCAAGCGAATTCCCCACCCCACCTTTCTGTCCGACACGCAGACGACCAGACTTCAACAAGGAAGGAGCGACATTGGCAGGGTTCAGCGTATCACCAGAACTGCGGTCCACGATGTAATAGCGACGTTTGGCAAAATAGGAAGAGTCGCCACCATGATGAGCTACTTCATTGTCGATAATATTCTTTGGAATTAGCCATTCGGGATTCACCTGCATATATTTGATTTCACTGTGGAGCAATGGCGTCTTCGTCGTTCTGGCACCACAAACGATACGCATATCCAATACAGAGTCACCTCCTACAGCCCATAGATGCAAGGCTGGGATATTGACAAGCACCCTGCGTCCACTCTCCTCTGGCTGCTTAACCTGCCATCGACAACGCTCCATATTAACTGCCAACCGGTGACGAGCCTCTTGATCTGTGGTTCGTTCAAATTCTCGCTGAAATGTCTGATATAATCGTGATGCTGGTTGCGAGGTTTTAAGATAGTCCAACTTCGTTACCCCTGCTTCCGTTAATTTCTCGATAGCTTCCTGATAGTCAGTCGTCTTGATGTCGTAATCGAAGAGACGGGCATGACCACCCTTGGGCTTAAAATCAAGTTTGTTGAGCAGACGATCAGGTCTTGTGAAACCATAGCGCTGACCACACGTATAGCGCACGTAAGCTTTGGAAAGATGATAATCCAGACGAGGTAAGACCTCATTAATGCTAACTCCCAAAGAATCAAAGGAAAGATGACGAACGATCCCAAGGTCTTCTGCTATCTGGGGAACAAAGAAAGCAAGGGAATCCAAGCCATTACGCGGTACTTCACGACGCAAGAACGACAATACGGAATCAGCCTCTGGCACTACACCCATCCTCGAGTACCACAACGGCGTACCATCAAGTCTGCCGATGCTGGCATAACGCTCTTTCACAGCCTTATCACCCTCCCAACGAGTAGAGTCTGTCTTCAACAAGCTGTCTAACTGATGCTCTAACTGTAACGTGTCGAGCTGATACACATAGTCACCGAAAGCAGATAGTTCAGCCTCAGTAGGCTCGTGGTTTCCAACTACACAGGAACCCAAGAGCAAACAGGCACCGGATAGTATTAAAACTAATGAATGGAAACCTTTCTTACGACCTTGCCCACCTTTACGATATAGCAACCTTTAGGAATATTCAGATCAAATTTCTGTGAAGGACTAGTAATTACTTCCTCAAAGACTTTATTGCCCGTCAGTGAGACCACCTCGATCGTCAAGCCTTCACCACCAGAAACATAAACAGAACCTTGCGAATAAGAGATAGTCACTTCCGAATCCTGAAAGTCCATAATACCAGCAGCGTATTCTTTCAACACACTGGCATTGGCCGTTGTCGGAACAAACGAGACAAGAGCCAAAACGGCTGATACGATGATTACAATTCTCTTCATACGCACTATTTCTTTCGCAAAAGTACGAAAAACTTCCGAACCTACCAAATATTTCAGCAAAAAAATGCAGTTTTCAAGACATTATACGTCAAAAACGTCCATTTCGTTCGTCAAAAACGTGTTTTCAAACACCTCTTTGGCTTCATTCAGCAATAACCGTTCATCCTCATATCTGGAACTGTAATGACCCAGCAACAACTTGCCGACTTTGGCATCAGAAGCCACCTTTGCAGCCTGACGAGCTGTTGAATGGTAGTACTTTTCCGACTGCGGAACATGATCGTCACCGTATGTGCTTTCATGGTATAGGGTATCCACCCCCATCAGTTCCTCATGGAGATGAGGCATATAGCGGGTATCACTGATATAGGCATAACTTCGTGGCTTGTCGGCAGGAATGACAAGACGACTGTTGGGAACAACCTCCCCATCGGTTGTCGTCCAGTCCGCCCCATTCTTAATATTACCGACCTGACTGACAGGAATACCATAACAATCCATCATTTCCCGACGGATATGGGGCAAGGTTGCCTTTTCCCTGATCAGATAGCCACAACAGGGGACACGATGTTCCAACGGGATGCTTTCCACCACGATGCTCCTGTCCTCATAGACCGTCTGTCGTCTGGTGGTTTCTATCGGATAGAAAACCACATCAAATCCCAGATCATGGGTAAAAAACTTGACCTGTCGATCTAGTTCCGGTCCCAGTGCTTCAGGAGCATGAATGTGCAGACGGGCTGTCCGTCCCAAAAGACCAAAGGTGGAAATCATACCGATAAGTCCGAAGCAGTGGTCTCCATGGAGGTGAGTGATAAAGACATGACTCAGTTTCGTAAAACGGACACGACTCTTACGCAACTGCATCTGCGTGCCTTCGGCACAGTCCAGCATCAACACCTTATCACGCACCTCCACTACCTGAGACGAAGCGTAATGACGAAGGGTGGGAAGCGCACTTCCACATCCCAGGATATGTACCTTGAATGGCTCCAATACTAAATCTTATTGAACTCGTCGTTGGTATCTTCAAGTTCCAGTCCGTGAAGATCGATTTTCGGCTTTTCCTTCCAACGATTATACTCGAAGGTCTCTGTCTCGTCTTTGGGTTTACCAATCGTGCGGTATGCCAGCGTATCCGGACCAAGGGCCAGGATCTCATAGCGGTTTTCTTCCTCTTCATCGCCACCACCCTCACGAACCAGCATGATCTCCAGATCACCATTGAAGATTTTCCATGTACGATAGATGATGGTGCTTTGGTCAATACTCTCTGCCACGCCACCTTCCTTGATGCGAATACCGATTTCATCACTACCATCCAGCGGATCTGGCATGACCCAATCGCCCAACAACGTATTCAGATTAATGACGATCTGCGCATCCTGGGTTTCCTTGTCAACGACAACAGCCATACGATCTGCAACCTGAAGACCACCGAAGACCTTTCCACCTTCCATGGCCTTTTCCATACTCAGACGCAGGGTATCACCACTATCCGTGATCATCTCAAGCGTATTCATGGCCGTTCCTTCGGTACAAATACCATAGATCGTCTTGTCACGAGGTATCAGATCCTCAACGGATACTGAATCTGTATCCACAGCAGCCTGCTGTTTATTACCACCACCACAACTACCGAGTGCAACCACTGCGGCAACAATCATCATTAAAAAAGATACTTTCTTCATAACACCTATTTTAATATTATTACTGTTTTACCTTTCCTTCGACTTTGCCTCATTCCATAAGACATCCATCTCCTGAAGCGTCATTTCCTTCAAAGGTTTTCCGATCTTAATGCTGTGATCCTCAATATAATTGAAGCGATCGATAAACTTTCGGTTTGTCTTCTCCAAGGCATTATCCGGATTCAGTTTATAGAGTCTGGCGGCATTGATCACAGAGAACAGGAAATCACCCAGTTCTTCCGTCGAGCGTTCCTTATCCTCATGGGCCAGTTCGGCCTCCAGTTCGTCGAGCTCCTCGCGCACTTTCTTCCAGACATCCTGACGATCTTCCCAATCAAAGCCCACATTCCGAGCCTTATCCTGAATCCTGTAAGCTTTGATCAGACTTGGCAAAGCCTCAGGCACACCGGAAAGTACCCGCTCGTTACCATCTTTCTCCTTCAGCTTGATCTGCTCCCAATTCTCCAACACCTGAGTAACAGTCGCTACCTTAGTCTGGCCAGATTGACTGGTCTGGCTAGCATCATCAGGCACATATGGCAAGGGTTTGGGAGTCTCGGCATCAATCTGTGAAGGATGATAGACATGCGGATGACGGGTGATCATCTTGCGCGTCAAAGCATTACAGACATCAGCCATATCAAACTGTTCCTGTTCCTCGGCGATCTTCGCATAGAAACAGATATGCAGCAGCACGTCACCCAACTCCTTGCAGATGTCTGGGATATCGTTCTTGATAAGGGCATCGCAAAGCTCATAGGTCTCCTCGATGGTATTAGGTCTCAGACTCTCGTTTGTCTGCTTCTTATCCCACGGACAATTAGCCCTCAACGCATCCAGTACGTCGAGAAAGCGCCCGAAAGCCTGCATCTTTTCTTCTTTAGTATGCATAATTTTTATAAATTATGTGGCAAAGATACAACTTTTCGCTGGATTTTTACTAATTTTGCAGCGATTTTTGAAAATAATTAAACATAATATGGAACTTGCAAGTAAATATGACCCGAAAGAGGTCGAATCGAAATGGTATCAGTACTGGCTTGACCACAAACTTTTCGCCAGCAAACCCGACGGACGTGAACCTTACACCATCGTTATTCCCCCGCCCAATGTAACAGGTGTGCTCCACATGGGACACATGTTGAACAATACGATCCAGGACATCCTCGTACGCAGAGCACGTATGGAGGGTAAGAACGCTCTCTGGGTTCCCGGCACCGACCACGCCTCTATCGCAACGGAGGCCAAGGTGGTGAAGAAACTCGCCGAACAGGGCATCAAAAAGCACGACCTCACCCGTGAGCAGTTCCTGAAGCACGCGTGGGAGTGGACCGACGAGCACGGAGGCATCATCCTCAAGCAGTTGCGCCGTCTGGGTGCCAGCTGCGACTGGGACCGTACCGCCTTCACCATGGACGAGACCCGCAGCAAGAGTGTCATAAAAGTTTTTGTTGATCTCTATAACAAGGGCCTCATCTATCGCGGCCTGCGCATGGTGAACTGGGATCCGAAGGCCCTCACCGCCCTCTCTACCGAGGAGGTCATCTACCGTGAGGAGCAGAGCCATCTCTTCCATCTGAAATACTACGTGGCAGACCTGAAGACCCTCGACAACGAGGAAGCCCTGAAGGCCGAAGGCAACATCATCCACAAGGATGCCAAGGGCTACTACGCCGTTGTCGCCACCACGCGTCCCGAGACCATCATGGGCGATACCGCCATGTGTATCAATCCCAAGGACCCGAAGAACCAGTGGCTCAAGGGCCGCAAGGTCATTGTGCCCCTCGTCAACCGCGTCATTCCCGTCATCGAAGACCGCTACGTGGATATCGAGTTCGGTACAGGTTGTCTGAAGGTGACACCCGCCCACGATACCAACGACTACATGCTGGGCAAGACCCACAACCTCGAGACCATCGACATCTTCAACCCCGATGGCACTATCAGCGACCAGTCGCCCATCTACGTGGGTATGGACCGTATGGACTGCCGCAAGCAGATTGCCAAGGACTTGCAGGAAGCCGGTCTCATGGAGAAAATCGAGGACTACACCAACAAGGTGGGCTACTCCGAGCGCAACCCCGACACCGCTATCGAGCCCCGTCTCTCCATGCAGTGGTTCCTCTCGATGAAGCACTTTGCAGATATTGCTCTGCCACCAGTGATGAACGATGAACTGAAGTTCTATCCCGCAAAATACAAGAACACTTATAAGAACTGGTTGGAGAATATCCAGGACTGGTGTATCTCGCGTCAGTTGTGGTGGGGTCATCGTATTCCTGCCTACTACTACAACGAAAACGACGACTATGTTGTAGCCGAGACTCGCGAGGAGGCACTGAAGATGGCTCAGCAGAAGGATCCAAAGGTAACTGATACAGACCTGCGTCAGGACGAGGATGCCCTCGACACTTGGTTCTCTTCATGGCTGTGGCCTGTATCCCTCTTCAATGGTATCAACAATCCAGGCAACGAAGAGATCAAATATTACTACCCCACCAGCGACCTCGTAACTGGTCCGGATATCATATTCTTCTGGGTAGCCCGTATGATCATGGCCGGCTATGAGTACATTGGCGACATGCCTTTCAAGAATGTCTATTTCACTGGTATCGTCCGCGATAAACTGGGTCGTAAGATGTCGAAGTCACTCGGCAACAGCCCCGATCCTATCGAGCTGATTGAGAAATTCGGTGCCGACGGTGTGCGCATGGGTATGATGCTCTCCGCGCCCGCAGGCAACGATATCCTCTTCGACGAGGCTCTCTGCGAGCAAGGCCGCAACTTCAACAATAAAATCTGGAACGCCTTCCGTCTCGTCAAGGGCTGGAAGGTCGCTGACATCGAACAGTCGGAGGCCGGCAAGATCGCCACCTCTTGGTTCGAGGCCAAGCTCCGCCAGACTAGCGCCGAGGTCGATGACCTCTTCAAGAAATACCGCATCTCAGAGGCCCTGATGGCTGTCTATAAGCTCTTCTGGGACGAGTTCTCCAGCTGGTACCTCGAGATGGTGAAGCCCGCCTATATCAACGGTGAGGCACAGCCCATCGACCGCGAGACCTACGACAAGACACTCCAGTTCTTCGAGATCCTGCTGAAGATGCTGCATCCCTTCATGCCGTTCATCACCGAGGAGCTCTGGCAGCACCTCTACGACCGCAAGTCTGGCGAGTCCATCATGCGCGACAGCCTTCATCTCCCCGCTCCCAGCGAGGCCGACGAGAAGCTCGCAGCACAGATCGAGTGCGTCAAGCAGATTGTCTCTGGTGTGCGTATGGTACACTCATCAAAGAACATCGCCCCCAAGGAGCAGCTCGAATTGCAGGTGGTGGGTCAGAATGCCTACGAGGCTTTCACTGCCGTTGTCATGAAGATGGCCAACCTCAGCGCTATCTCTGTGGTTGCTGACAAGGACGCCACTGCCGCATCCTTCATGGTAGGCACCGACGAGTTTGCCGTGCCCCTCGGCAATATGATCGACGTGGAGGCCGAGATTGCGAAGATGGAGGCTCAGCTCCAGCACCTCGAAGGATTCCTCGCCGGCGTGAAGAAGAAGCTCTCCAACGAACGGTTCGTCGCCAATGCCCCAGAACAGGTCGTTGCCCTGGAACGCAAGAAGCAGAGCGACTCCGAAGAGAAGATCGCCTCTTTGAAAGAATCCATTGCAGCATTAAGAAACAAATAAACAACCAATAATAATTATGAAGAAAGAACTGAAGAAGGTGCTTGTCCTTGGCTCGGGCGCCTTGAAAATCGGACAGGCCGGTGAGTTTGACTACTCTGGCTCTCAGGCGCTGAAGGCACTTCGTGAGGAAGGCATCAAGAGTGTGCTCGTCAACCCAAACATCGCTACCATCCAGACCTCGGAAGGTATTGCCGACAAAGTGTATTTCCAGCCGGTGAACGCCCATTTCGTGACGGAGATCATCAAGAAGGAACGTCCTGACGGCATCCTGCTGGCATTCGGCGGACAGACGGCCCTGAACTGCGGTACGGAACTCTACCTGAACGGTACACTGAAGGAGTATGGCGTCGAGGTGCTCGGTACGAGCGTCGAGGCCATCATGAACACGGAAGATCGTGACCTCTTCGTGAAGAAACTCGGTGAGATGGATCTGAAAGTGCCCGTGAGCCATGCCGTAGAGTCGATGGAGGACGCCCTGAAGGCTGCCCACGAGATCGGTTTCCCGATCATGATCCGTTCGGCATACGCCCTCGGCGGTCTCGGCTCCGGTATCTGTCCCGACGAGAAGACCTTCGTCGAACTGGCTGAGTCGGCCTTCACCTTCGCCCCGCAGATCCTCGTCGAGGAAAGCCTGAAGGGGTGGAAGGAGATTGAGTTCGAATGTATCCGCGACGCCAATGACCGTTGTTTCACCGTGGCCTCAATGGAGAACTTCGATCCCCTCGGCATCCACACCGGTGAGTCAATCGTTGTAGCTCCCACCTGTTCACTGCGTGAGGATCAGGTGAAGATGTTGCAAGAACTCACCATCAAGTGCGTGAAGCATCTCGGCATCGTCGGCGAGTGCAACATCCAGTTCGCCTTCAACGCCGTCACCAACGACTACCGTATCATCGAGATCAATGCCCGTCTGAGCCGTTCTTCCGCCCTCGCCTCAAAGGCCACCGGTTATCCCCTCGCCTTTGTCGCCGCGAAGATCGCCCTCGGCTACACGCTCGACCAGATCGGTGAGATGGGTACCACCTCATCCGCCTACGTTGCCCCGAGCCTCGACTATATGATCTGTAAGATCCCCCGTTGGGACCTCACGAAGTTTGCCGGCGTCAGCCGTCTGATCGGCTCTTCAATGAAGTCCGTCGGTGAGATCATGAGTATCGGCCGCAGCTTCGAGGAGATGATGCAGAAGGGTCTGCGTATGATCGGACAGGGCATGCACGGTTTCGTGGGCAACGACCACACGAAGTTCGACAATCTCGACGAGGAGTTGGCCAACCCCACCGACCTTCGTATCTTCGCCATCGCCCAGGCACTTGAAGAAGGCTACACCATCGAACGCATCGAGGAACTCACGAAGATCGACGTCTGGTTCCTGGAGCGTCTGAAGCATATCGTCGATCTGAAGCATGAGTTGATGAAATATAACAAGCTTGAGGAACTGCCCGACGAGTTGCTGCTGGAGGTGAAGCGCTGTGGCTTCTCCGATTTCCAGATCGCCCGTTTCGTCCTGAAGTCGAAGAGCACGAACATGGAGAAGGAGAATCTTCAGGTGCGCAACTATCGTAAGCAGAAAGGTATCGTACCATCTGTGAAGCGTATCCCCACGGTGGCCTCCGAGCACCCCGAGCTCACCAACTACCTCTACTTCACCTACACCCACACCCCCGCTTTCGGTGATCCTACAGGAGAAAAATATGTACCCGCGCACGATATTAATTATTACGCGCACGAGAAGTCGGTCGTGGTACTCGGCTCCGGTGCTTACCGTATCGGTTCTTCCGTAGAGTTCGACTGGTGTTCCGTGAACGCCATCAACACTGCCCGCAAACTGGGATATAAGAGTATCATGATCAACTACAACCCCGAGACCGTCTCCACCGACTACGACATGTGTGACCGTCTCTATTTCGACGAGCTCTCCATGGAGCGCGTGCTCGACGTCATCGACCTGGAGCAGCCCCGTGGTGTCATTGTCTCCGTGGGTGGTCAGATACCTAACAACCTCGCCATGAAGCTTTATCGTCAAGGGGTGCCCGTACTGGGTACGTCGCCCGTGAACATCGACCGTGCAGAGAACCGCGACAAATTCTCCGCCATGCTCGACAAACTGGGTATCGACCAGCCCGCCTGGCAGGCACTGACCTCGTTCGACGATGTGAAGGCGTTCGTGGCCAAGGTGGGTTATCCCGTATTGGTACGTCCCTCTTACGTGCTCTCGGGAGCTGCCATGAACGTCTGCTACGACGAAGAGGAGCTGCACCGCTTCCTGAACATGGCCACCGAGGTGTCGAAGGAATTCCCCGTGGTGGTGTCGAAGTTCATGACAGACACCAAGGAGATCGAGTTCGACGCCGTAGCCGACAAGGGCGAGGTGGTCGAGTACGCCATCTCCGAGCATGTCGAATATGCCGGCGTGCATTCTGGCGACGCTACCATGGTGTTCCCCGCACAGAACATCTACTTCTCCACTATCCGTCAGATCAAGAAGATCGCCCGCAAGATCGCTGCCGAACTCAACATCAGCGGTCCGTTCAATATCCAGTTCCTCGCCAAGAACCGTGAGGTGAAGGTCATCGAGTGTAACCTCCGCGCCTCCCGTTCGTTCCCCTTCGTGTCGAAGATTCTGAAGCGTAACTTCATCGAGACGGCTACGAAGATCATGCTCGACGCTCCATACCAGAAGCCCGACAAGAGCGAGTTCGACATCGATCGCATCGGTGTCAAGGCCAGCCAGTTCTCTTTCGCCCGTTTGCAAAACGCCGACCCCGTACTGGGTGTCGATATGAGTTCTACAGGTGAGGTCGGCTGCTTAGGTGACGACTTGAACGAAGCACTCCTAAACAGTTTGATAGCAACAGGTTACTCCATCCCGAAGGATGCCGTCTTAATTTCCTCTGGCGGTGCCAAGGGTAAGGTATCTCTGTTAGAGCCCGCCCAGCAGTTGGCCAAGAAGGGTTACACCATCTACGCTACTGGTGGCACGGCCAAGTTCTTCAACGACAACGGCGTGAAGGCCGTCGCCGTCGCATGGCCCGACGAGGATGGCGACAACAACGTGATGGATCTCATCTCGCAGCATAAAGTGGGCCTGGTCATCAACGTTCCAAAGAACCACACCAGCCGCGAACTGACCAACGGTTACAAGATCCGTCGTGGTGCCATCGACCACAACATTCCTCTGATGACGAATGTCCGTCTGGCCAAGGCCTTCATCGAGGCCTTCACCGCCATGAGCCTCGACGATGTGAAGATCAAGTCCTGGCAGGAGTATAATGCTTAACGACGAATACAAAACCATTAAGTCCGAAGGCGAGGGCTACTACACCGAGAAGCGTAGCAAGTTCCTCGCCTTCGCTCATCATGTCGAATCCGTCGAGGAGATCAAGGAACTTCTTACTGGCTACCGCAAGAAGTATTACGACGCCCGCCATGTCTGCTATGCCTATATGCTCGGTCCAGAGCGCACAGAGTTCCGTGCCAACGACGATGGCGAGCCATCCTCCACAGCTGGTAAGCCCATCCTCGGTCAAATCAACTCGCAGGAACTGACGGATATCCTCATCGTCGTGGTGCGCTATTATGGTGGGGTGAACCTTGGCACCAGCGGCCTGATCATCGCCTACCGCGAGGCCGCTGCCGATGCCATCGCTCACTGTACCATTGAGACCCGTCAGGTCGAGGAGGTCATCACCTATTCCTTCGCCTACCCCATGATGAACGACGTGATGCACATCGTCAAGGAGATGAATCCGCGTATCGTTTCACAGACCTACGATAATACCTGCGAGATCAAGCTCCGCATCCGCCAGTCAGAGGCAGATGCCCTCAAAAACAAACTGTCGAAACTGTCCTTCGAATAGATATGTCTTTCCTCAACAGAAAATACCCGTTCCCACAGAGCAGTCACTGGCTGAGAGACTGCGCCATCTACTGCGTCATTGTGTTCCTGATTATCTACCTGTTGCAGCCATTCGGGTTCAGTATGTATCAGGGCAATAAGTTGCTGGTGTCGCTGCTGTTCGGGGCTGTCACCTTCGGTTGCTGTCTGGCGTACGGATTCGTTGAGCGGCCCCTCATTCAGCGTGTCTCGCCTTGGCGCATCTGGCACGAGGCACTGTCTATATTAGCGTTGATCCTATTTGTCGGCATCTGCAACTTCTTGGTGTGCTCGGTGGTGTTTAATTTCCCGATCACCCTCGGTATGTTTCTCTTGTTCCTCTACTGGACACTGATTATCGGTGTGATCTTGACGGTATTCTCGATCAGTCTGAGCTACTACCGCTATCTGCGCAACCAGTTGGAATCGCTGCTAGACAAAACCACCGAACAGCAGACAGGCATCGTCATCACCATCCACGACACCAACGTCAGGGGCAACGACCTGCAGCTGCCCATCAACGACCTGCTCTACATCGAGGCACAGAAAAACAATGTGGCTGTGAGCTACGATAAAGACGAC
>JAGCPV010000103.1 GCA_017965475.1 Prevotella sp.
ACCGGTAGCCTTCACGGCCTTCACGATTTTCTCTGCTGACTTGTCAACCAACTTGTGGTCGTAGCTCTTCAGCTTGATACGAATTTTCTGACTCATTACTTAATTTTACAATTTAACTATTTAACAATTTAACTATTTTGTCGCAGCTAAAGAGTCATTTGCTCAACTGCGATATGGTTATCACTATCTGACGACCCGACAGCAATTGTCAAATCGTCAAATAGTGAAATGGTCAATTATACCAGGTCGGCGCGACCCTTAACCTCCTCCAGCACAGCCTTGGCGATAGAGCTTGACAGCGGTGCGTGGTGATCGTACTCCATAGAGCTGGTGGCACGACCGGAAGTGATGGTACGCAGGGCGGTCACATAACCGAACATCTCTGACAGGGGCACCATGGCCTTAACGACACGGGCACCACTGCGGGACTCTTCCATGCCTTCCACCTGTCCACGACGCTTGTTCAGGTCACCGATCACATCACCCATGTTCTCCTCAGGAGTAACAACCTCGAGCTTCATGATGGGCTCCATCAGTACGGGCTTAGCCTTGGCGCAAGCCTCCTTGTAGGCCATCTGGGCAGCGATCTCGAACGAGAGCTGGTCAGAGTCAACGGGGTGGAAACCACCATCGACCACCGTCACCTTCAGAGAATCCACAGGATAGCCACCGAGAATACCGTTCTTCATGGCAGCCTCGAAGCCCTTCTGGATAGAGGGGATGAACTCCTTGGGGATGTTACCACCCTTCACCTCGTTCACGAACTGCAGACCACCGTTGGTCTTCACGTCGTAGTCCTCATCCACAGGACCGACCTGTACGAGCATCTTGGCATACTTACCGCGACCACCTGACTGCTTCTTGTAGGTCTCGTCGATCTCAACGGTCTTCGTGATGGCCTCCTTATAGTTCACCTGGGGCTTACCCTGGTTACACTCAACCTTGAACTCGCGCTTCAGACGGTCGATGATGATATCGAGGTGAAGCTCACCCATACCGCTGATGATGGTCTGACCACTCTGCTCGTCGGTACGGACGGTGAAGGTCGGGTCTTCCTCAGCGAGCTTAGCCAGACCGTTGTCAAGCTTAGCGATATCGGCCTGAGACTTGGGCTCCACGGCGATAGAGATCACCGTGTCGGGGAAGGTCATCGACTCCAGCACGATGGGTGCCTCCTCTGCACAAAGGGTATCACCAGTGCGGATATCCTTGAAGCCTACACCTGCACCGATATCACCGGCATCGATCGACTCCATGGGGATTTCCTTATTTGAGTTCATCTGGAACAGACGGCTGATACGCTCCTTCTTACCAGAACGGGGATTATAGACATAGCTTCCTGCGGTGATCTTACCAGAATAGACACGGAAGAACACCAGACGGCCCATATACGGATCGGTAGCGATCTTGAAGGCTAGGGCTGATGTAGGCTCGTCCTCAGAGGGCTTGCGGTCCTCTTCCTCGTCAGTGCCAGGATTCACACCCTTGATCACCTCCACATCGACGGGAGCGGGCAGGAATGCACACACATAGTCGAGCAGCGGCTGGACACCCTTGTTCTTATAAGAAGAGCCAAGCAGCATCGGCGTGCACTGCATCGAGATGGTACCCTTACGGATAGCGGCGATGATCTCCGCCTCAGTGATCGACTCAGGATCGTCGAAATACTTCTCCATCAGAGCCTCGTCGTACTCGGCAGCAGCCTCCAGCAGCTTGTTACGCCACTCGTCGCACTCTGCCTGCAGGTCGGCGGGGATATCCTCGATATCATACTCAGCGCCCATGGTCTCGTCATGCCACAGGATGGCCTTCATCTTGATCAGATCGACCAGACCCTTGAAGTTCTCCTCAGCACCGATAGGCACCTGGATCACCACGGGGTTAGCGCCCAGGATGTCCTTCATCTGCTGTACCGTCTCGAAGAAGTCGGCACCAGAACGGTCCATCTTGTTCACATAACCGATACGGGGTACATTATACTTATCAGCCTGACGCCACACGGTCTCCGACTGAGGCTGTACGCCGTCAGCGGCAGAATAGGTAGCCACAGCTCCGTCGAGCACACGCAGTGAACGCTCCACCTCAGCGGTGAAGTCAACGTGTCCCGGAGTGTCAATCAGGTTAATCTTGTATGTCTTGTTGTCCCATGTCCAGTTACAGGTTGTTGCAGCAGAGGTAATGGTAATACCACGCTCCTGCTCCTGGGCCATCCAGTCCATCGTGGCGGCTCCGTCGTGCACCTCACCGATCTTGTGCGTCTTACCCGTATAGAACAGGATACGCTCAGAGGTTGTGGTCTTACCGGCGTCGATATGAGCCATGATTCCGATGTTTCTCGTCAAATGTAAATCGCGATTTGCCATTTTACGTTTATCCTTTTAATCTTTTACTTTACCTTAAAAATACCTGTCTTAGAATCTGAAGTGTGCAAATGCGCGGTTAGCCTCAGCCATGCGGTGCATGTCTTCCTTACGCTTGAAGGCACCACCCTGGTTGTTGAAGGCATCCATAATCTCGGCAGCGAGCTTGTCGGCCATTGACTTGCCGCTACGCTTGCGGGCGAAGGAGATCATGTTCTTCATCGATACGCTCTCCTTACGGTCCGGACGGATCTCCGTCGGCACCTGGAAAGTAGCACCACCGATACGGCGGCTCTTCACCTCCACCTGCGGGGTGATGTTGTCGAGGGCCTGCTTCCAGATCTCCAGGGCAGACTTCTCCTCGTTCTGCATCTTGGCCTTCACTGTCTCCAGTGCATTGTAGAAAATCTCATACGACTTCGACTTCTTACCGTCGTACATCAGGTGGTTCACGAACTTAGACACCTTCTGGTCGTTGAACACGGGATCCGGCAGGATCACGCGCTTCTTGGGTTTTGCTTTTCTCATTTTACTTTTTTGAATGATTAAATTCTGCGTGGGGGCTGTTCTTACTTGTTCTTCAACGTCCTTCGCTCGGACATTTACTCAACCTTCTAACATTTCTCCAGCAAAACGGATTATTTTCTTACTTTGTTACCTTTATATTATATAAGGTATAGGCTATCTAACCTTCTCCGGTTAGTTACTTCTTAGCCTTAGGACGCTTGGCACCGTACTTAGAACGACGCTGCAGGCGATTTGCAACACCGGCGGTATCGAGTGTACCGCGAACGATGTGATAACGTACACCGGGGAGGTCCTTCACACGACCACCACGCACCAGCACGATAGAGTGCTCCTGCAGGTTGTGACCCTCTCCAGGGATGTAACTGTTGACCTCCTTCTGGTTGGTCAAACGAACACGGGCTACCTTACGCATAGCCGAATTAGGCTTCTTCGGGGTTGTCGTATAGACACGTACACAGACACCGCGACGCTGAGGACAGTTGTCCAGCGCGGGTGACTTTGACTTGTCAACAATCACCTTTCTGCCCTTTCTTACCAATTGTGAAATTGTAGGCATAATACTTTAACTTTTAATTAATTTATATGTATATTTTGTTTATATTCAACGCTTTACAACGCCCATTCTCTCCCAGAAAGGCGTTTCGGGCTGCAAAGGTACGACTATTTTTTGATTCCACCTAATATAAAAAGAAGAAAAAGTGTTATCTCTCTGTTTGTTTAACAAAGAATAACACTTTTTGCAATTATTAATAACGAATTGCTCTCAAGCCTCGCCTTTTGACAGGTCAAAGGGGGCGATGGTGCGCGGTTCCTGATTCGGAATACGGATCGGACCGTACTCCTTTTCGTACCGCATGATGTTCTCCTGGAGAGCCCCCAACAACCGTTTGGCATGTTCGGGAGCCAGGATCACACGACTGCACACCTGCGCCTTCGGCACGCCCGGCAGTACCCGCGCGAAATCGACCACGAAGTCACTGCTGCCATGCGTGATAATGGCAAAGTTGGCGTACTCTCCCTGTGCCACCTGCTGAGGCAGGTCTATCTGTAATCCCTGTTGCTTTTTCTCGTTCTCGTTCATAGAAATATAATCATATACTTGTTATTTCTTCTTTTGATAATAGTAATAGCCTATCATGAGCCAGCCGACCACACCGACAATACCTGCCGAAGTTGTTAGTATAGGATACTGGTCATTGACTCACGAGGTATAAACGATTGCTAAGCATACATCCCTCGATACCGCAGAGACCACCCACGATATCTGCCCTTGCCGACACAGCCATCAGGTTGAAGACTGCGATCAACGCAAGTCTGGACAGTGTTTTCTTCATAATAGTCATTATCTTAGGAATACTAGTAATCGTACAGTCTTATTTGATGGGAAGTCCTTTCTTGATGGTTCCTGTATAGGAGAAGTCCGTGCCCTTGTAGGTCTGGGCGTTGACACTGCCATCAACAACGTATTTCATCGCGCCGAACTGGATCTTATAGTTGCTGCCACTCTTGGTGACCTTCAGTTTGGCCTTATTGCCGTACTCGGTACTATAGCCATAGTAGATCCTGTCCTTTGAGCTGTTGCTGCTGAGTCTGCTCACGCAC
>JAGCPV010000104.1 GCA_017965475.1 Prevotella sp.
AGAAGTGCCACGCGATGAGCAGACACAGCCAAAAGGCTGCAACGCCAACGGTGATCCATGTTATCTTCTTATCGTTCATAAGGGCATACGTTTTAGTGCGTTCAACAAGAAGAGGACGTTATAAAGTTCCTCAGAATACCAAAGTCGGGAGAAATAGAGGCCGATGGGTTCGCGATCATAGAGGGTGCCAGCCTTGAAACGGCGGTAGAGATAGTTCCAACCGCGCTGCTGCTCGGCTTCGTATTGGTTCGGGAAATGTGCCAGTGCTGTGAGGGCACGGCTGGTGAAAGTGACCTTAGACGTCACGCCCTTGTTGCCGCCCCAACCGCCGTCCTCGTTCTGGGTACGAAGGAGGAAGCCCACTTGCGACTGCGCCAACTTCGTGGCAGCCGGATGGCGGGTGGACATCAGGTAGTCGATGGCGGTGGCTGTACCATAGACAGGAGCCTTCTCGTCGACAGCGTCCTGGTCGCCAAACCAGAGAGGTACCCAGCCATCGGCGTTAGTGGTCTTTTCCATCCATGCTATCAAACGATCGAAGTTCTTCTGTACGTCAGTCTTCAGTTGGCCGTCAAGAGAGGGAAGCCATAGTCCCATAGCGAGGATGGCATGGGCAGTGATGTCTGGTGTACTGCGGTCGAAGGGCAATTTACCCCACCCTTTACAGAAGGTGGGCATGCCACCATCGCGATTCTGCAGACCAATCAACCACCTCAGGCCGTTCTCAACCTCATGGGGAACATTTTCAATTTTCAATTTTCCATTTTCAATTAATAAATGATGCAGGGCCACAAGTGCACCGCTGGTGTCATCGCCATCAGGCACAGATCCGCTCAAGTCGCTCCAGCCCCATCCGCCGGGGGCAGCAGCAGTGAAGGGATGGACGGTGGTCGTGGCGTTGCGCTTGATGATGTTGGATAACACAGAGGACACGGAGGATACAGAGGACATAGAGGGTAGCACCTTGGCGGCGAGACTGGTGAGCCAGCCTGAGAGGTTGGTGTCGATGGGCCAGGAGCCATCGTCGCGCACGGTATCGACCAGGAAGCGTGCACAGCGCTGCGTCAACTCATGCTCGCGAAAACCACCCTCGGCCAAGCACATGCTCACAAAGGCCGTCAAGGGCGCGGCCTCGAGAAATCCACCATCGGCGGGCTGCATGCGGAGCAGCACACGCATGGCCTTGGGGACAAAGAGGCGGCGCAGGGGTGAAAGCCATCCACCCGTCTTATGCATCTGACAAATGCCGATGGCGATGAGTGCGGGAATGGCGTAACTCACCACGGGCAGGTTGAGGTAGCGGAACAGCCGCTGGGGCAATGTGGCCAGTTCGAAAGGGAAGGTCGGAATGTTCTTCCAACTCCTGACGACACCCGCCAAAGCGCACATCATTAGGATGGGAACGGAGAAAGTGAGGTCGCGACCATAATAACGGAGCACGCCCTGTGTGAGGGCTTCTTCTGTATTGCCCCCAAACTGACTGTCAAGGAACTGTCGCGACTCGGCAGGAGCCTGTCCCACGGCGTAGAGCGATACATAGGTAAGCAGCGTAGCGGTCATGTTCGACGGACTCTCCACGGAGTCGCCCCACGAACCGTCGGCTCTCATCGTGCCGTGCAGCCAGCTGACGCCGGCACTGATCTGAGATGCATAGCGGTCGGCATCGATGCGCTGAAGCGCAAACACGCTGACAGCGGTAGAGATGGCACTGCTCGAAAGCACACCCCGCCACATACCGTCGGCAGAACGGCTCTTCATCAGCCGCTCCATGGCATCGGTCTGCATCTCTTTCAACTGTTTTGTATTCATATCGAGCCTAACGCTAAGAGTCCATAAAATACGTATTCCACATCGCTGTAGTCGTCGAGAATGGTGGGGGCGAAGCCACCGTTGTCGAGCCAATGGGCGTGGATGAAATCCGTGGCACCGTGAGCCTCGACGCCAACGAGACGAAGGGTAAAAAGGGCAACAGCCGTGCTCAACAGATCAGGGATAGGTGACACATCGGTGGCGTGGAACCCGCCGGTCTCGTCTTGGCGGGCTTGTAGCCAGGAGAGTAAGTTCGAATCAGGCTGTATGTCCGTCTGATACTGCATGGCTAAGAGGCAGCAAGCGGCATTGGTGGTCTGCGGACTCAAGGAGACAGGTTGCTCGATTCTGGCCAGAACCATGGATCTGTCCCCTTGATTCCGCTTCATGTGTAATTCGTCCTCCAAAAAGTCGAAGAACTGTCCGTATATCGTGTCTTTGTGTTGGCTTTCCTGCACGGTGAGTCTGATGGGCATGCCGAGCAAGCGGCGGGGTGAGAAGACGGCCTCAAGCACGCGGCCAAACTGACTGTAGTAGGCATCCGTGCAGCCTCCAGCATTCATGTAACCGCCATCAGTCTGCTGCGACGCGACGAACGCCTGTACTGCTCGCTGCGCCTCGGGGGTCATGCGCTTCCATCCCCTGCGCAATGCCCGATAGACCTTATATAATAGTGGTGTCTTCATCCTAATATCTTTTCTGTTACCTGATAGAGCAGGCGTTTCAGTTCCAGTTCGTCCAAGTTGTTGATCGCGTCAAGTGCCTGCTGATGATAGAAATCAGTCAGGCGTTGCAGTTCGGACTTCACCTCGTCATCGCTCCACGACGGATGATCCGTCTGCAAAGCCAATACGGCAGAGGGGTGTCTCGCCAGCACGTGATCCTGGATGAAATCCTCCAGGTCATCTTTCAACTGATAGGCGATGCCGAGGGCTTCAGAGTAGGCTTTCAACATGGGGCGGAGGTGGAAGAAATCACCTGTGCAACTCAGGCCTAACATCAGCGAGACCTCGAAGGCGGGGACGGTCTTGTTGCGGAAGATGTTCATCACAAATGGCATATCGACGGGAGAACCGTTCCACGCTAGTTCCTCACCCTGTCCCTTGCAGAGGCGGATGTGAGCATCGGCAATAAGGCGGAGCAGTTCGGCATTATTGCTCTGCGCCAGGATGCGGTAGCCCAATCCGAGGAGAGCGTCACCAGCATTGATGGCAAAAGCGTCGCCATAGAGAGCATTAATAGTGGGTTGACCGTAGCGGATATCGTCACAGTCCTCCACGTCGTCGTGAATAAGCGAGGCTTTATGGAAGCACTCCACGGCCACGGCTGCACGATGCACATCGTCGGTCATCTCCCGCTTGCCCGTCAGTGCCTGCCAGACGGCGGCGAGCAGGAAGGGCCGCCAACGCTTGCCCTCGCCGCTCATCCAGTCAAGACAGACATCAAGCGTACGGTCGGCGGCGGGCTGCATGAACTGCTCCAGTTCGGAACGGGTGAACCAGCGGTTGACCTGTTCGCGGATGGCCTCATGATCGAGCAGCGTGGGCGTGAGCTCCTCACTGAGCATGGTGAGCAGTTCCTCTACATAGTCCTCGTCGACATGGGTGTCGCGGCAGCCGGAATCGTTCAGGGCGATAGCAAGGCCGGGCACGGCATGACGAACAAGCAGGGGGAAGGCCTTTTCAAGTGAGTCGAGGCAACTGACCCCGATGACGGCATCGACCACACGGTTCTCTATCAGTTCGATGACCTGCGTAAAACCCTCAGCCACGATACTAAGTCCACCTAATTGCTCGGCCCTGTCCTGCAAACGGGGAATGTTGCATCGGCCGCAACGGTGGCAGAGCAGTCCGTAGGCATCGAACTCCGCCTGACACGCGCCGTATTTGCTCAGACATTTGGGCAGCATCAACAGGCGCCGCTCGTGAGGGATACCCGCCACGATGGGGAGCCAGAGTTGGTTGTGAATCTCAACCATGAGCCAGGGGCGATAATAATTGACCATTGAACATTGGCCATTGACCATTGAACATTGACCATTGACCATTGACCATTGAACATTGAAAGCGGAAGGACTCGCAATGAATATATCGGCCAGTTCTTCCAACTGCTTGAGTGAGACAGGAGGGCATAGATTCTGCTTCTGCACAAAGTCCTTCAAGGCTTTGCGCAACTGCGTCCGCTCTTCCAGCGTCTGTGGTATGGTATG
>JAGCPV010000105.1 GCA_017965475.1 Prevotella sp.
CCACCATCAAGGTTGATGTCGGAGAACTCAGGTTTAAAGCCGTTTAACTCGCATACATCTTTAACGTCAGAACGAGATTCCTCCCATTCCTTGTTGTCTCGCAGATAGCTGGGATCGTATTTGAATTGGATTAACTTACCATTTTCTGTCTGAATAGGCATATAGTCACGACACCAAATATCTTTTGTTCCCTTCAAGAATTTGTAGTTTACGTGATGCTTTTCAAGAATCTGGGTGAGTCTGCTGCAAGTATCAGGATACCTTTCTTTTAGTTTTTCTGACATATAAACAGTCTGTTCTCCTGAGGGTCTTGCTGGTTTCACCTTTGGCTCTTCCACCATGATAGGCTTAACAGGAGCAGGCGCAGGTTCTTCTTTTTTGATCTGTCTCTTTGCTTCGTACTGTTCTAAGAAGGAGGGCATGTTATTGCCTAGAAACTCTTTGCAGATGCGACATTCTGGCACAATGTTATTACTGTCAAGAATATCAAACAACACCGCTTCCTTACTTCGATTCCCTAAAGTGAAGTTTTTAATATAATCCTCTGTTATTCTATTCTTTATAAGAGAGGATTTGTTTAGTTGCATGAGTATCTTTTTGCGTTCGTCATTTAGCAAATCCTTTTGCATTAATTGACTTAGTAAATCAGCATAAGGAAAA
This sequence comes from Prevotella sp., assembly GCA_017965475.1. Lineage (GTDB taxonomy): Bacteria > Bacteroidota > Bacteroidia > Bacteroidales > Bacteroidaceae > Prevotella. Next base: position 661 of record JAGCPV010000105.1, read on the forward strand.
TGAAGCCATTTCTTTATCAAAGGGTTTATAAATTTGTAAAATGCATATGGAGCGCCAATAATAGTAATTATACTGGCTACAATCCCAATAATTGATTCTGTATTCATTATTTCCTCGTTTTTAGTTAGTTATTTACACAAATAAAAGGCGCAGACTTTTCGCCATACGCCTCACGGTTCACCACAAACCATACCAATATACGGGAAAAACTGCGCCCATTTGGGGCAGCTCCAATAATTGGTATTTGCTCTTATTCTCGTGGTGGTGATTGTGAGGCTATAGAGCAAACTATGTCTGTGTGTCCTTGCAAAATTCGACCTCAGTCGATATCCTTTTTAGGGAACACGTTGCAAAGATACGAAAAGTTTCTTGAATTATCTCAGTTTTTGAGGATTTTTTTCTTGAAAAAAGATTTTGTTCAGAAGAAATCGAAAAAGAAGAAGACTGCTGCGTAGGTCATGGGGACACCTCTGGCGTAGCCGATGGTGCGGTTGTTGTTGTCGCGGACAGTGCCGTCGCTCTCGACCTTGCCAAGCGTGGCGTTGTTGCTGTTCCTGACGGTGCCATTGTCCTCCACCTTACCCAAGTACGAGTTGTTGCTGTTCCTGATGTCGCCATTGCTGCAGATCTTGCCCAAATAGCGATTGTTGCTGTTACGGATATCACCGTTGCTGTCGATCCGTGCTATGGCGGCGTTGTTGGCATTTCTCAGTGTGCCGTCAGCATCAAACTTCGCCATCGTGGCGTTGTTGGCATTGCGGATCGTCTGCGCCGGACTGTTCACTGAACAGAGCATCAGCGCCATAAGGATTAAAATGATTCTATTCATATTTCTGTTGTTTATGTCAGTTCCATGAAGATTTTACGGTAGTAGCCTGTTTCGATGCGCTCGATATAGTGGTCACTTAGCCAGCGCTCGATCATCTTCTCGGCATTGCGTTTCTCTACGTCGCATAGATCTTGAACCGTATAGACGTCGAACTTCTCCGGCAGTCTGTGGTAGCGCTTCTTACTTAGGTCCGTGTGTCGCTTCGTCGGAGGGATGTCGAAAGCGTGTATCTTCCTGAAGTACTCATCCCAGAGATCTCCAAAGAAATAATCCTGACACAGGTACTGGATGTCCATCACGAGTTGGCACAGGCGCTCGTCGGTCTCGTCGATGGTGAGTGTGCCTCGTTCCTGCCACTCATACCAATGGCGCATCAGGATGAAAGGCATGCTGACGTTAATGCCGTAGTAGGCCACGCGCTTGCACATGATCTCATCGGCCTCAGAACGGTACTTCCCGGCTTCTTCCATGCGTTCCTTGGTCCATTCCCAGGTGTATTTCACCAGTTTCTTGATGGGCAGTTCTCCGTGGGCCTTGTCGAGTCTCTCCGCCCATTCACGGAGCGTCTGCTCTTCAGATGACAGTGAATCCTTCGCCGTCGTGGGATGATATTGCTCAAGGGGTATCATCTCGTAATGTGACGATGGCATGGGGATGGCTGCCAGACGTGTGGCGAATCCTCCGCCAATGTTTGTGATATCCACTTTTTTCTTCAGAGCCATCGGCGTTCCTGTATAGACATAGTTCCAATACACGTCGAATTCTCCCACAGGCGCGTCAAGGTTCATGTAGAACTCTCCGTCGCTCTCATTGTGGAAGGCCTTGATTTCCATGAAGGTCTTGTCCTTCCAGTGGTCGCGCTGCTGGGTGGTGACATTGTCGAGTTCAGTGTCGAAAGAGAGCATGTGGAGGTGCATCTCCTTGCCATCTACGGTGTCGATGGCGTTCATCATGTCCTGGATGAAGACGTGGTTCGCTGTACGGGCAGGGTGGGTGCGTATCAGCAGGCGTGGCTTGTCAGGACCCTGGCCTTTCTTGCCACCGTCTTCCCACCTCTTCAACCTGCGCTTGTAGTTGTTCCATGCCCTGGTGCTGGCTTTGGTCTCCCTGACGATGGGTTCGGCAATCACCTCGAAGAGTCTCTCGGCGAAGGACTTTCCCGTGCCAGGGTGGCCGATGATATAGACGCAGTAGTTCAGTCGTCGCTCCTGATGAGGACGGTGGTAGAAGTGGTAGTGGCAGCGCGTCATCAGCGTACCCAGATAGGCGGCTCCCACGAAGAGTGCGGCAGGGTAGGCGGCAGGCTTGAGCCCGTGACAGATTTCACGAAGACAGGGGAAGTCCTCCATCAGGTCCTCTATCTCCATACCAGCCATCTTGAGTTCCTGCTCCATCATCTGGCTTTTTGTGAGTTTGGTTTGGTTCATATGATAGTCTTGTATTTACCTGCAAAGATACAAAAAAAACTTGTAAAAACGAAACGATTTTGGAAGATTAACGCATTTGTTTGGGCTGTTTTTAATAAAAAAGTTGTATCTTTGCACTTAAAATAGAAAAGTATGAAGGAAGATCAGAAAATTGTTATCTACCAGACTCCAGATGGAAAGACGCAGATTGATGTCAGGCTGGAGAATGAGACGGTGTGGCTGACACAGGCTCAGATGGCAGAGTTGTTTGAGAAGACGCCGCAGAACATAACTATGCATATTGGTAATGCATATAAAGAGGGTGAACTTGAAAGGGAGTCAACATGTAAGGAATACTTACAAGTTCAACAAGAAGGTAAGAGAAAGGTTTCTCGTAGGGTGAAATACTATGACCTTGACGTAATTATTTCCGTTGGTTATCGCGTTCACAGCAAACGTGGTACAGCTTTCCGCATATGGGCTAGACAGATCATAAAGGATTATCTCGTTAGGGGTTATGCTGTCAATCAGCGTATCCATAGTGAGCAGATTGGTGAACTGCGTCAGTTAGTGGGCATGCTTGGCCGTACTATTCAGAGCCAACCTGTTCTATCCACTGATGAGACTAACGCTCTCTTTGAAGTGGTGACAGATTATACGTATGCCCTTGATACGCTGGATAACTATGATTACGAACGTCTGACCATCGACAAGACCACCAAGCAGGAGAAGTTTCATGCTACCTACGACAATGCGATGGAGGAGATCAGACGTCTGCGTGATAAGTTTGGCGGCTCTGCGCTCTTTGGCAATGAGAAAGATGACTCATTCAAGAGTAGTATTGGGCAGATATATCAGACGTTTGGGGGCGATGAGCTTTATCCCAGTGTGGAGGAGAAGGATGTGATGGTAAAGGTGGTGGTGAACCTGATCAATCAGAATAATTGAAAACGAATGTTCAACAAACTTTCATACGACACGAAGTTGCAATCGACATGACCATATTATCTTATTAAATTATATATATTATTATAATAATTATAATTATTATAATAATATATATAATTCTATTAAAGGGATATAACTGTCGTGATGGTAGTCTCCATTGCAACTTCGTGTCGTATGAAAGTTTGTTGAACCTCTTATCGGGGCCTGACCCCAGAACTAAGTTTTTCGGCGCTGGGGACAGTACTTCTCAGGAAATAAGGAGTCCTTAATTTGAAATAAGGAGTCCTTATTGCGCGAAAAGGAGTCCTTATCGTGCATAGATATGCAGGAATGATGAATAGGGTATGCATGAATATGAATAATGTACGTGCGAGGGTGGATCTCTTAAACTGTGTTAAGAAACGAAAGATTTTCCTCGAAATGTTTGGAGCGTATTGGAAAAAGCACTACTTTTGCAGTGTACTATTGAACTAGTACACAAAAACAGAGCAAGTAACAATAAAAAGATATAAATTATGATCGAAGTAAACAACATCAGTTTTAAGTACCCAGGGCAGAAGGACCTGGTATTCGATGATTTCAGTCTGGAGCTGAAGCAGGACAACATCTACGGTCTGCTGGGCAAGAACGGTACGGGCAAGAGCACGTTGCTGTATCTGATCAGCGGTCTGCTCCGTCCGAAGAAGGGCACCGTCTGTTTCGATGGCGTCGAGACCAAGTTGCGCAGGCCCGAGACGCTGAGCGAGATCTTCATCGTGCCCGAGGAGTTCGACCTGCCCGCGATGTCGCTGAGCGAATATGTGAAGATCAATCGTCCCTTCTACCCCCTTTTCAGCACGCAGGTGCTGGAGGACTGTCTGAAGGAGTTCGAACTCTCCACCGACCTGAAGTTGCACGCCCTCTCGATGGGTCAGAAGAAGAAGGTCTTTATGTCTTTCGCCCTCGCAGCTAATACGAAACTGTTGCTGATGGACGAGCCCACCAACGGTCTCGACATCCCGTCGAAGAGCCAGTTCCGTAAGGTCGTGGCACAGTATATGAGTGGTGACCGTACGCTGGTAATCTCCACCCATCAGGTGCACGATGTGGAGTCGCTGCTCGACCATATCATGATCCTCTCCCAGCAGAAGCTGTTGCTCGACGCCAGCGTGGGTGAGATCCAGGAGAAATACACCTTCGAGTATCGTACGCCTGATGAGATGGACGATGTGCTCTATGCCGAGCCCTCGTTGCAGGGTAATGCCGTGATCGCGCCCCGCAAGGCCGACAGTGCCGAGACGCAGGTGAACCTCGAACTGCTCTTCAATGCCGTCACCCAGGGAAAACTCTAAATCGCCACGACCATGATACAGTTTAATATCAAGAGATTCGGAAAGCTGGCGAAGTGGTCGCTGACCAACGACAAGAAGTACCACGTGAAGTCGTTCCTTCAGGTGTTCGTGGTGCTGTTGCTGTTTTTCCTCTTCTTTACCTCGATTTTGTTGAGTTATAATAGCCAGCCCGCCAACTATCAGGCATGCGGCGCTGCAGTGATCGCCGTGTTCGCCGTCACTCCCATCATAGGCTCCTCGTTTATGTTCTACAGCATGGACGGCAAGCACGACATGCAGACGCTGCTGATGCTGCCCGCCTCGAACTTCGAGAAGTACCTGATGCGTTACATCTCGTGGATCCTCCTGTTGCCACTTTATCTGGTGGCCTTCCTTGCAGCCGACTTGCTGCAGTATCTGTTTGGCCTGATCGTGGGGCATGAGGAAGTGAGGTTCGTGGCATCAACGGTGGTGGAGATGGTGAGCGGCTTCTGGCATAAGTACCCCTCTGTCGAGCATCCTACGATTATATGTAGTTTTGCGTTCGTCTTCACCTGGATCCATTCGCTCTATGCGCTGGGTGCCACCTTCTTCCGTTCCAATAAGTACAACTGGATACCCACCACGCTCATTGTCGTGCTGCTGGCCATGTTCTTGATCTGGATATCACCTGACGACAGGAGTTCTTCTGCTCTTGACTCGTCTTCAATAGCAGACATTGTGGAGAGTGCTATTTATGTCTTTGTGGTTGGACTGAACTTCTGGCTGTCGTACAGGCTCTTCTGCCGTCGGCAGGTGATTGGAAAGTTGGTGAACCTGTAATTAGTTGATAGTAGATAGTTATGAATGATTTTAGTATAAAAAGAGGTTGGAAGATGTTGCGCTGGCTGATTGGTGTGAATCGCGTAATCTTGCTGGGGCTGACCGCTGGCATCACGTTCTCCGTATTCCTGATACAGTTGATCATCTTCATGTTGGGTTCAAACGATAATACGGTCTCTTATCTCATGGACTGTGCGGGTGTCGGCTCGTTTCTCATCCCATTTGCGATGGCTGTTTATGCCAGTACGGCCTTCTCAGGGTTTACCAGTATCGGCAGCAAGCAGCAGCGGGGCAAGTTCCTGATGATCCCTGCCACCAATTTGGAGAAGTACTTGGCGGTGATGGTCTATGTGGTCGTGATCTGCGGTCTGTGCACCATCGTGGGTTACTTTCTGGGCGACTGTCTCCGTATGCTCTGGTTCAGGGTCTGGGGACTGGTGTCAAGTGATCCTAAGGTCTCAGCTGGTATGCTGTACACTTATAATTCTGTGGATCATACCTGTTATCTCTGGTCTCCGACAGTGGATTTCCTTTTCGGGAAGATGATACCCCGTCTGGTCACCGTATGGAGCTGTTCCCTCTACTGGAGCTGGTTCGAATGGGCCAATCTGATCGTGGGTGTGCTGTTTACCATCTGGACGCACTCGTTCTTCACACTGGGTGGTACGCTGCTGCGCAGGTATGCCTTCGTCGTGACAGGTGTGCTCTGGATCGCGGTCATGCTACTCTTCATGGGCACCATGTATCACTTTGGTCTCCAAGTGTTCGTCAATGAGTGGAATGGTGTGGCGTATGTCACAAGCAAGGTAGGGCCGATGGCCTACGTGCTGATGGTGGCGCTCCCGCTGCTCTCAGCCTTGAACTACTGGCTCTCGTTCCGTATCTTCAAAGGTTTTCAGTTAATAACAAATAAGTGGACTAATTATGACATTCTCAAACGATAAACCGATCTATATCCAGATGGCGGACCGTCTGTGCGACGAGATCCTCTCTGGGGTGTATCAGGACGACGACCGTATCCCCAGCGTCCGTGAGTACAGTGTGCTCCTGGAGGTGAACACGAATACAGCCGTCAAGGCCTACGAGCAACTGGCTCGCGAGGAGATTATCTACAACAAGCGTGGTCTGGGTTACTTCGTGACCAAGGGCGCCAAGAAGCAGATCCTGAAGGCTCGCAAGCAGGAGTTCATGAAAGAACGCCTGCCAGAGCTCTTCCGCCAGATGCAGCTGTTGGATATTACGATCGATGACGTGACAGAAGCCTATAAAAAGTTGACCGTATGAATACGATTCCCGTCCATTTGTCACAAATATGTGCAAAATATCCCAAATATTTGGGTAATGATGCAACTTTTTGTACCTTTGCCTCGTCAAACAGACAAAACAAAGCTAATCTAAGGTAAAAAGTTTGTTTTTATGATACATCTACAAGACATCAACAAAACCTATTTCGGTGCACAGCCACTCCACGTGTTGAAGGGCATCAACCTCGACATCGCGAAGGGAGAGTTCGTTTCCATCATGGGCGCCTCAGGTTCAGGAAAGAGTACGCTCCTGAATATTCTGGGCATCCTCGACAACTACGACTCTGGTACCTATGAGTTGGCAGGCGTGCCCATCTGGAACCTCTCAGAGCGCAAGGCGGCTGACTACCGTAACCGGATGATAGGTTTTATCTTCCAGTCGTTTAATCTCATCTCTTTCAAAACCGCCGTGGAAAACGTTGAGTTGCCATTATTTTATCAGGGGGTGTCCAGGAAGAAGCGCCATCAGATGGCTCTGGAATATCTGGAGCGTCTGGGGCTTCTGGACTGGGCCGACCATTACCCCAATGAACTGTCGGGAGGACAGAAACAGCGCGTGGCAATAGCCAGAGCACTCATCACCCGTCCACAGATCATCCTGGCCGATGAGCCTACGGGCGCATTGGACTCTAAGACCTCTGTGGAGGTGATGCAGTTGCTCAAGCAACTGAACCAGGAGGAGGGCATGACCATCGTCGTGGTGACCCACGAGAGCGGTGTGGCGAATGAGACGAATAAGATAGTACACATCAAGGACGGCATCATCGGGGAGATCGAGGAGAACCTGAACCACAATGCCTCGCCGTTTGGCAGTGGAGGAATCATGAAGTAAGAATTATGCGAGATATCATTTCAGAAATATGGAGTACGGCTCGGAGGAATAAGCTCCGTACCACGCTGACAGGCTTCGCCGTGGCGTGGGGTATCTTCATGCTCATCATGCTGCTGGGGGCCGGCAACGGACTCATCAACGCCAACATGAAGATGATGGGCGACTATCTGACCAACTCCATAGAGGTATATGGAGGTCGGACCTCAAAGGCCTATAACGGACTGAACGAGGGACGCTATATCAGCCTGAACAAGCGCGACCTTTCTGACACCGAGTCAGGATTTAAGGATCATGTTGACGAGGTGGGCGCCTGTTACTATACCAGTGCCACCGTCACCAATGGTGAGGAGTATATGAGCATACAGATAGCCGGTGTCTATCCTATCCATACGCAGATCGTGAAGCATACCATGATGGAAGGCCGTTTTATCAACGATATCGACCTGAAAGAGAAGCGTAAAGTGCTTGTGCTCACCGATAAGCAGGCCAAGGAACTCGAGCCTAGGGATTATAAGAAACTTGTGGGCAGGCATGTCAAGGTGGGCAACATCGCCTTTAAGGTGGTGGGCATTTATAAGGCCCGTGACGATGGAGGTGGTAATGCCTACTCATCCTATTCCACCATCAAGAGCATCTTCGCTGCCAATACACCTTATATTGGTAACATCGAGTTTACCTTCCATGGGCTTCCCACGGAGAAGGCCAACGAGGACTTTGAAAAGACCTATCGTCGCAAGTTGAATGCCAACCATCAGGCCCATCCGGAAGATGAGCGCAGTATATGGATCTGGAATAATTACACTGATAGTCTGACGATGGAGTCGGCGATGTCTATTATCCGAACCTTCCTTTGGGTAGTGGGATTGTTCACACTCCTCTCTGGTATTGTGGGCGTGTCGAATATCATGCTTATCACTGTGAAGGAGCGCACCCATGAGTTTGGCATCCGCAAGGCCATTGGCGCCAAACCCTGGAGCATCCTGAAACTGATCATCATCGAGAGTGTGATCATCACTACGTTCTTCGGGTATTTGGGAATGTTGTTTGGTATTGCAGCCAATGAGTATATGGATGCCACACTGGGCCATCAGGTAACAGACCTGGGCGTGGAGAAGATTACTTTCTTCATTAATCCTACCGTCGGACTGGATGTGTGTCTTGAGGCCACGATGGTGATGGTCATCGCTGGTACCATTGCAGGGCTGATCCCTGCATATAAAGCAAGTAGAATCCGCCCCATCGAGGCATTAAGAGCAGATTAAGACTATGAGATTGGATATAGATACATATAGAGAGATCCTCGACACGCTGACGCGTAATAAGGCGCGCTCGTTCCTCACGGGTTTTGGCGTGTTCTGGGGTGTGTTTATGCTCGTGGGCCTCATGGGTGGTGGCAAGGCTATGAAGGAGATGCTCGACAAGAACTTCGAGGGTTTCGCTCAGAACACCGTCATGATCTGGTCCCAACAGACCACCAAACCGTATAAGGGCTTCCGCAAGGGACGCTGGTGGAGCATGGATTATAAGGATGTGGATCGTCTGAAGCAGCGCGTGCCTGAACTTGAAAATGTGGTGCCTATCATCTTCTCGGGCTGGCGATCTGGAAACACCGCCTACTATGGCGATCAGAAGACAACACCCCGCATCCAGGGCACTGTTCCTGAACTGGCTAACGTCATCCAGCCAAAGATGTACTACGGACGCTATCTCAACGAGATGGATATCCGTGAGCAGCGTAAGGTGTGCGTCATCGGTAAGAAGGTTTATAAAGAACTCTTCAAGGGCGGTGGTGACCCCTGTGGCAAGAAGATCCGCGTGGATTCCACCTATTTCGAAGTGGTAGGCGTGGATTACGCTTCTGGTGGCATCAATATAAACGGACGAGCAGAGGAGAAGATCACCCTGCCCCTCACGCTGATGCAGGCCATGTTTAATCGTGGTAATCAGGTGGATGTAATTGCTGCTACAGGTCGTGGCAATGTGGTGATGAGCAGGATTACCGATCGCATCCGTGAGACGGTGGCCAGGGCTCATTATGTGGATCCCACTGACGAGCAGGGAGCGATAGTGATGAATACAGAACTGATATTCCAGATGTTCGACAATCTGATGAAGGGTGTTAACTTCCTCATCTGGCTTGTGGGTCTTGGAACGCTGTTGGCAGGTGCTATTGGTGTATCAAACATCATGATGGTCACCGTGCGTGAGCGGACCACAGAGATTGGTATCCGTCGAGCCATCGGAGCGACGCCCAAGATGATCCTCTCGCAGATTATATCTGAGAGTATTGTGCTAACATTAGTGGCGGGCATGAGTGGTATCCTATTCGGCGTACTGATCCTACAGATGTTAGAGACGGGAAGCATGGAGGATGGCATCATCACCACCCACTATCAGGTAGGCTTCTGGACGGCCATCTTCGCAGCCCTCGTGGTTTCGGCCATGGGCGTGCTTGCAGGCTTAGCTCCAGCCGCCAGAGCCATGAGCATCAAGCCTGTGGATGCAATGAGAGACGAGTAAAGGTAAGAAAGTAAAAAGGTAAAAATATATCATTATGAAAAAGTACAGCAAACTGATTATCGCAGCGATTATCGCACTGATTTTCATCGGAACATTCGTGTTCCTGTGGCAGAAGAGCCAACCCAAGGAGATAGTCTATAACGAGTTTACACCGAAACTGGACAGTATCCAGAAGACAACCATTATCACAGGAAAGATTGAACCTCGCAACGAGGTCAATGTCAAGCCTCAGATCTCTGGTATCATCTCTGACCTGTATAAAGAACCTGGTGACTATGTGAATGCTGGTGATGTGATTGCAAAGGTGAAGGTAATTCCTGATATGAGTCAGTTGAGTTCGGCAGAGATGCGCGTACGTCTGGCTGATATTAATCTGAAGCAAGCAGAGACTGACTTCCAGCGCGAGGAAAACCTCTATAACCAGAAACTGGTATCAGCAGATGAGTACGACAAATCAAAGTTGGCATTGAATCAGGCCAAGCAGGAAAAGGTGGCAGCTGTCGATGCTCTGCAAGTGGTTCGCGATGGTGTATCACAATCGAATGCCAAGGCCTCTTCTACATTGATCCGCTCTACCATCAGCGGCATCATCCTCGACATCCCAGTGAAGGTGGGTAACTCGGTGATTCTCTCTAACACCTTCAACGATGGAACCACGATAGCCACCGTTGCCAACATGAACGACCTGATCTTCCGTGGTAATATCGACGAGACGGAGGTGGGACAGCTGGTAGGTGGCATGAACATGAAGATTACCATCGGCGCCCTGCAGGATCTGAAGTTTGATGCTAATCTGGAGTATATCTCTCCGAAGGCTGTCGAGAGCAATGGTGCTAATCAGTTTGAGATCAAGGCTGCCGTAAAGCTCGCAGAGGGTGGTAAGATCCGCTCAGGTTACAGTGCCAATGCAGAGATTGTTCTGGCCAGGGCCGACAAGGTGCTCAGCGTACCTGAGAGCGCCATCGAGTTCAGCGGCGACTCCACCTTTGTCTATATCATCAAGGGTGAGGGCAAGAATAAGACGTACGAGCGTACACAGGTCACTACGGGCCTCTCTGACGGTGTGAACATCGAGATTAAGAAGGGACTGACTACCAAGGATAAGGTGCGTGGTCCTGAGATCGTAACAGATGATAACGATAAGTAAAAGGATTATGAAGAGGATTATTTTACTGGCCATGCTGGCTGTGTTAGCCAAGCTGGATATACAAGCCCAAGAGAAGCAGTGGAGTCTGCGTGAGTGTTGCGACTATGCCGTGGCGCATAACATCAGCATCAAGCAGCAGGAGAACCAGTGTCGCCAGCAGGAGCTCCAGCTCTCGACGGCGAAGAACTCCCGTCTGCCGGATCTCAGTGGTAGCGTCGGACAGAACTTCTCGTTCGGACGTGGTCTGACATCGGAGAATACCTACACCAACACGAACACGAGTAATACCTCCTTCGGGCTCAGCACGAGTGTACCTATCTTCACTGGTTTCCAGATCCCGAATCAGATCAAGCTGAGCCAGTTGAACCTTGAGGCTGCCACTGCCGACCTCGAGAAGGCGAAGAACGATATCCGTATGCAGGTGGCGCAGGCATACGTGCAGATCCTCTATGACATGGAGATGGCCGATGTGGCGCAACGTCAGATAGAGATCGACTCTGCTCAGGTGCAGCGTCTGCAGGCTTTCGTCGATAACGGCAAGGCTGCTGAGGCTGAGCTCTCGCAGCAGAAATCCACACTGGCCAACAGCCGTCTGACAGCCACACAGGCGTTGAATAACTGTCGTCTGTCGATACTCTCACTCACCCAACTTCTGGAACTGCCTTCGCCTGAGGGCTTCGCCATCGTGCGCCCCTCTCTGGAAGATCTGGATTATCTGGCCAGTCTGGATGGATTAACTACACCTGATCAGATTTATGCTGAGGCTTTGGGTGTGAAGCCTGAGATCCTCTCCCAGCAACTGAAACTGAAAGGCTCTGAGCATAGTATCAAGATCGCGCAGGCAGCTAACTATCCGACTCTCTCCCTGAGTGGTGGTCTTAACACGAACTACTACACGACCTCGGGCTTTAAGTCGGATGGATTCGGCAAGCAGCTGAAGAACAATTTCAGCCAGTTTATCGGACTGAATCTGAATGTGCCCATCTTCAACCGTTTCCAGACGCGTAATAATATCCGTAGTGCACGCATTGATCTGGAGAACCAGCAGTTGCAGCTTGACAATACGAAGAAGACGCTCTATAAGGATATCCAGCAGGTGTATTACAACGCCCTAAATGCGCAGGCCAAGGAGAAATCGTCTGAGGAGGCCCTGCATAGCACCAAGGATGCTTTCGCACTGATGCAGGCGAAATATGAGAACGGCAAGGCTACGATCACGGAATTCAACGAGTCGAAGAACAACTATCTGAAATCAGAGTCCGACCTCGTTCAGGCCCGTTACGAAAATCTCTACCAACATGCCCTCATAGAGTTCTATCGAGGCAAAGAACTGGACTTCTAAGATAAGAATGATCCCCGCCAAATGGTGGGGATCATTCTTTATTTGATGACTGTCTTATGATGGTTGCGGATATAGATGCCTTTGACGGAGGGTTTGATGCTGAGTTTTCTGCCGTCGAGGAAATACCAGTTGTCGGCTCTCTCGTCTGTCATACTGACGGTATGGATGCCTGTACCGCCGTCAGTGAAATTCTTCAGCTCGTAGAGAGCAGGGAGGGCACGACCCGTCTCGTTGTCGAAAAGGGAGGCGTCGTACCAGCCTTCTTTTAGGTCGCCAGTGCAGCCCTTGGCATTGGCTTCGGCATACCACCACGAGATGCCATTGACCCGTGGATGGTTCTTGAGCATTGTGATGAGGTCGGCAGTGTATTTCTGCTGTCCTTCGTGAGAGTAAGGGTACGTTTCTGTATAGTCGAATGTGGTGCCCTTCACTTTATACTTTGAGGGATAACCCGTCTCTACGATCTGTATCTGCTTGTCTGGGAAACTGGCTTCTAACTGTGTGAGACCCTTGTCGAGGTTGGAGAGGGGACCTTTGAAATAAGGATAGTACGACGTGCCGATGATATCGTAGTCGATCTCATACTGCTGGAGACGCTTGAAGAAAGCCACATCGAGGGTGGGGTTATTGGCACACTGTTCCGTATGGATGATGATCTTCGCCTCAGGACAGACCTCGCGACAGGCTTTGCTTGCAGACTTCAGCATGTTAGAGAAGCTATCCCAATTCTTATTGGTATAGTCTGTCCAATCGTCAGTGGCTTGCAGATGACCACCATCCGTATCGAATTCCTCATAGCCTTGTCCGAGATCAGCGCCCCAGAGCATGCCAAAGCTGATTTCATTACCCGTCTGGATGAGATCTGGTGTGGCACCAGCTTGCACAAGGGCCTCTAACAACTCCTTGGTGTAATTATAGACAGATTGATCGAGAAGCCAGCTCCAGATTAGCCAGGACTGGGGGATGAGCTGTTGACCAGGATCGGCCCAGGTATCGCTGTAGTGGATGTCGAGCAGGAAGTGGAGACCAGCATCCTTGATGCGCTTGCCAAGTTTCTTCACATATTCTATATCCTGACACACAGCCTTGTCCGTATCCTTTGAAGGATCATCAAACAAACGCACGCGTACCGTATTCCAGCCTTGTTCCTTGACGAAGGCCAGTACGTCGGCAATGGCATTGCCGTCTTTGTCGAGATAGGTGGCACTCTGCTCTTCATACTTCAATAATACGGAGAGATCGCCGCCCACGTATTTCTGTGCGTGTGCCGAGGTCAGGCAGAAGAGCAGGACTGCGGTCATCAGTAGTCTGAACTGTTTCATATTCATCATTAGTGTTAGTTTTTTTATGTCTGCAAAGATAGTTGTTTTTGTCCGTCTTTCCAAGAAATCTGGAAAAAAAATGAGAAATGTTTGCAGATTCCGATGGAAAGTAGTATTTTTGCACCACCAAACTATATGATTAAGTTTCTTAAGAACAATCTTGACCTTTTCCTCACAACGCTGTTGTTGATGGTATCGTTGAGTGTCTTCTCCGCTGAAAAGCAGCTCGCTGACTTGACGGGGGAGGATAGGGACAGGTATGACCAGTTCTACTATCTCCTGAATCACGGAACGCCTGATGAGTTCTACAGTTATGTTGAGAAATATGAGAGGGATCTGCATGACAAGGGCTATATGATGCTCTATTATAAGCTGAAGACGAATAAGGGGTTCTTTGCTTTGGCGCATAATATGCTCTATCGCGCCATCCAGTATGCGGAGGAGTTGGATCAGGAGGTCCGGAAGGCTGAGGCTCAGGATTATTATTACTTGGCGACGGGTCTGTATGGTGACATCTACAAGAGCGGTCATGACATGCGTAAGGCTAAGCATTTCTTTATACAGGCGATCGAGGAGGTGGGAGCCCGTGATCCTAAGTTCACCCTCCGCATGTATATGAACCTGGCAGAGATGCAGAGTCTGAGGCATCCGGAAGAATCACTGGAATGGTTGGATAAATACGTGGAAGTGGCCAATGAGATGAAGAGCATGGATCATCTCTCGATGTCGCTGGGCATGAAGGCCTACATCTGTCTGCTGAAAAACGATGCGAAGGAGTTCTATCCGATCTATGAACAATACCAGGATATCAAGAAGAATCACGAGCCGGAGTTGAATAATCGCTATGATAACATCGTGAATGTAGCGAAGCTAGCCTTTGACAAGGACTATCAGCAGGCGCTCGATAAGGTGCACGAGGGTAATCTGTTGGTGGATAGTGCGCTCTGTGTGATTTGTATCCATGCGATGGAGGGTGACGTGAATCAGGGCTTTGAGGCCATGAAGAACCATTATGTGGAGATGGACTCTATCTATAGTCTGGTTCAGGCAGCGAATTTCAACCAGTTGGCTAACGAGACGTCGCTCATGCGCTCGCAGGAGGAGACCATCGCCAACAAGCGGTTGGCTAAGCAGTTGGTGAACTGGCTGATTGGTATGACCATCGTTTTCTTGTTTGTCTATGTGATGGGTCGTCGCCGTCTGATGAAGAAGATTTGGGCGCGCAGTAAGGAACTGAAGATGGCCTTGGCTCGTGCGGAGGAATCTGATCGTATGAAGACGGAGTTTATCCAGAGCATGAGTCATGAGATACGTACCCCACTGAATGCCGTAGCGGGTTTTGCGCAGGTGTTAAGTAATCCCAGCTATGAACTGACGGATCAGGAGAAGAAGGATATGCAGGTGCGCATCACGGAGAATGTGGATTTGATCACATCTGTTGTGAACGAGCTGCTGGAACTCTCGAAGAGTGAGAGCGAAAGCGTTATGAGGGAGGTGGAAAAGACCGATATCAGGTGTAACGACCTGTGTCGTTCGGTGCTAGAGTCGATGAAGGGCAGTGAGAAAGCCACTGTGGAAATGCGCTTTACGACCAATGTGGATGATGACTTCACCATCCGCTCTAATGCCTATCGTCTCAGGAGTACACTGAACCATCTGATAGACAATGCCCAGAAGTTTACGGATATGGGCCATATCGACCTGCGCTTTGAGCATAAGGGCAATCAGGCGCTGTTCAGTGTGACGGACACGGGCGTAGGTGTCAATGAGAAAGACAGGGACCGTATCTTTGAGACTTTCTACAAACAAAACGACTTCAAGGCGGGCATAGGTTTGGGACTGCCCATCTGCCGCCGTCTGGTGACTTCACTGGGAGGTACGGTGGAACTGGATCCCGTCTATACCAACGGAAGCCGTTTTGTGATTTCTCTGCCTTTGAAATAACGCTTAGAAGGTGAAGCCGATGGCGGCCTTGATATCCCACTCACTCATGCGGATCGTGGTTTCGTCGTATGTGGACGAGAAACTGTGGATCTGCCCCATACCAGTGATAAACCAGTTGCGAATCCAATAGGTGATAGAGGCGCGAACGTCGAGATTCAGGCGGATCTTACCCCAGTCGCTATCGCTGTTTTTTTTGTCTAACGTGATGTGCGAAAATAAATCCCCGGCACTAAATTGTTCATTTTCTTCTTCGAACATCTTTTCGTATTCATCATCAAGCTTATAGGTATAGGTCTCGGCCTTTATATAGTTAACGACACTGACCACAGGCATGGCTACGGCATTGATGACGAGGCCTGGGGTGGGGACCCAGTTGTAGGTATAACCAGCTCCCAGACTGCCCTGATAGATCTTCAGTTTGCCCAAGCCATTGTGAAAGAGCGAGATGATGGCATTTTCGCGTTGCGACATGTCGAACTTCTGGTAATACACCATGAGTCCGGCTATGAACGAACCCGCTGAGCGCTTCTGGATCACACTCTGTCCGTAGGGTGCAGCCAGGGCGAAACGCTTGTGATTGAAAATCCAGTAGCCATCGAATACGAACGACTCGATCTTCATGGACTTATTGAGTTCTGTGGTAGTCAGAGGCATACCTTTTTTCTTGATGCCTTCGCTGATTATGTTGGAAGCGCCAATTTGGGGCTCATCGAAGTTGAAGCGACGCCAACGGATATTGACACCATTCATGGGGGTGGCGATGTTGAACGACATGTTAATGCCCTTATTGCCTGTGAGCGAGAAACCATAGCCACCTCCCCAACCACGATAGCAGATGCTCGCTCCGACGGAGTTGGTAACAGGGGGGGTGATCCTCAGGTTGAAGTCGAACTGGTCATCAGCACTCGCTTCGAGGTGGGAGTCAAGATTGAGGCTGATCTGGTTATGACTCGAGTTGAGCGTAACGCACCACTTCTTCTCAGGCAAGCCGATATAGTCAGGATCAGTACCCATGACGTTAGAAGAGTCGAGGTAGTGGACCAGCTTCTGCAGGAAACTCTTCTTGAGCTGAGGCTGTACCTCGTCCTGAGCCTGCACACTACAGATCGCCATGCTGAAGATGAGCATGGTGATCAGCCGCAATATGGAACTACGCTTCGTTATGAGCAATTCTTTATTTTCCTTTATGGCGGTTGGCTCTCTGCTCGCGATATTTGGCCTTCTGGCGCGCACTACCGCTACCATGAGCCCCCGTGATATACTGCTTCTTCTTGGCCTTGGTCTTCACCTTGCCAGTGTCCTTCGGCTTGTCACCTCCACGTCCGAAGTTGATGCCGTTTTCGAGGATATTCTGGAAATCGTCCATAGACTTAATGATGGAACAGTCTGACTCCTGTGAAGGCCATGGTGATGCCGTATTTGTCGCAGGTCATAATCACATGATCGTCACGCACGGAGCCGCCGGCCTGGGCAATAAACTCCACACCGCTCTTATGGGCACGCTCGATATTGTCGCCAAAGGGGAAGAAGGCATCTGAACCCAGTGCCACCTTCGTGTTCTGCGCGATCCAGGCTTTCTTCTCTTCCATTGTCAGCACCTCGGGCTGGGTCTTGAAGAACTGCTGCCAGGCACCATCGCGGAGCACATCGTCGTGCTCGTCCTCAGAGATATATACGTCGATGGTGTTGTCGCGATCTGCTCTGCGGATGCCATCGATAAACGGCAGGTTCATCACCTTCGGGTGCTGGCGCAGCCACCAGATGTCAGCCTTGTTGCCAGCAAGACGCGTACAATGGATACGGCTCTGCTGACCAGCGCCGATACCGATGGCCTGTCCGTCCTTCACGTAGCAGACGGAGTTCGACTGTGTATATTTCAGGGTGATGAGGGCGATGATCAGGTCGCGCTTCGCTTCGGGAGTGAAGGTCTTGTTCTGCGTGGGGATGTTCTCGAAGAGGGCATCGTCGTCGAGCTTGATCTCGTTGCGGCCCTGTTCGAAGGTGATGCCGAAGACCTGCTTGCGCTCGATAGGCTCAGGCTTGTAGCTGGGATCGATCTTGATCACGTTGTAGGTACCCTTGCGCTTGTCCTTCAGGATCTCGATAGCCTCAGGGGTATAGTTGGGAGCAATCACACCGTCGCTGACCTCGCGCTTCAGGATCTTGGCAGTGGTAGCATCACACGTATCAGAAAGAGCCACGAAGTCGCCATAGCTCGACATACGGTCTGCACCACGGGCTCTGGCATAGGCACAGGCGATGGGAGAGTCGTCGAGACCAGCGATATCATCGACGAAGTAGATCTTCTTCAGCGTGTCACTCAGGGGCAGACCCACGGCGGCACCTGCAGGGCTCACGTGCTTGAACGAAGCAGCAGCAGCCAGGCCGGTGGCAGCCTTCAGCTCCTTCACAAGCTGCCAGGCATTGAAGGCGTCGAGGAAATTGATATAGCCAGGACGGCCGTTGATCACTTCGATGGGTAACTCTCCCTCCGTCATGAAGATGCGGGAGGGCTTCTGGTTCGGATTACATCCGTACTTGAGTGCTAATTCTTTCATTATTTATGTCCTTTTCTTGATTTTTGCTGCAAAGTTACAAAATAATTGTGAATTGCGCATGGTGAATTGTTTATTATTTCGTAATTTTGCACCAAACTTACAGAATAATATGGAGAAGAAACGTAAAGCCCTTAAGAAACTGTTGGAGGCCGTAGAGAAAGAAATCCTTCGTAAGCCCGACAAGAAAGCACTTGACCGTCTGTCCTTGTTCGTGGGCTTTCAGGATTGGGAGTCGTTCCAGGATGCGTTGCACGGAGATGCCAGTGCCGACGAGAACTACAAATAAAAAAGAGATGCTTTTGACGGCATCTCTTTTTTATCTTTTCGAAAGGCTGATTACTCAGCGGTGATGGCACGACGCTTCTCCTTGATACGGGCAGCCTTACCAGTCAGCTTGCGCAGATAGTACAACTTAGCGCGACGAACCTTACCAACCTTGTTGATCTCAATGCTCTCGATGTTCGGAGACTCGATGGGGAAGATACGCTCCACACCTACGGTACCAGACATCTTACGAACAGTGAAGCGCTTCTTCTCACCATGGCCGCAGATCTTGATCACGACACCACGATAGAGCTGGATACGCTCCTTGGAACCCTCGATAATTTTGTAAGCGACAGTGATGGTGTCTCCAGCCTTGAACTTAGGAAACTCCTTGCCGGTTGCAAATGCTTCTTCAGCAACTTTGATTAAATCCATTTTTTTACCTTTTACTTTAATTTGCTGTATCGTTCCAACGCAACATAGACGGGCAACTCGTGACTTCCCTCCATCGGTTACGCCGAAAAGCGGGTGCAAAGGTACAACTTTTTCCCGATTCAAAGAAATATTTCTGATATTTTTTGTACTTTTGCATCATTAAAACTTAAAATTATGCGTAAAAGACAACTTGTTTATGGCGTTTTTGCCACTCTGATGTTGGTTTCGTGTGCTCCCAAGCACTACCAACTGACTGGTGTGGAGCGCACTCGTATCATTGTTGACAGTCGCTATGATCAGAACCCAGACCAAGCGGCAGCCCGGTTTATGGCTCCCTATAAGAGGGTGAACGACAGTATCATGGCCCCCGTCATGGGGCAGGTGGCTCACAACATGCATCCCCAGCGACCAGAGAGTGATCTCTCCAACCTCCTGTCGGATATTCTCATCTGGGCTTCTAAGGACTATAACGAAGAGCCTGTGCTAGCCATCTACAACATGGGAGGCATCCGTGCCGACCTTATCAAGGGCAATGTCACCTACGAGGATATACTCTCCGTCGCTCCTTTCGAGAATAAGATCAGTTTTACGACGTTGACAGGTGAGAGTCTGATGCACCTCTTCCAGCAGATCGCCCACAAGGGAGGCGAGGGCGTCAGCAAAGGTACGGAACTCGTCATCACCAAGGACGGCCAACTGATTTCTGCCCGTCTGCACGGACAGGAGATCGATCCTCAGGCAGAGTATCGCGTCACCACCATCCACTATCTGCTGGAGGGTAATGACGGCCTGACGGCCTTTACGGAGGGTAAGGACAACGTGGCCTCTCAGGATGCCAGTAACAACAGCCGCTATCTGATCATGAACTACTTCAAGGACAAACAGTCGCGTGGTGAAGTGGTCGATGCTCAGATAGAAGGACGAATCAAGGTAAAAGAGTAAAAATAGACAATTATGAAACGGTTACACCTTATTATATTTATAGCACTGCTCTCAGGATTGACCGTCAGTGCCAAGAAGCATAAGCAACTCGTGATCCTGCACACCAACGATACCCACTCCACGATCATGCCCATTAACGAGAACCTTGGCAATAAGGAACTCGCAGGACGTGGGGGCTTCCAGCGTCGAATCAATATGATCAAACAGCAGCGCGAAGAGCATCCAGACCTGCTGCTCTTCGACTCTGGTGACTTCTCGCAGGGCTCAGGTTACTATACGCTCTTCAAGGGTGAGGTGGAAGTGGGACTGATGAACATGATGGGCTACGACTGTGCCACCATCGGCAACCATGAGTTTGACTTCGGTCTCGACAATATGGCGAAGCTCTTCCGCATGGCCAACTTCCCCATCGTCTGCTCCAACTATGACTGCAAGGGAACGGTACTTGAGGATCTCGTCAAGCCGTATATCGTCATCAGGCGCAATGGTGTGAAGATAGGCGTCTTCGCGCTGGCACCAGCCTTGAAGGGGCTCGTCTTCGACGGCAACTGCGAGGGCATCACCTATCTCGATCCCTCTGAGACGGCGCAGAAATATATCGACATCCTGCGGAAACAGGAGAAATGCGACCTCGTGATCTGCGTCTCTCACCTCGGATGGAATATCGAGGGCGACTGTGATGAAAAGTTTCTCAGCGAGACAGAAGGCTGTGACCTCGTGCTGGGCGGACATACCCATACCTATATGCCTGTGCTGGAATATGCGCCAGACAAGAACGGAAAGATGATCCCCGTGGATCAGAACGGCAAGCACGGTGTCTATGTGGGCAAGCTTGTCCTCGATCTGGAGAAGAAATAACGACCCGAGAAAACGAAAGAGGCGCTCCCATTCGGAAGCGCCTCTTTTAGTCTGTATGTCCTAAAGTGATTAGGGAAGGCTGATAGCCTCAGAAGGACAAACACTTGCGCATGTGCCGCACTCAGTGCAAGCATCTGCATCGATCACGTAGCGCTCTGCACCCTCAGAGATAGCCTCAACGGGGCACTCACCTGCACATGTTCCACAAGAAATACAATCTTCTCCAATTACGTATGCCATAATCTTAACTATTTAAGTTGTTAATACTGTTATTACTCACATTTGATGATGCAAAGATACAACTATTTTTTTGATAATACCAAACTTTAGGTATATTTTTTTAATAATTTATACGATGTCGAAATAATCAGGAATATAATAACCGGCCATTTTCTGCGTTATTATCTACAGATGAAAAGGAAAAATATCATCACTCTGATTCTGCTTTTCCTGGCTGTAAACGGTCAGGCGCAGACCCGTACTATCCAGCACAAGCCGTATATCGACCTGCGCCCCTTGCACTTTGGTATCCTCGTGGGATTGAACATGCAGGACATCGAATTCCAGAACGTAGGTCCGCAGACCATCACGCTGGAAGACGGGACGACGCAGGAGAAGCTGATCGTCTGCGACGCAGACCGTTGGAACAGCGGCTTCAGCGTCGGCGTATTGGCAGACCTGCGACTGAGCCAGCATCTGAACGTCAGGTTTACACCGTCGATGCACTTTGGCGCCAAGCATCTGACCTTCCGAAACCTGACGGATCTGACGCCGGAGGGTAAGCCCACGGAGGCGACGCAGGACATGAAGAATACCTATATCTCGTTCCCCCTCGACATCAAGTTCTCGGCAGAGCGCTGGAATAACTACCGTCCTTATCTGATGGCAGGTGTGAATCCGATGATCAACCTGACGAGCAAGGCAGAGGAGTACATACAGCTGAAACGTTCCGACCTCTTCTTCGAGGTGGGCTTGGGCTGCGACTTCTACCTGCCGTTCTTCAAGCTGATCCCGGAACTGAAGTTCTGCTACAGCCTGCGCGACGCCCTCGACCACGATCATCCCAACGAGCTGAAGGATGCCAATATGCGCGTTTATTCCAATTCCGTGACCAGCGGCCACAGCAAGATGATCGTACTCACGTTCTACTTCGAGTAAACAAAAAAGAGGTGCCTCATATAGAGACACCTCCTGGGATTATGATTTGAATGATCGATCTTACTTCAGATCCCTGATCTGCTGAGCAGGAGCATAGTCGGGGTCGATGGCCAGGATCTTGTTAGCGTAAGCCTTGGCCTCTGCCTTGTTCTTGGCAATCAGGAAGGCGTTGGACATGAGGTAGTGATAGCTGTACTTCAGCATTGTGTTCTCGCTCTTGTCGCGGTCAGGCTTGTTCTCAAGCAGGGATACAACCTTCAGGTAGTCGGGACGTGCGAGGCTCTTCGTCATGTTAGGATCGAGCTTGTTGTTCATCGTAGCGCACTGATAGGCGGCATAGATGGCCTGGACGGGGAACTTCTCAGCCATCATGCGGTATGTTGCAACAGCTCTGCCGATCATCTCGGGCTTGCGGCTCTCGTCAACAGCATCAGCGTACTTTGAGAAGATCTTGGCAAGTCCTTCGATATCATCTGAGTTCTGCTCGGGCTTTGCAGCCAGATAATCCTGATAGTATCTGAGGGCCTGGTCGAAATTCTGATCCTTCAGATAGGAGTCGGATACGCTCTTCAGGATGGCATGACGCTTGATCATCGACGAGTCGTTCACCAGTGCGAGGGCCTTGTCGTACTCTTCGTACATTTTTGCCTTATCCTCCAGTGCCTGATAGATCAGGGCTGTGTAGAAGTGGTCGTACTCAGAGAATTTGGCGCTGTCGGTCTCGTTGAAGTACTTGTGGATGTAGGCCTTGGCTGCATCGTACTTCTTCAACTCGTAGTTGGAGAACATAGCCAGACGGTTGAACGTCGGGTTGCGCGGCTCCAGTTTGATACCTGCCTCAGCGGCCTTGAGGGCGTCCTCGAAGTGACCTGTGAAGTAGCTGGCACGTACGAACTCGTTAAGGTTACCCTTGTCGAGTTTGTTGACGTCGGCCTTAGCATAGTTCTCGTAGGCCTGCTTCTCGTCGCCAGCCAGCATGTAAATATGTGCGATAGCGGCGTCGATGTCCTCACTGGGGCAGTTCTTCTTCATCTCCTGCAGTTTGGCAGCAGCCTGAGAGGGACTGATCTTACGATACACCAGAGCCCACTTCTTGTAACCCTCGGGGTTTGTGGGGTCGAAATGGATGGCCTGGTTGTAGTAACCTGCGGCCTTACCACCATCGGTTCCGAATGCGGCCTCGATGTCACCCAGCAGCATGAATGCCGGTGCGTAGGCGTTCTTGGGCTTACCTGCCTCGTTGGCATAACGGGCGAACTGGGCTGCGTTGGCCGTATCCTTCTGCTCATAGAAGGCACGACCGATCTTGATCAGTGCGGCAGCGTCTTTCTTGTTCTTCTTGTAAGCGTTTTTTGCTAACTCGGCTACGTTAGGAGCCTGTGACTTAATCCCTTCGAGAGCTGCGTTGAGCTCTGCTTCCTGTGCATTTGCGGTGGCGCTGAAACCTGCCAGCAACACACCCATTACTAAATATTTGATTGCTTTCATAATTCTCTTGTTTTTAAGTTACACATTCTGTTCTTAGTCTCTCGTTTGTATGACGTTTGAAACCCCGGAAGGTTTAATCATTCCTTTTTGATAATGACATCCCTCACGTTCATGTTGGCTGATCTGGGGAGCAGACCGTAGCGGAGGATGATCTTCTGGCCCTTGGGCAACTGGATGAAATGGCAGAAGCCGGAAGGCACACCGTTGCGCGTGTCGTTGAGCAGGGCGTAGATCGTGCGGCGCAGGGGATAGTTGCCGTTGTATAGATAGTACTGATAGGGTTTCCAGCTGTTATAGCTCTTGGCGGAGTCCATCTTGCTGACGCCCATCACGGATATGTTCTTCTTGAAGGTGACGTTGGTCGTATCGCGCTTGTCGTTGAGCCAGTTGCTGCCGATGATGCCGAGGGAGTTCTCGTGCTTCTCGACATAGTCGATGACGGCGGCACTGGTCTGTACGGCGCCGATGTTCTTGGCATTGAACTGCTGGCCTCCGAGGATGGAATCCACGCACCAGCGCACTGTACTTGACAGGGGATTGTCGAATACCACGTCGATTTCGCCAAGTTTGTTTTGTGGATAGAGTTCCTTCCACTGGGTGACCTCTCCCTTGAGCACACGTGCGAAGTCCTTGATGGTGATGCACGAGTCGGGATTGGCATTGTTGACGATGATAGCCAGACCGTCGTACGCGATGGGCACCGCTCTTGGCAGGTACTTACGGTCTATCAGGTTCTGGCGCTCCTTCTGCGTGAAGTCACGGGTGGTGAAGGCGAGCCAGGTCTCCAATTTCATCAGCATCTTCACAGCGTCCTGCTCATTAATATAAAGAGGTGTGATGCTGTCGAGCGTCTGATTCTGGAAATAGTACAGCTCCTCGTCGATGATAGGGTAGAAGCTCTCGTCGGCTGCCAGCACGCTGGCGGCTTTCTGATAGGCCTCCTCCTGTTCAGGATTAGGCTTGCTCCCACATGCGTGGAGCAAGCCTAATATAAGTGTTAATCCAACGAATTTGTTGAATGCGTTCATTTCAATGTGTCAGAGATTACTGAAGCTTGAAGGTCACAGGCACGGTGTATTTCACACGTACTGCAGAACCGTTCTGCTTACCAGGAATCCAGTGCGGCATGGCCTTCACCACGCGTGAAGCCTCCTTGTCGAGTGAGGGGTCAACACTCTTCACAACCTTTACGTCGGTGATAGAACCATCACGCTCTACGACGAAGGTTACGATAACACGACCCTGTACACCGTTCTCCTCGGCTACAACTGGATACTTGATATTCTTATTCAGATACTCGAACAGAGCTGAGGGACCGCCGGGGAACTGAGGCATCTCCTCCACCACGTCGAAGACCTTCGTTTCCTCAACCTTCGGGGGTTCGGGTTCTGCAATCACTTCCTTAGCCTTGAGCACCTCACCACCGGTCTCGTCGTTACCTTCCACGTTGAAGGCACCGATAGCGGTGTTCGTCTCCTGGAGTTCGTCCTGAGACTTCATCTCCTGTTCTTCCTTCACCTCGTTATCCTTCTTGATCTCAGGAACGGTGAAGGCCACAGAGCTCTTAACGCGCTCAATCTCAATCTTCTCGACCTCAGGCTCGTCTTTCTTCTCAACCTTTGCCTCCTTCTTCTCTGCCAGGCTGGCGAGCTCCACATCTGCCTCGATGGCTGCATTCTGTGCTGCGATGTAGTTCTCGATAGAAACCTTAGCATATACGATGGCTGCAATAAGTGCGAAAGCCACGAACATGACGATGAGGGCCTTGAGGTTACGGACACCTGTGTTCTTGCGCAGTTGATAAGCTCCATAGGCCTGATTCTTGCCCTCAAATACGAGGTCAACCCAGCCATTGTCAATAAGATCTATTTTTGCCATAGTCTATTCTACATTTAGGGGTTAATCACTTGACACCTGCCTTTGCGATGAGGTCCTTGTCTTCCTGGCTCATCTTATCGACATTGTCAATGACATACTTATCAACATTGCTAATCAGCATCTCGTCAAGAGCGGCGACCATGTTCTCGTAAGTAGCGGTGTTCAGAGGACGGATGATGACGGTCATCGTAGGAACCTTCTCGCCAGAGGGGAGTTCACCCTTCTTCAGCTTCTTGAGCTGTTCCTGATACTGCTCGTCGGTCATCTTCGAGTTGTACTCGTTCTTCTTGGCATCGAGCTCCTTCTTGGCCATCTTGATCTTGGCAATAGGATTGATACCTTCCTCTGTCGTATGCTCGTTGAGAACCTTCTCAATACCATCCTTACC